>CAYOSW010000001.1:0-90069 GCA_964406775.1 uncultured Gammaproteobacteria bacterium
TAAAACAGGTTCATAGTTACTTAAAAAGCAGATTTAAAAATATAGATTTTAAAGAGAGTCTGGATGAAAATATAGATCTTTTAGATGCTTATTTGATACTTCTGCATAATGAATCTTCAAATTTAGCTTGGAGAATAATATTAGAGTTTTCTGAAAGTGAATTTAAAGTGAATCTAGTCAAAAAATCAGTCGCTACGGATAAAAACTTTATTGAAATTTTGGATGCTGAATTCATGAAAAAACATATTGCAATCGCCAACGTAATTAAAAAAGTTGTAGATGAAGCTAATCTTTCTGAATCTGAGATTATTTTACTTAAAGAAGGTTTAGAACAAACTGTTGATCAGTTAAAAATTTCTTTATCAAGAAATAAGGAAGTTGAAAGCACTACTGAAGAAAGTACTGAGCCTACAATTAAGTTGACTACTATTAGTGGTAGTAAAGGTATGTCTGCCGGGTTTGTTTTTATAATTAATATGAATGATGGAGAATTTCCAAAAGATCCAAGAAATCCTTCAGATGATGAGATTTGCCAATTATTAGTAGCCTTAACTAGAACGAGGAAACAGTGCTATTTTGTATCTAACAAGAGTTTTGGGATTAAACGAGGAATCCGTCAATCAAGCTTCATTAGATGGATTAATCAAGACAATATAGAAGAAATAACCGCAGATGCAGCTTATTTTAGAGGTACTTAGCTTTAAAAGCTTTATCTGACATAGTTAAATAATAAATTCCTTCAATAAACCCGAGGAACATTGGGATACTTGTCCAAGAAAACAGGAGATAAGTTATTCCCCAACCTACCTGACCTAGATAGAACTTATGTATTCCAATTCCTCCCAATAGGATAGATAGAATTCCTGCAGTTACTTTACTTTTACCACCTCTTTTATCAATTGCTAACTGGTTTGTATGTTTACTCATCTCAGGCATATTATACAGGGTTTCCGTCTAAAAAGGTTCTTGGGTTTACAGGAATACCAAATACTCGTATTTCAAAATGTAAATGTGGGCCTGTTGACCAACCAGTAGTACCTTCAAGACCTATCACCTGGTTTGTAGTTTTAATTTCCTGATCTTTAGCGACATAAATCTTATCTAAATGTGTATAAACTGAGGTGATGTTATTTCCATGATCTATGATAATGTGTTTTCCAAAACCCCAAGATATTTCATTAGCATAAATTACTTTACCTGGCATAAAAGCAGTAACTGGATCTCCAACTTTCCCAATAGGACTCGCAATATCAATTCCGGTATGAATAGGTTGATATGGTAAATCTGCTTCGCCAAAATTTAAAGTTACAACTCCTTTCGTAGGCCAGACTCTTTTAGTGTCAATTTCTTTGATAACTTCACCAGTTGCTGGATCATGAATCTGGACTATCTTTGTAATTTCATTAACCGAAGCCAGTTTGTCGGAAATAATGTTTATTCCAGTATTTACTAGAATAATGACTGCGATAACCGGCATTAGAAGAATAATTAAAAATGCAGTAGCAACAACAGTGAGTTCTTTCTTAAATGACCAGACAGCAGCAATAACTTTTGGATTTAGGAGATTCATTCATTTTATAGATATATTTCTTTTGGATCAGTTGTAAGTAATGGGTGTTCTTTTTCAGAAGCTACAACTTTTAGAGCTACATGATTTTGATCGGCAATAATTAATGCTTCTCCTCTGTCACAAGTCATTAAAAATCTTTGCTCATATTCACTAAGATTAAATTCTTCAGCTACTTTTTTAATGGTAGTTGTATCCTGTTTCATTAAAATCCTGACGGAAGACTGAGAAGCAATGGCTTTGCCATATTCTTGATTCAAAAAGTCATTGGCTTGTTGAGAAATGATAGTAACTCCTAAGTAGTATTTTCTGGCTCTTCTAACTAATCCGGCTACAAATCTGGCTGATTCCTCGTGTTGTAACAATAACCAACCTTCATCAATAACTAAAATTCTTTTTTGCGGGCTAGTTTTAACTTGAGCATGAACAAAATTAGCTGTTGTCATCATCATTATTTGTCTCAATGACTCGTTTAAATCTTTAATATCAAAAATAACCAACCGATTATCTAAGGCGATATTAGTTTGAGAGTCAAAAACAGTTGAAAGTGATCCTTTTACAAATCTCTCAAGTTTATTGCAAAGGTCTTTTTGCTTCATATCTTTTAGTACTTTGTAAAAGTCTTTCAGAAGTGGAAATTCGCTATTCTTCGCTCTGGTATTTTTACCAGTCATATTGAATCCAAACAACTTGTAAGTTTGGATTATAGCTTTATCAACCATAGCTTTTTCTTCTGCATTTAGTCCTCCAACCATTAAAGAAATAATTTCAGTTAGATCTTGGATGTGTTCAGAAAGATCATTTTCTCCGGTGTAAGATTTGAGGGAAAAATCAAAGGGGTTAATTTTCTCTTTGGATTTTGCAGAAAGTTTGATGTATGTACCATTCACAGAAGCTGCTAGCTGTTTATATTCTCGTTCCGGGTCAATAACAATAACTTTTGTCCCCTGCATAAGCTGTCTAAGTATTTCTACTTTAGCGGTGTAACTTTTACCACTTCCAGACTGGGCAAAAATAATACTGTTAGCATTGTTTAAGGAGAATCTATCCAAAATTACGAGTGAATTATTAGATTTATTGACTCCATAAAGAATTCCTGACTCCTGTACTAGTTCAGATGAAACAAACGGGAAGGTTAAAGCAGCGGAAGAACTGTCTAAGTTTCGTTTTTGATTTAGCTGATTTTCTCCTCTTGGCAAAATTGACTGTAATCCTTCGAGTTGTTGGAAGGTTGCAGTTTTAATATAGAAAAGTCTAGTGGACATCACTGTTTCAAGAAGTGTGGTAATTTTGTTCAGATCAACCAAACTATCCGCCGTAATAGTCATATAAATTGAGACTTGAAAGAGTTTCTCCTGTCCTCTTTGAATTTTATCTTTTAGTTCTTTAGCAGATTCCAAAGGATCAGTGATTTCAGAGCCAATCACTCTTCCTTGTTTGAGCATAGTTCTTTTTGTTGATTCTAGCTCTGTTATTTTTCTATTCAATTTTGGTAAAGCTAAGAGTGGATCAACTTGCTCAATGTGGTAAGAAATATCAATATTATGGTTAAAGTTTATTAACATATTTAGCCATCCGGTAGAAGCAGTGTATGGATAAACTGATATGAATAGAGTCCTGACAAATTTATCTCCCATTTGTAGATAACTTCCTGTTTCTTCAAGTCCTGAATAGGAAATAAAATCTATCTGGTCTTGCTCACCGTAATTGAACTCAAAGGATTTTTTCAAAAGTTCTTTTTTAGTTAGTTTCTTCTTTGGTTTCTTGAGTAAGAAACTGCGAAAACTAATTGAATCAAGTGGTGGTATATCAAACATAGTTATTTCCCTCCATTAACATTTGAATAGTTTGTCCTTTAAGTTCCTGAGTTTTGGCTTGCTGTGGATTATAGAAACTGTAAAACAGATCTAACACTTCAAGTCCGTGCAGTGTTCTGGCTTTCATTCCTAGTTTTTCCAATCCGCGAAGGACAATATCTCTATTTAAATAAATATGTTCTTTGATTAAATTAAAATCCTTGATTTTATCGGTATTTACATAAGGGATAACAACATAGAATCTTCTGGAAAGAATTTTATTACCTGAAACTAAACCCTTAATAAAACTACAGTAATTATCAATCTGGTCTTTGTAGACCTTTTCTTTTTCTGAGGACTTACTTGCGGAAGTTTGTTCTAAATATCTATCAATATCTACTTCTCTAACTCTGATTAAAAGCTGTAAAGGGCAAGGAAGCGAATTAAGGAAGTTTTGGAAGCTATCTATCAAGACATCCTGTTCGTCCTCACTTTTTAACTCAAAATTGATTGAGGAGGTTTCTATGACCAATCTATATTGGTTGTTAGGTAGTATTAAGATTCCATCTTTGACTTCTTTAATTTGTATCTGTTGACGGGAACTTACTTTATTTTTGGACTTGTTCAAGAGCCACATATAAGCCTCCTTTCTTTACTGATTTTAGAGAAAATGAATATTTTGGACTGGTAATAAGTCCTTCAAGTCGTACTAAATCCCCGATACTAACACTTGCCCTGTGAGTTTCTTTTTCCTGCTTCGCAGGCGCTTTTTTCAAAATTTTCTTAGGAGACTTTTCAAATACAGGAAAATCCATAATTCGCGAAGTCTGATTATTTTTATTGAACAAATAATATTTTGGTCGAACATTATAACGAAGAAGAATAATCATCCAATGCAAAACGACTTTTCCTTTAATTCGTACTGCCATAGTTAGGGAGAAAACTAACACAAGAAGTAATAAAGGCAATTTGTACCATGCCAAATGCATTGTCGGAGGAAGGATTGTATAAACAATCGTTCCCCAAATGACCGGAACCATCAGTAACATGATTTGAGTTAAGTTAAGATTTCCGGCAATTTTATCCTCAACTGTGGTAATTTGAGCTGGTATTACTGTTGTTCTCATGCTCTTACAAACCTCCTTGGCGCTTTTACAACGCCATCAGTAGCAACTACTGTTCTGGATGTAGCATCTTTGTCAGTAGTCATAACATTCATAATCTGACCGCCAATTTTTCTCACAATACCTCTACCTGAGTTGTAGAAAATAAGTTGCATCAGAATTGATGGAGTTTTTAAAAGAGTAAAGAATAAACCAATTCCTACAGCGATAGAAATTAAAGAATTATTACTATTTCCAGGGATTGTTAAGAAAGATGAGGCTAGTTGAATAATAACTACATGCACAAAGACTGTAAAAACAGTAACTATATAGCTTTTAATAGCTATTTCTGCAAAATCTGAGAATCGAGGGAGAGTCCAAAGAAGAAATATTAATGGAGATAATACACCGGCTAAACAAATAGTAATAAGTCTGGTTATATACAAAAGAAGTAATACAATAGAAACAATAAGAAATATAATGAGAAAAATTAAAGTAATAAGGGGAGTGTTGCCGGTAATAAATGTCGCTGGATTTATAGCATTTAAAACCCACGCTTGAGTTAATCCACCCGTTAGATTCAGTACTCCTTTAACTAGAGCATTACAAGTAATAATTACATAGTCAGCTAAAAATAATGAGATGTTTGCTCCAAGAAATGCTAAACCAATTCTCGGTAATAACTGTTTAAGTTCTACTTCTTCAAATCCTAATGTTGAAGCACTCATGAAGTGGAGTCCAAGTAACGCTACTACTAGAACAAAAAGTGAGTCTGTAATACCTAAAATAATTAGCCAGAAATTAAACACGACTGAATTATTTAATAAAGTTGGTGTAGTCAGTAAAAATCCAAATATTGCATCAACAATGGGTTTTGTAGCACTTTCAACTATATTTTGCATAAATGCCGTTACTGCATCAATCAGAACTTGTGTGAGTCCATCACTGGGAGTTACCGGACTAAGAGGAGTTAAATTTAAAGCAGCAGTATTAGTAGCATTTGTAGGATTGCCAATAGCATTTTGAAATACGGATATTAAAACGCCAGATCCTAATACCAGTAATAGTCCTATCAATGCATTACGAATTGTTTTCTTCGCATTTTCTAAACTTTCTGGTTGGCCTGAAGAAGTAAGATAAAAGTAACCGCCTTTAATAAGAAAAAGAACGGCTGCGCCAGAAGCAAGAGCAGTAATTATTTGTAAAGTACTTGAAGTGTAATTATTTATGTCCGCACTTGTAGAAACTGCATACGCAGGTGAAGCATAGAAAAGAAACGGCAGCACCACTGCCAATGAGGCAAGAAGCCTCTTGCTTTGCAACAGATATTTTAAGCACTTCATAAAATAATCTCGTTAGGCAGATTAAAATTTAGTGAGCTCCTCCGAAAGCCGTACTGGCAAGTTGTGTCACAATATTGGATAACACAAAAGCTGCAAGTACTACTGTTAGGCCAATTGCTGAGTAGAGAATTGTTTTCTTAGATCTATCTAAACTTTCTGGATTACCTGAACTAGTGATATATCCAAACCCTCCCCAGACAAAAAATCCAGCTGAAACTAAACCTGAGAGCGTAACTAAAACCTGAATAATACTTTGAATAAAAGTTTGGATTTTAGAAACATCAGCAGATTGAGCAAACACAGGTGTTGCTGTGATAAGTGAAGTAACTATAGCTGCATTAAGAATAATTGCTTTTTTCATGAGCACCTCCTTTCATAAAAATGTACAAAAAAACTGCCAAGAAGGCAGTTTGTAAAACTTTATAAGCTTGACGTGATTATATCATTCAATATCAATTATGCAACAGGTGAAAATACTTCTGGCACTTTTAAACTTTAGTATTAGACCCTATAATAGAATAAGGATGGGAATTGAAAGATTATTTAGATGGAGGAAGCAAGCACCGGCAAGAAGAGAGGTAGCATTTAGTTATCCTGGAGTCCCACAAGAACTACAAGGTGATCCTGATGTATTACTTGCTCAATCTGTGCTTTCAGGTATTAGTAATTTACATGCTAGAGTCCTAGCTGGAGAAAAAGCAGAAGGACAAGTAAGACCACTCTATTCTATTGATTTACCCAACTATGATACTCAGGAAACTGTAGAAGTAGATGTGTATTTTGATGTTGGTCAACATAGACCAGAAGAACTAGCAATACTGGCACCTGCTATGTGGGACAGAATGTCAGATCCTAGAAAAGTTGGAGAGATTAGACCTTATTTACGAGCAGTTGCTAGAAAGTTGAGAACAGAAGAAAGAAGGATAACTTAGAATAACCTATGCGGCTTTTAATCTTTCTATCTCTGCTTCAGCCCAACGAGCATGAGTAGGAAATCTATCTTTAAATAAATTCCGATTCCAAAGAAACTGAGATACAGAGACAGCAGAGCCCTCAACAATTGGATTAGGTAATGTCCCTATCCTCCAATCATATCTTCTTAGATTATCAACCCATGGTTCTCCATCTTGATACAGATAATTTATTTCCCAAGGCGGTTTTGTATTTATATCTGCTTCAGATGAAGTTATAGTAACTCCAACTGTTTGAGCGAAATCTTGCATATCCGGAGTTAGTAAAACTTTTGATTGATTGAAATCGGTAGACGGAGAAACAGCCCTGTGTTGTAAAGGGTGAAACAATTCATGTAAGGCATACATTGTAGCTCTGTCATTATAAAATGATTCTAAACTCGCAGGATTGGTATCGTTTGCTTGGGATTGCCACCAATCTTGAGGGAAACCATCCTTGGGCCAGCGAAATATTGTCTGGGGTGTTCCATCATTCCAATAATAGGCAATGGCATTTGGATAGGGATCTTTATCATTTAACGTTTTTCCTTCACTATTAACTATAAACTGTAAATTTCCTGAATGCTGGTTTGAAAAGTTAGTAATGCCAGCTGCTTCATATATGGATAATGCTCGGTACAAATTGGCATACAGAGGCAAATCTCTTCCTTCAGGTATATTACTTTCTGGAAAGACAATACCAAAACGCTGTTGCATTACTCCTGTAAGTTCTGCTTTCATAGCAGCCGGAGAAAAATTTTCAACAGTCTTAGCTTGAGGTAAATCATGCGCTTGAACAGTCTGAGTATCAGCAGCAAATATTATAGTAGCTCCTCCTACTACAGTTCCTAAGAATTGTCGTCGGGTTAACGGAATATTAAGAAAGTGTTCACAACTAGCCACTTAATTATTCTACCTCAAAAGTGTTACCGATCTTTCTCAGCCTACTCAGAGTATTTAGACCTCTAAAATTATGGTTAATTTTCAGAAATTTCCTTAGGATATAAGTGCCCTTTCGTAAAAATATTATTGCAATAAGTAAAAATATTGTGTTTAATTAAATTATAAGATTAAATCACTTTCTCGATTTTTTTAATATCCAAACCATACAATGATTACAAGACAAGACAAGACAAGACAAGACAAGACAAGACAAATTAATTATGGAACAAATCCTCTACTTTTACACCAACCTTTTTGGCTATCTTCATCAGTATCTTTAAAGAAGGGCTTTCTCTCCCTTGCTCAATATAACCCATATACACTCTACTTATCCCTAAAGCTTCAGCCATTTTCTCTTGAGTTAACCCCTTTTGCTTTCGCAATTTCTGAATTTTCTTACCTAAATTTGTGAGAGATTTAGTTTTCTTAGTTGCCATACAGAATTATTCTGGTAGGCATACGACGACAAGTCTACAAAGTATAACTAAGCATTTGAAGCTAAAAATGTACTTGCGTTTTTGCTAAGAAATACTAAGATAAATTAAGGAGGTATTATGGGATTAAAATATAAAATTTTTTCATTACTTATTAGCTTTGTAAGTTTTTTCTTATTTTGGGCGACTCCAACATATGCGACAACTTACTATGTAGACGCAACTGGTGGAAATAATAGCAATAATGGAACTTCTACCTCAACTCCCTGGCAGACTATTTCTAAATTAAATAGCCTTGCCTGTGGTAGCGGAGGCGGACAGCTTCAAGCTGGTGATAGTGTTTTATTTAAAAGTGGTGAAACCTGGCGTGAACAATTAACTGTTCCTTGTTCTGGTAGTTCCAATTCTCCGATAACTTTCGGGGCATACGGCAGCGGAGCAAAACCGGTCATTAATGGAAATGATATTTTATCCAGCTGGACATCAGAAATCATTGGACAGGATTTTACCGGAGATGCCAATCTTCAGGGTTATTGGATGCTGGAAGAATCAGGAGGAGCAACCAGATTAGATGGAACAGCTAATGATAATGATTTAACTGATCACAATACAGTTGGACAAAGCACGACACATAAACAGGGTTCCTACTCAGCTTCATTCGCTAAAGCAAGCAGCCACTATTTGACGCGGTCAAACGCCAGCTTGTCTGCAAATTTCCCTGGCAAAGTTGGTGTTTCTACTACAGATTTCACTGTCGGTGCATGGGTTCAGTTCAACTCAGTTAATACTAATATGCGTATTATGACCAAAGGGTGGGGTGGGAGTTTTGCATTGTATCATCAAGAAAATACGAACCTTTTTAAAGCTGAATTAAATGATGGAGGCCGTTATCCAGGTGCTGTTAGTAATGTTGGGTACTCAGATACTGGTGTCTGGCATCATGTTGCGATGAGAGTAAAAGGCTCTACAAATAAAGAGATTGCTTTATTTGTAGACGGAGTAAAGCAAAGTCGTACAGCAACTGCGACACAAACGGCACTATCGACTGATGCAGGAGGTTTTGCCATTGGAGGAGAAGAATATGGAGGAGATTATTGGGATGGTTTAATAGATGAAGCATTTGTATTTAATCGGGCTTTGACTGATACAGAAATTGGTTCTATTTACTCATCCGGATTAGCTGGTAATAGCCCATTTACTGCCTACTATGCCACAAAATCAAGTGATCCAGTTCAAGTCTTTGAAGATGGTAACAGACTGACAATTATTGGTACAAAACAGGCTTTGACTCCAGGAAGAGCGTATTATGACTCCGGCAACAGCCGACTTTATGTCAGAACAGTTGAAGATACTTCTCCCTCCGGGCATACTATTGAGGCAGGTACGAGAACAAATGGAATAGCTATTTCCGGAAAGCAAAATATCGCCTTATCAGGTATCGAAGTTAGAGGTGCTAAGGAAGCTGGTATCTACGCTACCGGAAATGTGACTGGACTAACTGTCGATGGGATACTCTCCACTCTTAACTATTATGAAGGTTTATTTATAACCGAATTTGTCGAAACGATTTCTAATGTGATTGTTCAAAACTCAACATTTAGCTACAATAATGCCTCAGGTTTCCGGGGAGAAGTTTTTCAAGGGGCTCCGGGGTGGAAAATTTTGAACAATGTTGCTAATAACAACTCACTGAAACTTGCTAATTCTGGGCGATTTCAGTGGTCGGCTGGAATATTTATTTATGCCAATGAATCACCTATTGAAGTTCCTGGTGGTCCACCATCATCAAATTCAGGTCCGGATATGGTTTCCGGAAATATCGCTCATGATAACGGCATCGGTGCAGAACAAGAAGCTTATTCGTGGTATTCACAAGGATTAGGCATATGGATGGACACAACCCGTGGAGCAACTGTCACACATAATACTGTTTACAATAACTCCGGACCAGGACTCCATATAGAAAAAAATATAAATAGCACAGTAACTTACAACTTAGCATACAATAATCTGTTAAATCATCCGTCAAGCTATGCCCATACAGGTAATATCATGGTGTCTGGAGCCGATGAACGCGGCACAAGTGGTGTGAAACTTTATCACAATACGAGCTATGGTTCGAGTTATCCATTCTTTTTTACCCTAGCAAGTGGAACTCAATTATTTTCAGACATGATAGTTAAAAATAACATTGGAGTGGGAGGTACATTAGGTAATCTGTATGTAGGGTCTGGAGCTGATAACAATGGCACAAATGGTAGCGGTAATATCTATGAGTATAATTCATTTGGTCCGGAAGCCGCCGGATTTATCAAATGGGGAGGAGTAGCAAAAAATACCTACTCATCTTGGGAGGCCGCATATGGAGGAAACACTCATTCTATGCAATCTGATCCACAACTAACTGATCCGGGATCTGCTAATTTTACTCTTCGGGCCGGTTCTCCGGCTATTAATGCCGGTGTTGTATTATCTGGTATCAATGATGGATATAGCGGTTCGGCTCCTGACCTGGGAGCTTTTGAATATATATTCCCAAGTTCTAACTCCCCATCTCAAAGTAATCCCGGCCCTGCTTCTTGTACAGATAGTGCACCGACAGGAACACCAGATTTATTTCAAATAGATGCAACTCCTACTCAAGCAACATTATATTTTGCTCCTGTTTCTGGATCAGTGAGCAGCTATTATATTTCCTATGGTTTATCCTCAGGAAACTATCAATATGGCACAAATTTACCCTCGAATCCTACAGGAGGTGCATTGTCTTACACAATAAACTCCTTAGCCCCTAATACCACCTATTACTTCACTATTCGTTCAGGAAATGGCTGTGCACCAGGAAAGTGGAGTAATGAGATGAGTGCCAAAACAGCTAAAAAGGGCGCATCAAATGGAATTAGTTACTTTAAGAATTTTCCTGCAAGAGTCTACTCAATTGTGCCTAAAAAAGTGTCTGTTCTGCAAACTACTGCTTCTAAGAAAAACGTAAATACTAAATCTCAAACAAGTGGAAGTTGTGAGTATATTGTCCAATCTGGAGATTCTTTATGGAGTATTGCGAGTTTCCAACTAGGAAGTGGAAAACTTTACAAAGAAATTATGGAAAAGAATAACTTAGATTCTACATCACTTCATAATGGGCAAAAGCTTAAAGTCGGTTGTTAATTATTTCTTAAGTTTCTAAGGGTTGCACCCCTCTTTTGCAAGGGTATATGAACGAGATCGTTGTCTCGCCCTTGCAAAATTCACCCGGCTGTTTAGAAAGCATGTATTGGAAGCAAGCAGGCTGCTTCCATAAAACTAATTCTTTTAGGAAAAAATCTACAGCCGGAAAGGAGGGATATATATGAGTGCTTTTATGGTTGAAGACAAAACTATTAATAGAGTTGTCACTTGGTTAGGAAACGAAGTTAAGAAATCGGAAGGTTACGATCTTAAAGAGAAATTAGAGGAACTAAACTATAATCTTACTTCTGATGAATGGGAAGAAATTTTAGCCAAGGACATGTTTCAATTAAATACTGATGGCGTGAATGCTAGGTATGGAAATGGTGAAGCAGAAAAGTTTAGACCACTGGATTTTCAATACCAATCGGAATATTCTTTTACAACTGTACAGATATTAAAGTCTTTACAATGTTGGCTTTATCAGTGTACTGAAGGAAATCTACCAAAAACAGAACTCTATCAGTTTTTTGATAATGTTGTTGAGACATATCTACTCAAAAAAATTGTTTATGCTCTTCCTCAGTATGATAGTGCTGAGTGGGCTTAAAAAATTACTAACCACCTCTGCCCGGTGGTTAGCCTATTCTACTTTCTGCCAAAGTGTTTTTGGATCTTTTGTTTTGATGGCATTTTTAGTTTCTAGAAATAGTTGAATATCAGCGGTAATAGCTTTTTGTAAAACTGCCTGCCCATATTTAAAAATATGAAATTTTAGACTATCTGTAGGTAACACAAATAATATTGCAGGAAATGGACTGTTATTAGTATTTTCCTGCCAGGTATTATCATTGAAATACTTTATATACTCCTGTATTCTTTGTCTGGGTAACCACTTAGGATCTGAGTCTTTAAAGATATGCAAGAAAAATCTTCTTATTTTATTTCCTTCCTGAAAAACAACATAAGCATCTAGTTCAGTTTTAGGAAAGTAATCAAATTTTGTTAAATTAGATTGGGTAAAAAACTTAAGTTCTTCGTTTGGATTTTTTTGAGACAATAAAAAGAGAAACATATCAACAATTTCTCTACAGTGATTTTTAAAAATAGGTTTTCTGCTTTTTTCTCTGTAAACCTTTTCTAAAACGGTAATATCATAACCGTCTAATTTCTTGAGAAATTTTCTTCCCAGTGGGGCAAGAAAATAATTAGCTGGTTTTCTGTTTTCATTTATATCGGTTCTTTTGTAGTCTGTATCTATATACTTTAAAGTTGTTAATTCTTTTAGCCATTCTTGGGTAGTTGATGGATCTTTATGGTTAAATAGTTTTTGGAATTGATAGGTGTTAATGAAGCGGAATTTATAGATATCTTTGATGATTTGTTGTTGATTAAGTGTAATCTTTGGTAGAGTATCGTGAAGTTTTGAGTCAGTTTGTTTTTTAGTCAGTCTTTTCATTTTTTACTTCCTCTTATATTTATATAAGTAATAATAAAGCAGGATTTTTATTCTATTTAGCTTTAATTTTGTTTATTTTTTGCCAGTACGGGTATTGGCAATTATTAGACATTTTGGAATTCAGGCATATTAGGAACTCCGCCAGTATTTTTAACCTCTGGAATTTCTTCTGAAGCTTTATTTACTAAAGTTTTAACCTTTTTTATTCCCTCCGGTTTTTTATAAACAATGGCATTGTTTTTTCTGGATGCTGCCATGAGTTTTTCGATCTTCTTAACATTTTTAACAACCTCTATTTTGATCGTTTCTCCGGAAAACGGTTCTTCTGACTCAATGGCTGACATCTTAATATAGAACTTGTACCTAGGAAGAGATTGTATTTCACCCTTTTCAACATAAGGGTACAGTTGGGAGAGAAGTAGCTCTTCATCTATCGGATTACCAGTTCTAAAAGTTACTACTGTCGTAACGTTTGAAAGAATAATATTCACAATACTTCTATCTTGTTGTTGAGAGGTTGATTGTTCGGCAATACAAACATCTAGTCCATACTTTCTGCCCTCGGATAACATTTTAGCAAAGGATAAAGTTGCAAAGTTTTGAAACTCATCAACATATAAATGAAATTGTTTTCTTTTCGCTTGTGGAATATCTGCCCGTTTTAATGCTGCTTGTTGGAGCTTAGTTAAAATGGTTGTTCCTAACAGTCTTGCGGTATCCTCACCTAACTTCCCTTGAGAAAAGTTACATATTAGAATTTTCCCATCTAAAATATCTCTAAAATTAATTGTTGATTTTTTCTGCTCAAGGATTCTTTTTGCAGTAGGAGAAAAAAGAAATCTTCCAATCTTAGCTGTGACACCACTGACCATTTTAACCACCTGATAATCACCAGCTCTGCCAAACTCAAACTTCCAGAAGTTCTTTAAGTTCTCATCTTGAAGTTTAGCAACTACTTGTTTTTGGAAGGTAGGATTATTAAGAAGATCATATAACGTAAAAATAGTTGGGCTTTCAGTTGTAAAAGCAGTATGAATAGTATTTCTTAAAATATATTCAATTCGATGAGCATTAGCATTTTCTTCTTTTGAGAATACTTTTCTAAATAAAGATACAACTCCTTCTGCTACAACTTCTTTTTCAAGTTCTGCTTCATCCTCATCAAGCCCAGGAGTAAGCTCTAATAAGTTAATGCCTACCGGATGTTTTAAATCAAAAGGATTGAGATAGACTAAATCATTTATTCTCTTTTCAGGTATACAAGTTAGTAAATCTTCAGAGACATCACCATGAGGATCAAGAAATGCCATCCCTGCCCCTTGCTCGATATCATGCTTAGCCATTGAAAACATTAAGGTGGTTTTTCCAGATCCAGTTCTTCCAATAATATACATATGGGTTTTTCTCTCTTCTTCAGAAAGCCCAATTATTGTTTCCGTTCCTCCATAGGTGTTTTTTCCCAGAACAACAGATAATTGTTTGTTATTCTTTAATGAAACCGGCGCAGGAAGTTCTTTGCTATGTGCTTTAATAATATTTTCTGTTTGAGTAACTCTAGTAAAAGGAAAATGATAAAGGTCGGATATTTCAGAGACTGATAAAACAGTTGGACTACTATTAAAAGAAAAAGACAATAATCTCTTTTTAAAATTAAGAAAGAGGAACTTATTAAATCCAGAAAATGGGAAAGTCATTTTCTTTTTTAAAGATTGACTACTAGGAGTAGTAAAAATACCTAAAGAAGAATTAAAACCTCTTACTCTTTCCGATAATTCATGTTTATCTTTCATTCCGATAAGCACTCTAATTCTTGCTTCAAATAATGGCTGATCAATTTTTTCCTCAATAGCTCTCACTGCCTCTTGTTCAAAGTTAGTTAATACTCTCGCTGGCTTTTGTAGGTTCTGTGAATTGTAATATGCCATATACTGCATTTGGGATTGTCTGGCTGCCATTTTGGCATCACCTAAATCGTTAACAACAGTCCTTAAAGCCCACCCTAAAACACCCAGGGCAATTTTAATCATGGTAATAGGAAACTTCAGAATACTTATTAATTGGGAGCTACTTAACTCATTTATATATCCCAAAGCATCTTCACCTCTTAAAATCTTTTGTTTGATATATGCCGTGCTGTTTCTTTGAGTTGGAGATAATACTATTTGAAACGAGATGAGTTCTTGAGGAGATAATTTAGTCATCATTCCGGTAATGTAGGCAACTGGATCATGTTCGATTAATACATTTTGTTTTTGGAGTGGATAGGCAAAATGTTTTGTTAAATCAAATTCAATAACTTTACTGTGAAAGTTCGGGAGATCTGATATTTTCTCCGGTAAATACTCATTGGCAACTTTGACACTGACTTGAGGTAGATATGAAAGCAAACTTCGCTTGAGATTATTTACTTGATGAGGAGAGGTTCTTATTAAATATCTAATACCTTGTTTTTGCGTAGACACAATCTCACAAGCAAAAACAATCTTCTTCCCAATTACTTTATCCCAAAGTGATCGCTCCTTTCCTAAATTATGGATAACTGAGAATAATTGTTGTGTTGTATACGCTGTCTTTTCTGTAGTTGCCGGAGGTGTGAGTTCTAAAAGAATAGATTTTTCTGTGAATGATTTTTTAAAAGAGATAACTTTACGGATTATATAGAGAAGACAAATAAAAACTATTCCAGTTAATAGAAACGGTAATAAGGAAATTGATGCACTAGAATTTACCTGAGGAAGTGCTTTCGAGTGAAAGAATTGATTTAATAAATAATCTGCTCGTAAATGCTGGATGTCCATAAAACTACCCTTATAGGGCAGTTTCAAAGCAACGTAAGTATATCATAAAGCTAATTCGTGCTTGACAACTATCTATATTTAGATATATACTACTATCTATATCTCGATAGTTAAGTATTGAATATGCAAGCTATAAATCTATCATTATTCTCAGACGATAACTCTACAAAAACTCCTTATATTCCAAATAGTGAGAAACAAGCGAAACAAATACCTAAAGTAGCAGAAGAACAAATATTAACACCAGTAGCAGAGATACTAGGTAAGGTTGCTGTTCAACCTCCTAAAAATATTGGACCTACTGAACTTCTCTCTCAGTCAATTAGTAACTCTTTAAATTCACTTTTTCCAGAACAACAATATGATGATAAAGATATTCAAAAAGCTAAACAAATACTTGGAGAAATTGCCAATCAGTTTAGTCCGGAAGAATTAAAAGTGGCAGTTACTGAGATTCAATATCTGGTAAGCACTTGGATAGATGATTTTGAAAAAGAAATCTTTGATGGAAAAACTCTAAGAGAATTATTGCATGAGAAAGGTAGTCTATGAACAATATTATTCGTGATGATGGTAAAAAAGCGATTATTTACTTGAGAGTTTCTTCTGAAGAACAAATAGATAACTTTTCTTTGGATACTCAGGAGGATATATGCCGAAAAGAAGCTCTAAAACGAGGCTATGAGGTTATTGAAGTATTCAGAGAAGAAGGTAAATCTGCTAAAAGTATTTTGGGTAGAACTGTTTTATTAAATCTACTTGAGTATTGTCGGAAGAAGAGCAATAAAGTCCAAGCTGTTTTTGTATACCGCTTAGATCGTATCTCCAGACAAACTGCTGATTATTTAGCTATTAGGAAAAAATTAGCTGAAAACGGTGCAAATATAATATCTGCTACAGAACCTACAGGGGATAGTCCAACTGAAAAGTTAGTAGAGACTATATTAGCTGGATTTGCTCAACTGGATAATGATATTAGAAGTGAAAGAACAAAAAATGGCCTAAGAGCAAGATTTAAAGCTGGACTCATTGGTAGGAAACCTCCAATAGGATATATTTCTCAGAGTGGTTATGCAGTAAAAGACCCTGAAACTTGGGATAATATAAAAAAGGCTTGGGATTTAATGGCAACCGGAACAAAGAGTTTAGCCGAAATGGCTAAAATTATGAATGAATGGGGAGTAAGAATAGTTACTAAGCAACAAACATATACATTAAGACCACAAACAGCTAATAGAATCTTCAGACAGAAATTCTACATGGGAATTGTTACTTCAGATAAATATCCGGAAGAAGTTAAAGGTCAACATATTCCTATGATTACTGAACAACAATATTATAAAGTGCAGGCAATTTTAGATGGGAGAAATGTTAATAAAGTGGCACTTGCTAAGAGAAATAGCGAAAATCCAGAATTTCCGTTGAGACGATTAGTTAAATGTTCTAAATGCGGTATGGGTTTAACTGCCGGATGGAGCAAAGGGAGAAACGCCAAGTATCCTTATTATCGTTGTGGAGGGCGTTGCGTAGCATCATCTATTAAAGTAGATGTTTTAGAAAATACTTTAATAGATCTTTTGAAACAAATTACTCCTACAAAAAAAGGACTAACTCTCTTTATTGCCTTTTTATACAAAACATACAACGAGCGACTTTCCAGATTGCAAAAGATTAATAGTGAAGCGGATGACGAAATTACACGTCTACAGACTATGAGAAAGTTACTTGTTGAGAAAAATATTACGGGTGTTTATTCCGACGAAATATTCAAAGAACAAAACGCCATTATTGAAGACAAAATGATTCGAGCACAAGTTGTTAAAGATGATGCAACTATAGATAAATATAATATTGATGCTTTAACCAGCTTTATTAAGACATTACTGGCAGATTTAGGAGAAACGTACAAGAGATCCAATATAAATCAGCTTCGTGTGCTGCTTGGTTCAATCTTCCCTGATGGACTAGCTTGGAACTATGAAGGCACATTGAACCATAGGATTAGCCCGATATATCAAGCTATTCGGGATAGTGAAAAGAATACTATCCCCTTTGGTACCGCGTACGGGAGTCGAACCCGTGATTACTGGGATGAAAACCCAGCGTCCTAACCACTAGACGAACGCGGCGCGTCGGAGTGTGCTCACAAGTTCGTTTTGTTTTCACAAAAGCTGAACTTACCACTACTCCTCCTTTCAAAATTGCTTTGCAATTTTGGCAAAAGGCAATCAAGAAAAGCCCTGAAATTTTATCAAAAACTGAAAGAATAGTCTAATATCTCTTTAAGATCTCTTTGATGTTGTTTAATGCAGTTTTAATTAGTTGACCTGAGCCGTGAAAATCGCTATTTTATTAGTCCAGCGTAAGTTGGGTTTCTCGCTAAAACATATACTTACTGTCTAAGTTTGTTTATGTATGAAGTTTTAGCAATAAGACTTTGTATGGCGAGAGAGGAAAAAGCCCCGCAAGGGGCTTTTTCTGTGTTAGGGGTTATATTTTCCGGATAGTTGCGCTGATTGGTTTATCCGGGCGCAGCACCGCAAGAGGAGCCGGTTTTGCATCCGTATCAGCGTGAATATCGTGGCCCTGCAGCATTGTAGCGAGAATAAGCGGGCCTTCAACCATAGCTAAAGCCTGGCCGATACAGGACCTCTCCCCGGTTCCGAACGGGATAAATGATTCCCGCACTGCTGGCCTTTTATCATAAAACCTCTCCGGTCTGAATTTTTCCGGTTCGTCCCAATAGTCAGGGTGACGGTGTGTCAAATAAGAACAAACGGCAATCACCGAATCTTTTTCTATTGTCTCGCCCGTTGTGAATCCGATATCTTCCGTTGCCTTGCGGGTAAAGATCCATACCGGAGGAGTTAGTCTCATTGATTCTTCCATCACCGCTTTATGCCATTTTAATGACCGGACTTTTTCGAGATCAGGTAGTCCTCCTCTCATCACTTCCTGCGACTCTTTTCTTAAAAGTTCAAGATGCTGCGCATTTTCCGGTTTGGATAAATTCATAAAAGTCCAGGTCAGGGCTGTAGAAGTAGTTTCGTGACCGGCCAGAAGAAACATCAATGCCTCGTTAACTAAAGCGTCGCGGTTTGCCTGAGTGGGACGCTGTAATCCCTCTTTTACCATTAAGCCGAAGAGCTCATTCTTATTCGGATCGTCATAGCCGCGGCTTAAAATATCCCCGCCGGTTGCCCTTAAATTTGTCAGCGCTTGTCTGACAGTTCTGAATAAAGGAGTTTCCAGAAGATGAACCGGCAATCCGCCCATTCTGAGCGTATAACTGTAAAAATCCAAAGCTGTAGTTAAATCGCGGTTTAAACGGACAGTTTCCTCGGGTGTAGCCTGGTATCCGAAAAAAGCTTCGGTAGCGATTCTTAATGTAAGTGACGTTAAATCCGCACTCAAGTCGGGTGTTACGGGATTTCCGACCCGCCTGGGATAATCAGTTTCCCAGGAATCTAGGGTTGCCCCTGCCTGTGCCGATATTACCGGAATATAGGATGCCAGCATTTTCCGGTGAAAAGCCGGAAGAGCCATCTGTCTGCGCCATTTCCATTCTTCTCCGTCGGCAATATCCAGCATATTTGTGCCTATCAGACGGCGCATAATTTCCGAATCAAAGCCTGCTTTATCTATTTTGTCTTCGTGAGTCGAAAAAAGTTCACCTATAAGTAACGGATCTGAGAGTAAAATCCCTCGGCGGCTTAGAAAATTAACTTTAGCAAAACCTCCGCGAGAAGCAAATATTTGTCCTATTCCTTCAAGCGGGCTGTGTGAAAATACGTATGCTGCCCCGAGGGCTTCTGCAAATCCCAATTTCGGTTCGTGAACGATAGCCATAGCCAAATATTATAAAACAGTTCATACTCTATTACAACCTATAGTTCATTGAAACAAGCTACTATGCTGGAGCGAAGTGGCTGAGACCGGTAATTCTCATTAACTATTCGGGGAAAGGGGTAGTATTTCGCTTTTGAGTAATCCGATAATATACGGGACACTTCCTGGTTGGTCAAAATGGCCCTGGCCTTGAGCCAAAATAGGTTTTGCGCCGAAAGTTGAGGCAATGTTCCCGAGATTAGTTTCGGGAGGTTTGACGACCGTATCGTCTGCTGAATTTACGGCAACAAACGCTCCGCGGATGTGGTCCCTGATTATTGAGGGAGATAATTGTCTGCCGTAGCATCTTTGGTCGAGTAAGGGGTCGCCTGAAGCAGTTTTATGTCTTCCCGCAATCAGAAGTGCGGCATCTACTGTCACTGCGTATTGACTGAGGGTATACAAAGCAATATTTACGCCTAAGCTGTGGCCGGCAAGTATCACAGGTCTTTTGGCTGATCGAATAAGTTCTGCTAATTTATAGGAGGCTGTCTCCGGATTCATTATTTTTTCCGGATCTGAGGTATTAGCCGGGTTGGTTAAGGGTAAATCGGGGACAACGGTCAGTAAATTTAATTGGGAAGGTGCCTGGATGCTTAGTGTGGAATAAACTCCCATATCAGGTGAACCGTTATAACCGTGAGTCAGAATTAGCGTGCCTGAAAATTCGTGTCCTGTAAAAAGAAGTGCAAAAGCTCCGGCTGTCGTTTTTAAAAACCCCCGCCTGCCAACCCGAATTCTTTCGGCCATATCGAAATTATAGTAAAAACAACCGCAAAAAGCATACGTCACGCGTACCTGCTTACACTTCTCTTACAGCTTCTTAAATCATCTTAGAAAAATATGTTATATAAATCTCATTATGGATCCTAACGTTGCCGAAGCGCAAAGAAAAAGAGAGGAAGCCGAAAGACTCCAGCAGGAAGCTGACCTTGAGGAAGCGCGGGCCAGAGAACTCGCAGAACAAGAGAAAGCAGCGATTGATGATAAATACGGAATAAGTCAACAGTAATCCGTCAGGTAAATGTCTGAATTAAGTTATTTTGCAGGGTTGTCAAACTTTTTTCTGACAGATAAAATGATTCTGCGTGAAAAGGGAACTGCAATCACCAGTACCGAATGCCCTTTACATCCCCGGCAGGGTCCACGATGCTTGCGGGGTTGGTTTTTTGGCAAACGTGAACGGCTACCGTTCAGGCCGTCTTCTTCAGGATTCTCTCATAGCTTTAGGCAGACTTTCCCACAGGGGTGCCAACGTCGGGGACACTTCTGACGGTTCGGGAATACTAATTCAGCTTCCATCGGAATTTTTTGCACTTCAGGCCGGGCGCCTGGGGCACGGTACTAGAAATTTACAGCCTGGGGATTTAGGAGTCGGGATGGTTTTTTTGCCGGGACAGGATAGACAGGCTGCGGAATCGGCAAGAGGAAGAACCGAAATAGCGTTCGCGTCGAGAAATTTACGTGTACTCGGGTGGCGCGAAGTTCCTGTCGAACCCGGAGTTCTGGGAAAAAAGGCCGGAGATACAAAGCCTCAAATTGAGCAGATAATAATTTCCCGTCCCGAAGGAATGGATGCTAAAGCTTTTGAGAGAGAGCTTCATCTGGCAAGCAGGCTGGCGGAAAATCTTTCGTCGCAGGCGGATATTGAAGGATTATATTTTGCGTCCGTTTCCGCGCAAACTCTTACCTATAAAGCGTTAGTTGAAGGAAGCAAACTCGGCCAGTTTTATCCCGAACTATCGGATCCCCTGATGCAGATTGCTTTTGCCCAGGTTCATCAAAGATATTCAACAAACACTTTACCGAGTTGGGAAAATGCCCAGCCTTTTCAGTTCCTTGCTCATAACGGGGAAATAAATACGGTTGGTGGCAATAAAATATGGACCGCAGCCAGGGAAGCGGGGATGAGATCTCCTGTCTGGGGTGGTGCATTAGCAGACCTAAGCCCGGTCATTCGGGGCGGAGGTTCGGATTCGGCGAACTTAGATAATGTTATTAAACTCCTGACACTCTCGGGACGCTCGGTAAGCGAAGCTATGGCCATAGCTGTTCCATCAGCTTGGGAAAACGATAGTGGAATGAGCGCGCAGGAGAGAGCCTTCTTCGAGCACGGACAGCTTTTTATGAATCCCTGGGACGGACCTGCACTTTTGGTTTTTACCGACGGAACGGAAATCGGCGCAATTTTGGATCGGAACGGTTTACGGCCTGCAAGATATATGGAAACCAAAGGCGGATTGATTGCGGTTACTTCGGAAGCGGGCGTTGTGCCTGTTGATGAATCTGAAATTACCAAAAAAGGAAGGCTCGGACCGGGACAGATGGTTATTGTCGATATTGCCGGGGGGAGGGTTAAGGAAGATGCGCAAATAAAAACGGAACTTGCCTCAAAACACCCTTACGCGCAAATTACTGGGGAGACTATCCGCCCTTTAAGCGTTTTTACGGGCAGGACCGAACCTGATTTAAACGGCCACGAACATTATCTTCTTTATCCTCCGACTTTAAGCCAGCTCCAGATTGCCCACGGTATGACGCACGAAGATATCGAAACTGTAATTACATCTATGGCTCAGGAAGGAAAAGACCCGGTATGGTCGATGGGCAAGGATACACCTGAGGCGGCGATTTTATCCGATGTTGTGCGTCCGCTTGATGTATTTTTTAAACAGCGTTTTGCTCAGGTAACAAATCCTCCCATCGATCCTATAAGGGAGAGAGCCGTAATGTCTTTAAATACGGTATTGGGTCCCAGACCCGATATGCTTTCAACCGAAGTTTTTGACGGTACGGTTATTAAACTTGAAAGTCCGATACTTGATGATGCTCAGCTTAAGGTTTTAAAGTCGGTTAAAGAAGGTCCCGTATCGGTTGCAACAGTCGGGACATTATTTGATATCGCCAAAGGCCCGGGAGAGCTGGAAAATGCGGTTGCCGGTCTGGTTAAGCAGGCAGAGGCTCTCGTTGATTCGGGTAAGGGGATATTGGTCTTAAGCGACAGAGGAATAACAAAAGATAAGGCTTCAATGCCGATATTGATGGCGCTCGGTGCGGTTCATCAGCATCTTATAAAAACAGGCAAGAGAATGCAGACAAGTATTGTGGTCGAGACGGGCTCTTCCTGGGATATTCACCAGCTGGCTTTGCTTGCAGGATACGGAGCAGATGCCATCAATCCCTGGCTGGCCTTTCAGACTGCGGAAGCGATAGCTGCTTCAAAATCCGATAACGGACACGGCGACAGACTGATGAGGGAGGCGAGAGAAAAATACCGCAAGGCTGCGGAAGCAGGGCTTTTAAAGATTTTTTCCAAGATGGGAATCTCCACTTTTGCAGGCTACCAGGGTGCCCAGATTTTTGATGCCATTGGTTTATCCCGGGACGTTGTTGATCTTTGTTTTACCGGTACTTCGTCTCCTTTAGGCGGACTGGGATTTGAACAAATAGGAGAGGACGTTATAGCTCTTCACACCCAGGCTTTTGATCACGACGGCTTATCAAAATTGCCGTTTCCGGGACTATTTAAGTTTAACAGACAGGGTCCGGGTCCTTCGATGAGTCACGCACATTCGCCGGAAGTCTGGCGGGCACTCCAGGCTGTTGCCAGGAACGGGATTCCTGCCCACGATGGTGTCGAGCTGAAATATCAGGTTTACGCGGATAAAATTAACGGAGGTCCGGTCAGGGGACTGCGGGATTTATTGGGATTCGTTCCGCAAAATCCGGAAATTGATATTTCTGAGGTTGAAGATGCTTTGGGGATAGTTAGAGGCAGGTTTATTTCAACCGCGATGTCGCTAGGGGCATTGGGGCCTGAAGCCTGGAAGGACCTGGCGGTTGCTATGAACCGCCTAGGCGGACGTTCCAATTCGGGAGAGGGCGGGGAAGATCCGAGATTATATCGGGATCAGCCTGAGCGGATGGATAATAAAATTAAGCAAGTTGCTTCAGCCAGATTCGGTGTAACCGCGGAATATTTGATTATGGCTGATGAGCTGGAAATTAAAATGGCCCAGGGCGCCAAACCCGGAGAAGGGGGTCAATTACCAGGTTTTAAAGTTAATTCCGAAATTGCTTTCTATAGAAAAACGGAGGAAGGTATTGAATTAATATCTCCACCTCCCCACCACGATATTTACAGTATCGAAGACCTGGCTCAGCTGATTTATGATTTAAAACAGGTTAACCCTGATGCCAAAATCGGAGTAAAGCTGGTTTCTGAATCGGGAGTCGGAACAATAGCCGCGGGAGTTGCTAAAGCGGGCGCAGATTATGTTTTAATTGCAGGAAACAACGGAGGAACAGGTGCAGCACCCTTGGCGTCCATTCATAGCGCGGGTTCTCCTCTTGAATTAGGTCTTGCGGAGGCTCAGCAGGAACTGGTGGCCAACGGTTTAAGGGGAGGAATAACTCTGCGGGCCGACGGCGGACTTCAAACCGGCAGGGATGTGGTTATTGCGGCAATGCTGGGGGCTGATGAATTCGGCTTCGGGACAAGTCTTCTGGAGTCCCTCGGGTGTGTTATGGCCAGACAATGTCACTTAAATACGTGTCCGGCAGGAATTGCCACACAGGACCCCGAAAAAAGAGCAAGATATAAAGGGACTCCTGACAATGCGGCAGCATATCTGCTCAGTGTTGCACGGGATGTAAGAGGATATCTTGCCAGACTGGGAGTCTCGAGTCTTGATGAGGTTATCGGCAGGACAGATTTCCTGACCCAGCTGCCGAGCGAGTCCGCAGTACGCGCCAACACTCTGGATTTATCACCCGTTTTAGCTCAAATAGATCCCACAGGCAGTGAACCGAAGAAGCGGATACCCGGACGGACCAATGCCGCACCCGAGAAAGGAAGACAAATCAATAAAACAATTCTTGAAGATGTAAAAAGCGGATTAATAGCCGGAGGTTCCGTTGAAAGAACTTACGAAGTTTCAGTCAGCGACAGGACGATTGGTGCAACTCTTGCCGGTTTTATCGCAAAGGAATTCGGGATTCTGCCTGAAACGGGACTACCCGAGGGGGCGGTTAAACTGAACTTCAGGGGAAGTGCCGGGCAGAGTTTTGCCGCATTTGCCTCTCTCGGAATGGAATTAAATCTTGAGGGGGAGGCGCAGGACGGCGTTGCTAAAAGCCTGTCGGGAGGAGTCATTACAATAAGACCTCCGCGTGAAGCAGGCTATGTTCATCAGGAGAGCGTGATAGTTGGAAACGCTGTCGGATATGGGGCAACTTCGGGTAAAGTCTTTATTTCCGGTCAGGCAGGTGAGCGGTTTGCGGTAAGAAACAGCGGAGCGACGCTGGTTGTTGAAGGTTTAGGAGATCACGGTTGCGAATATATGACCGGCGGAGAGGTCTTCGTATTAGGAAAAACTGGTAAAAATTTCGGTGCCGGAATGTCGGCAGGAACGGCTTATGTTCTTGATGAAAGTGGAGATTTTGAGGGTAAAGTGAATAAAGAGATGGTTAATGTTGCGGTCATAAACGAGGGAGGGGAATTGGAGAAACTCAGAGCTATGATAGAAGAACACCGCACAAGAACCGGCAGTGTTAAGGGCTCCGAGATGCTAGATAATTGGGAAACTTACTCCGGACTATTCAGAAAAGTTGAGCCTAAAAAAGCAAAAAATGCACAAATTCAGGATCCCGTTGCAGCCACCGCGGCAGCCCGGGCATAGGGAACTTGAATATAATGACTGCCGGGACTTCGCTGTATAATTACCACAATGAATTGGGTTGATCTTACAATTATTATTCTGCTTCTGTTTTTTGTTTATGAATCCATCGGACGCAATTTGTTGAGTGAGGTTCTTGATGCCGCGTCATTTCTGATCGCTTTTTTTGCTTCACTGCGTTTTTATAACGAAATAGCTTCATTTTTTATTAACAATTTTCAGGTTCCGAACTCCCTAAGCAAAATTTTCGGTTTTATTATCGTTTGGTTTTTGGTGGAAGCGGTATTTTTCGGTTTAATCCATCTGATTGTTTTTAAGTCACTCAAATTTATTCGCTATCCGAAATTCTTAAATTATCTTTCTCTGGTTCCAGCACTGTTTCGGGGATTGGTGTTTATTTCAATTATCTTAGTACTCTTAGGTACTTTTCCGGTCCAGCCGAGGATAAAAAAAGACATTCACGATTCAAAACTCGGATCACTGATTTTAAATCAAACATATAAGCTTGAAGGGCCCTTAAAAGAAGTTTTCGGCGGGATTACCGAGGACACCTTTACATTCCTGACGGTAAAGCCCAGAAGTGATCAGACGGTTAATTTAGGTTTTAAAACGACAGAATTCAGCCCCAATCCTGCATTTGAAAATGAGCTTATCGCCCTGGTCAATAAAGAAAGAGCCTCGAGGAATTTACAAACACTTACCGCTGATGATACATTAACAAAAATCGGCAGAGGTCACTCGGTTGATATGTTTACCAGAGGTTACTTTGCCCATAATTCTCCGGAGGGAAGGAATGTATCCGATAGGGCAATGGAAAAAAATTACAGCTTTTTGGTTATCGGAGAAAATTTGGCATATGCCCCAAGTGTAGCGCTGGCGCACAAAGGATTGATGGACTCCGAAGGCCACCGGGCGAATATTTTATCTCCCGATTTCAGTAAAATAGGTATCGGAATAATGGACGGGGGGGTTTACGGACTTATGGTAACGCAGGTTTTCTCAAATTAGTATGGATTATAAAAAGGTTTCACTGCTCGGGCTGGTAATTCTAATTTCTATTTCGCTTGGATCTTTTTTAATTTGGCAGGGACTTAATCTGGACAGGAAAGCTGACGAGCAAAATGTCCTAGGCAGTTTAACCGAGCAGACTGTTGCTTCAGCTTCACCCTCCGCAAGTCCGGTTACTTCGCTTAATTCACAAAATCCTCTTGCAGAAGTCGTAAAAGTGGTTGACGGAGACACTTTTGAGGTGAGGATTGACGGACAAAACTATAAAGTAAGGATGATCGGGATAGATACGCCCGAAACCGTTGATCCGCGCAGGCCTGTAGGATGCTTCGGGAAAAAAGCCAGTGCTGAGACCAAAAGATTACTCGAAGGTAAAGAAGTAATTTTAGCAAAGGATGTATCAGAAGCAGATAAATATAACCGCCTGCTGAGGTATGTATATTTACCAATTGGCGACGGAAACAATCTATTTATAAATGATTATCTGATACGCCAGGGTTATGCAAAAATCCTGACATATCCGCCGGATATAAAATATAACTCAAGATTTCTTGAGGCAGAAAGGGAAGCCAGGGATAATTTAAGGGGATTGTGGGGAGAATGCAAATGAAGTTTAATGGTAAAATAAGTTATTAACGGGTCCTGCCGGCTCGCAGCCCCCAAAAATGTACTCAAAGAGCAAGCTCTTAATTGCGTCATTTTTCAGGGCGCCCCGCTCGCCATCACCCGTATATTTAATAAATGGACAAGAAATTTTGGTTTCAGCTTGCAGGGCTCGCAATAGTAATATTGGCTGCAACATTTTTCGCATTTAACCGCAAGACACTTATTCCTTTTACAAGTCAATTTATAAAGCCTACCGCTCAGACAGTAAATAAAGAGACCGAGAAGCAGATAAAAATTGTTGACCCGTCCGGGAATATTAAAGCGATTATAAATGCGGAGATGGCCGACACTCCTGAAAAAAGGACTAAAGGTTTGGGGTATAGGGATTCGCTGGCGACGGATTCCGGAATGTTTTTTAATCACGAAAATACTCAGAAATACACTTATTGGATGAAAGGTATGAGATTTCCGATAGATATTATGTGGATTTTGGATGATGAAATCGTAGATCTTATTCAGAATGTTCCGGCCCCGGTACAAGGGCAAAGTGACGATACTCTGGAGCGCTATTCCTCTGTTGTGCCGGTAAACAATGTTCTTGAAACAAATGCCGGATTTGTTCAAAAGTTCGGAATCTCTCCCGGCGACAAGATTATTCTGGAGGATAAATCGAAGTAATGCTGATTCTGCCCCTGAAATTCGTCAGAACCGAAGATAAAAATTTAATAGGGGAAAATCTTTTTAATCTTTCCAAGTTGAAACATTTGGATTTTCCGGTAATCGAGTCGGTAATCGCAATACCTCCCGTTGAAATATTTAAGAAAGTAGTGGAAAAATTTAACAGACAACACGCCCGGCTAAAGGATTATATAGGTAATATCACTCAGTCGATGAATGATATAAAAATTCCGGAGAGTCTGGAAAATTTTTCTTTAGTGCATTTTTCGGATTCGGATAAAACTATTAAAGTTAATATCTCTCTTTTATGGTCAAATCTTTTAAGTAAATGGATCCTGGAGCTAACTTCAAAAATCGAGAGAGATGAAAAAAATTTATTTAGATTTACACCCCAGCTTATTATTTTTTCGGCTGATTTTACCGGTTTCGGACGGGGTTATTTTGATGAAGACCGGGACCACGTTGTGATTAAAATCGACAACGGAAGTCTTGATTTTAATATGTCCCAGGAAATCGAGAATCTGATAATTTTGGGTAATAAAAAACTGGTTCTCCCGCAGGTTTACTATTGGGTTATTGAAGACGGAAAAATAAAAATTATAAAGCTTGCACCGTTTACTCAAAGCTTTCCAGACGAAAAGGAAAAATTGGAGGATACCGTTCAGATCAAACCCAGAAGAAGTCTTCCGAAGACTGCAACTAAAATTATTATGGATCACAAAAACGGAATGCTTAATGATTTAAACAGTGATGGGGTGCTGTTGAAAATAGAAAAAACGGATGCAGAGAGCATAAATACCGAACTTACTAAGATTCAAAATTTTCAGAAAAATCTTAAAGTAATTTTTTACCCGGATTTTAAAAATAATGAATTTAAAGATTTGGATTTTGCTAAGAGCTTTTTATTTTTCAGAAATAAGAAGAAATTGGATATCTCGGTAGTCCTGCCGAAAACATATTCAATAGAATCGTTTCTTAAATCAAAAACGGATTTTGCATCTTTAGGGATCTACAGTAAGGGCAGTTTAAAGATTTGGAAGGAATTTTCAACAGCTGCGGACTTCTTAATGATGGATGAATATTTAGATGCGGGATTTGACGGAGCACTGATTAATTTGGACGAGATTGCCAGAATTGTAACGGGTGTAGATCCTCAGTTGATCAGGGACGAGCCGAAGAGAGATTGGATAAAGACCGTTGAACTTTTTCTAAAGGAACTGAAATTTAACAGATTAATTAAAGAAAATAAACAGGTTTTAGTTTACGGAGTTTTAGCCGAAAATGAAGAACTCTTAGGATATTTTATTAAGTCCGGAGTTTGGGGTGTGGCTTTCAGACAAAACGTAGCGGATGCATTCAAACAGCATATCGCATATCTGGAAAGTCTGCATATGAAGAAATTAACTTACGCTAAGGTTGAGTAAGAGAATAAATTCTCCCTTGGGTGGTTTTTTCTTAAAATCTTCAAGTATTCCGCTGCATTTTTTTCTGATTATTTCCTGGTGAATTTTAGTAAGTTCTTTTGCCAAAACTATTTCGGGATCCGAGAGTTCTTCCGAAATTTCCTTAACGGTTTTTATCAATTTGTGAGGCGCAACAAAAATTATAAAAGTCGAGGGCATTAACCCGCTCATCTGTTTGATATTTTGAAGAGCTGTTCTTCTTCTGCCTTCTTTTTCCGGGAGATATCCTAAAAATGTAAATTTATCCGGCGGAAGTCCGGAAAGGGTCAGTGCTGTTGTTACCGAGGAAGGTCCGGGAAGTGAGTCTATCTCAAGTCCCCGGGCAATTACTGCCCTGACTATTTTGTATCCGGGATCGGATACTAAAGGCGTCCCCGCATCCGACACAAGTGCCAGATTTTTACCTTCTCTTAATTTTCCGAGTATGAAATCTTCAGACTTGAATTCATTAAAATCATTTAAAACGATTAACGGTTTTTTAATTTCGAAGTGGGTTAAAAGCAGAGAAGTACGTCTTGAATCTTCGCAAATTATTTCATCAGCTTCTTTTAAAACTTCCAAGGCGCGTAATGTTATATCTTTTAAATTGCCTATTGGTGTCGGAACTATAGTTAACATTAGAGAATTTTACTCCGAGAGAAGCGAACGGGCAAGTTTAACCGTAAAAATCAGGATTTTGAGTATTTTTCTTTAACGAAATGATAAACAGCCGGGGCAATTGAGGCAAGAATAATAACTCCGATTATCGGTAAAAGATATTTATCTACGTCCGGAATAAGATTTCCCAGAAAGTAGCCTAGAAATGTCATACCGATAGCCCAAAAAAAACCTCCGACAAGATTGTAAGCAATGAATGTGGAGTATTTCATACTGCCGATTCCCGCAACGACCGGAGCAAATGCTCGGATAACAGGTATAAAGCGGGCAAGAATTATGGTTTTTCCTCCGTGTTTTTCGTAGAATTTTTCAGCTTTCATAAGATGGTCCTTATGAAATAACAGTGAATCGTCTTTAGAGAATAACTTTTTGCCAAATTTGTGACCGATCGAATAACCTATGCTGTCGCCCAATACCGCAAAAACAAACGAACCCAAAGCTAAAGCCCAAACATTAAAATAACCTTGAGAAGCTAAAAATCCGGCAGTAAACAGAAGTGAATCGCCCGGAAAGAAGAAACCGATCATCATTCCCGATTCGAGAAAAACTATTGCATAAATACCGATAAGTCCGACCGCTTCTATCACGGAACGCAGGTCTCCGTGAAGTAAATTACCTATTTCAAAACCCATTGATTGAGTATAGCTAAATATCCCGGAAATCTAAAGTGGCGAAGTAGTCATCTAAAGTCTCGGCTCTTCTGATTTGCTCAACTCTACCGTCAGGTTTTAATAAAAGTTCGGCAGAGCGGAGTTTGCCGTTGTAATTAAACCCCATTGCAAACCCGTGAGCGCCGGTATCGTGGATTGCGATTATATCTCCTATTTCAATTTCCGGAAGTTTCCGGTCAACAGCGAACTTATCATTATTTTCGCAAAGCGACCCGACAACATCGTAAGTTTTTGTTTCGGGTGCATCTTCCTTCCCTAAAACTGTTTCGTGGTGATAAGCTCCATACATTCCGGGGCGCATTAAATTAGCCATACAAGCGTCCACGCCGATGTAGTTTTTATATGTTTCTTTTTTGTGAATTACTCTGGTAATCAGGTAACCTGAAGGACCGGTTATAACTCTTCCGCACTCGAAAACAATTTTGAAGGGAGAGATTCCTTTTCCGGTTATCAATTCGCCGTATAAAGTTTTAATATTCTCCGAAACATAATTTAAATCCATATCATCCTGGTCGGGTTTATAAGGAATTCCGATCCCTCCGCCCATATTGATAAACTCAATTTCAATACCGGTCTTTTCTTTAATTTCTGAAACTAAGTCAAAAAGCATTCTGGCAGTTTCAATAATATAGTCAGCATTCAATTCATTCGAAGCAACCATTGTATGCAGTCCGAATCTTTTAACCCCTTTTTCTTTCGCGGTCTTGTAAGCTGAGAAAATCTGATCTTTTGTCAGTCCGTATTTTGCCTCTTTGGGATCGCCGATTAATGCATTGCCGGTTCTGTTGGGGCCCGGATTATAACGGAAACATAGGAGGGAAGGGAGGTGTCCCAAGGTCTTTTCTAAAAATCCGATATGGGAAATATCATCAAGATTAATTATTGCACCCAATTCAAAGGCTTTTTTAAATTCCGCGGCTGGAGTTTCGTTTGATGTAAACATTATTTCCTCTCCACGGAAACCTACTTTCTCGCTCATAATAAGTTCCGCAAGCGATGAACAATCAACACCCATACCTTCTTCTTTAAGTATTTTTAGAATATAAGGATTCGGCAGTGCTTTAACTGCAAAGTAATTTTTAAAATCTCGAGTCCAGGAAAATGATTTGTAAAAATTTTGTGCAGTGTTTCTGATATTTTTTTCATCATAAATATGAAATGGGGTCGGATATTTCCTAATAATTTTTTCAATATCTAATTCGCTGAAAGGGAGCTTTAAATTCTTCATATTTTTAACCTCTCCCGGATATTTTTAACGGCTTTCTTTATATTTTCTTTCTGGCCGAATGCAGACAATCGGATATAACCTTCGCCCGCTGAACCGAAGCCGGAGCCGGGGGTAGAAATGACATTACATTCATTGATTAATTTATCAAAGAATTCCCAGGAAGTAAGTTTTCCGGGAGTTTTAACCCAAATATAAGGCGCGTTTTCTCCGCCAAAAACTTTAAGTCCCAAATCTTCCATACCGCTTTTAATAATTTTTGCATTTTCCATATAGTAACCAATTAGCTTAGAACATTCTTTTTGTCCTTTGGGAGATAAAACCGCAATGGCACTTTGCTGGACTACATTTGAAGCACCGTTAAACATTGTAGTCTGCCGTCTATTCCAGAGCGAATTGATCTCACCTTTATTTGTTCCTTCGATCACCAATTCTTCGGGTACAATACTCCATCCTAATCGGACACCAGTAAATCCCGCCATCTTTGAGAGACTCTGGATTTCTATTGCGCATTTTTCCGCTCCTTTAATTTGATAAATACTTTTCGGAAGTTTCTCATCCGAAATATATTCCGAGTAAGCGGCATCAAAAATAATTACCGCTTTGTTTTTAGTTGCATAATCAATAAAACTTTTCAGTTGAGATTTTGTAGCAACCGCGCCTGTCGGATTATTCGGGGAACAAAGAAAAATGACATCTACTTTTGATTTCGGGACTTCGGGTATAAAACCGTTTTTCTCATTGCATTCCATTAGAACGATTTTTTTGCCGGCAATAATATTTGAATCCTGATAAACCGGATAGACCGGATCTGAAACGGCAATCACAGAATTATCCGCAAATATGGAAGTGATATTAGCCGAATCTGATTTCGCGCCGTCGGAAATAAATATTTCGGAAGGTTTTATATTAATTCCTTTTTGTTTATACCAAGCCGAAACGGCCTCTCTTAATTTAAAATTACCTTGTTCATCGCCGTATCCGGTATAAGTTTCCCGGTTTTCTAAAAGATCAACGCCTTCGCGTAGACCTTTAAGAGCCGATTGAGTTAAGGGGAGGGTTGTATTTCCGATGCCGAGCTTAAGCAGTTCAACTCCAGGATTTTTTTCGGAAAATGCTTTCGCTCTTTTTGCAATCTCCGAAAACAAATAAGTTTTAGCGAGTTTATTATAATTTTGATTAATTTTAGTCATTTAAATATCCCTTTTTAAAAAGCAATTCGGCAGTCAATATTCCACCGCCGGCTGCACCCCGGATCGTATTATGCGATAAACCGATGAATTTGTAATCTGAAATATTATCCTTGCGTAATCTGCCCGCGGCAATCCCCATACCGCTTCCGAGATTTCGGTCTAAGGCGGTTTGCGGCCTGTCTTTTTCTTCAAAATAAGTGATGAAAGGATCCGGAGCTGACGGTAAATTCAAATCCTTTAATGGGTTAAAATTTTTCCAGGCTTCCAGAATCTGTTCACCGGATGGTGTATGTTGAAATTTCACGGAAACGGAAGCCATATGTCCGTCAGAAACAGGAACCCTGATGCAGGTAGCTGAAATTTGAATTCCGGTCTCAGACTCTATTGCCCCGTTTTTCAGTTCACCCCAAATTCTCAACGGTTCCTTTTCGGATTTTTCTTCCTCTCCATCGATTAAGGGTTTTACGTTATCCGTCATTTCAGGCCAGTTCTGCAAAGTCCTGCCGGCTCCCGAAACTGCCTGCAGTGTTGTCACCGTGACTTCCGACGGTCCGAATTTTAGTAAAGGTGTAATCAGAGGGACGTAAGACTGGATTGAACAATTGGGTTTTACAACGATAAGTCCTTTATCCCATCCTCGGTTTTTTCTTTGTATATCTATTAATTCAAGATGGTTGGGATTTATCTCGGGAAGAATCATAGGTATGTCTTCTGTCCAGCGGTGTGCGGAATTATTTGAAACGACCGCAACGCCTCTTGACGCATAAGCCTCCTCGACACGGCGGATGAAATCTTTATCCAAGTCAATTGCGCAAAAAACCAGTCTGACTTCAGATGCAATCGAATCAATATCTTCCTCAACTGCAAAAAGTTTCATACCGGATATGGATTGGGGAATAGTTGCCTCCATAGACCATCTGCCCTCAACTGCTTCGCTGTATTTTTTACCTGCTGAGCGCGGAGAGGCCGCAAGAACAGTCACCTCAAATAAGGGGTGATTTTGCAGTAATGTTATAAAACGTTGTCCGACCATACCTGTCGCGCCCAGTATTCCTACCGGAATTTTAGTATTTTCCATAATTTATATCAGTTTCAGGTTTTTGAGAACCTTTTTCAGGATCTCCTCGTTTTTATCCTCAAGGGGAACAAGAGGTAATCTCAGTCCGAGTTCGATCTTCCCCATAAGTGAGAGTGCAGTTTTAACAGGAATCGGGTTTGATTCGATGAAATTAACGCCCATTAAATCCCAAATCCTGTAGTGGAGGCTCCTGGCTTCGGTAAAATTACCGTCCAGAGCCAGATGCACCATATCCGAAAATTCCCTGGGAATTTCGTTGCAGACTACAGAAATACAGCCGTGTCCGCCTGCGGCAATTAAAGGCAGGGTAAACGCATCATCTCCGGAAAGAACGGAAAAATCCTCAGGACCTTCAATGGATGCAAGTTTGATGATTTCCATCATTTGAATAATCGATCCGGATGCTTCTTTTACCGCTTTAACTAGAGGCACCTCTCGGGCAATTCTGATTATTGTTCTTGGAGAAATATTGGAGCCGGTTCTTCCGGGAACGTTATAAATAACGATTGGAAGCCCTACCTCGGCAACCGCTTTAAAATGGGCAACTAATCCGTTGGCTGTCGGCTTATTATAAAAAGGAGTTACGTGAAGCAGTGCGTTTGCTCCTGCTTTTTTGGCGATTTTTGATAAATGAACAGCCCTTTTTGTGTCATTTGAGCCGGCTCCAGCAATAACCGGAATTCTGCCCTTAACCTGTCCGACGACGGTCTTAATTACGGTTTCATACTCCTCTTCATTCATTGTTGCGGCCTCGCCTGTTGATCCGCAGGGGACGATGGCGTCAATTCCGCCTGAGATTTGCCATTCCACAAATTTTTTCAGAGCAGGCAGATCAAGACTACCGTTTTTCTTAAACGGTGTAACTATTGCCGGTATTGAGCCGAAAAATCTGATGTTTTGCATTCTAGTCCGCAACCTTCCTACAGCGTCACCCCTCATTTAAAACAAAGAGGCTGTCGAAGCTGTAAACTCCTTTCTTGTCTTTTATGAATTCCGCTGCCATTACCGCGCCTTCGGCATATCCGCGTCTGGAATGATTTTGGACGGAAAGCGTTATTGAATCGGCATCGGAATCAAATGTAACTTCGTGCATTCCGGGATTTCTCCCGCCTCTTAAGGAAGCGAAATGAAGTTCGTCCTCTTCAATTTTCCTGTCCAGTCTTCCCGTTTCCAGTTTCTTCTTTTCCGGAAAATTGGCCATTATTATTTCCGCTGTTTTAAAAGCCGTTCCCGAAGGACTGTCTTTTTTGCCTTTATGGTGGATTTCAGTGCCGAAGACGTCATAATTTCCGTATTTGGAGGCGAGTTTGCCCGCAGTTTCGACCAATTTAAAGAAGATGTTTGTTCCGATTGCAAAATTCTGGCCGTAAATCAGCCCCGTTCCGGCATTATTAACGAGCTCTTCCACCTCCGATATTCTGTCGTACCAGCCTGAAGTTCCGACAACCATATTTTTTCCGAATTCTAAAACTTTTTTAATATTATCGATGGCAACTTCGGGTGAGGAAAAATCAATTACAACGTCGCAGTCTTTTATTCCTTCCGCGTCCCAACCCTTTGATTCCGAACTGATTGAACTAATTTCGTGATTTCCTCCGGACTTTACAATCTCTTCAATTTCCCGTCCCATATTTCCGTAACCTATCAATGCAATTTTCATATTTATCTTTCTGCCTCCATATCGGTTATAACCAGCGTACCACGGGCACCTGTATTAAAAGTATTCCGCACTAAAACGGGTATGCCGGAATTCATAACCGGCGTCAGGCAATCGGGATGGAGTACTTTGGCGCCGTTTTTTGCCATCTCAATCATATGATCTATCATAATTTTCTCCAAAGTCCGCGCTTCCCGGTGGAACTTCGGATCGTGAGTCATAACACCGTCAACATCCGTCCAGTTCTCGTAAATCTCCGCACCAACTCCGCGGGCTATTATAGCACCTGTGATATCCGATCCTCCTCTTGGAAAGGTCGTTAGGTTATCCTCCAAATCAAGTCCGTAAAAACCGGGGATTACAACTTTGCCTAGGGCCTTACCCAGGATAATTCCAATTAGCGAATAGGAGATTTCATTAACGGATCCGTCCGGGTTTATTCTGATTAGCTCGGTTGCGTCGACAAAATCGGCCTTTAATAAGTCAGCCAGCATACGGGCAGCCAGCCATTCCCCTCTTGAGGCACGGCAGGAAGGGTTGTTGAAATTAAGAGTGAAGGCCTCGAACGCTTCCGCCAGACTCGCTTCAATATCTCTCCAGCCCAAAATCCGTCCCTCCTCAAGGAATCTTCTCTCGACAGCACCCCAGTTTGCCTCTAAGAGATTGTCGGTTATCTTCCCCGGATATTTCTCGTTCTTTCCCGGTGCCGAGACGACAATAAATTGCCTGGAAGGATCGGAATTAATAATTTGCATTACCTGGCGGATTGAAGCGGCATCAGCCATAGACGATCCGCCGAACTTTGCAACAATTGGCTTATTCATATTACGGAATGATACCTTCAGCTCGGTGCGTGGTCAAAAAATCCTGAAGTTTGTACAATTTACAAGTAATTTGTTAAATATTTAACAAATTTAGGCTGATTTTGGGGTAAAAAAAGAGCCAGATACCTGTAATAGCAAATGGCTCTTCTATCTATTTGTTGTACCAATTACCTATATCTTTCCCTAAGGCACGTTACTCTTAAGGTCCGAACAGCAATTACACACTGTGTTCCGGTAAGTTCCGCAAACCCCTAGATAGCCGGGGTGTGCTCCGCAAGCTTTCCCGATCGATATCATCTGACTTCTAACACTTTACCGATCTATGGTACTTAAACAGAAAATTAATTTCCGGGTTTGTGGTCCCCTTTGTCTCTTTCCTGCTCAAACGGAGCTAACCCCATTTTACTCATTTGTATAGTTAGAAAGTCAATATACTGGATGTTGTGTTAAAAGAATGATTAGACTACTAAATTAACGAGAGTTCAATTGTAATAAGGTGTCAATTGCTTTTTTGTAATTCTTTTGCTACTAATTCAGCTACTGCACAATCACTTAGAATATCTTCATACGCAATAGTCTTATTAGACAGATTATAAAAAAAGTTCGCAGCATCTTTAACCTCAGTATTATTTTTCAAGATTTCTATTAGAGAAAAATCCATAAGAGAATTATATCAATGTGTGTTTTATTCGAATCTGCGGATAACACCGACGCATTTTCCCTGGATTTGGACTTCGCCCGTATTTACGTAAATCGGTTCCATAGCGGAGTTCGCCGGCTCCAGACGGATCCTATTGGGCTCGCGGAAGAATTTCTTCAAGGTCGCGAGCCCGGAATCCAGTAACGCAACCACTATGTCTCCGTCTGCGGCTGAGTTCTGCTCTTCGATAATAACGTAATCACCGTCCAAAATTCCGGATTCAATCATTGAGTCGCCTTTTACCTGCAGAACATAAGATTTCTTTTTATCCGAAATCATATGCGGTGCAACATTCACGGTTGCTCCGGGATCGGTGTAGGGCATAATAGGCTGGCCGGCCGCAATATATCCAAGTAAAGGCAGCTCTATAGTACGGGGTTTAATATTAAATTCATCTAGAAGTTCAATTCCGCGTACGGTTCCTTCAAATTTCCTTATTGCACCTTTTTTAACAAGCGCCATCAGGTGTTCGTGAACGGTTGCAAGAGAGGAAAGGCCCATCGCCTCAGCAATTTCGCCTAAAGTGGGGGAGTAACCGTATTTATCAATATATTCCCTTACGAAATTTAAAATATCTTTTTGTCTTTTGTAGAGTACTGCTGGCATTTGAGTAAAAATACTTTACCAAACAGAACCCGAATGTGTCAAGCGCATCAATCTATATCAAAATTAATTTTACCGAAGAATCAGCATATTTCTTTTACTCTAATAACCTATAGTTGTAAAATACAGCTGCTTTTTTTATAATCACTGTTATGGAAGTTTACAGGTATTGGACATCAGGCAAGCTTGCGGAAGCGAGATCTGCAGGAAAAATTGAAAGTAATTATCCGAGGACTTTTCCGAGGTTTCCTCGTCATATCTTTGTATTACCCGAAAATCCCTTGGCTTGGGGTACGGAGAATATGAGGAAGTTGGTTTGGAATGTGAATTTAAATCACAGACGCAGATCAGATGATCAACTGGTTCTTTTAAGATTCAACATAGCTGAAGATGATCCTGCAGTATTCATACGTGACTTATACGATTGGGATTGGCAGCCTATTGCTACTCATAAACCGGCAATGTTTCAATTTCCTGAAATTATTGTTCCTACACCGATTCCTATTGAATTCGTTACTCAAATTCAGGTTCCTATTGAGCTGGATCGAAACCCCTCCATTAGTTTATGGTAAGAAATTTATATATTTGCCAAATAAATAATTTCTGCTATTATTTGTTTGATGAATTACCAGATTGGTATTATCGGGTACGGGATTGTAGGTCAGGCTGTTGAGTACGGATTCCGCGGGGAAGATATTCATATCTACGATAAGTTTAAAGATTACCTGTCTCTTCCTGAGGTTTGCGCAAAGTCTGAGTTTATCTTTGTATCTGTTCCCACTCCGATTATGGAGAATGAATCGGGAATTGATTTATCGATTGTTGAAGAAGTAGTGGGGGAGATAGCCAAAGAAGTAGAAGGAACCGACAAAATCGTTATTTTAAAATCGACGATAGTCCCCGGCACAACAGCGGCTTTACAGAAAAAATATCCTGAAGTTAATTTTTGTTTTAACCCTGAATTTTTGACGGAAGCAAATTTTTTAGAAGATTTTGTTAAATCAGACCGATGTGTGGTCGGTTCATCCAACGATTTAACCTCAAGAAGGGTAATTTCTCTTTATAAAAAACATTTTCCCCATATGCCGATGTTTCAGACCGATCCGACGACAGCCGAGATGGTTAAATATATGGCCAATTGTTACCTTGCAAGTAAAGTTATTTTTGCCAACGAAATGTTTGATATCTGCGAGAAACTCGGAATTAAGTATGAGGAAGTTAAGAAACTAGTCGTTGCTGACCATAGGATTTTTGACTCTCATTTAGATATAACAACAGCACGCGGATTCGGCGGAAAATGTTTCCCTAAGGATTTACTCGCACTTCGTGCAATGGCGAAGGAAAAGGGCGTTGATACTTCGATTTTAGACGCGGTTTGGAAGAAAAATACCTCAATCCGCAAAGTCCGCGATTGGGAAGAAATCCCCGGGGCTGTAACAAAAGTTAAAAAAGATTAAATTCTTTTTATATCCTACCCTGTAGCTATAACTTCACTTCAAAAAAATAATTTCGATAGTTCGGGCTGGAGCCAAGATAGGTTAAGGTTTATCTGCAGGTGCCGGTGGTTGAGCAGGAGCAGGAGGAGGAGCTGCCGGGGCCGCGGGCTGCATTGAAGTAACCGAAGCGCTGGTATCTATTCCCATCGGATTTTCCTGAGCTGCCGGAGCTACGGGTGCTGCAGGAGCTGCTCCGACACCTTTTTTCTGCATAATATTTTTTACTTCCTGGACGATTTGATCGGGAGTATAGGCGGCTTTAACTAAATATCCGTCCGCGCCGAGTTCGAATCCCTGTTTAATAACCGCATCCTGCCCTAGATTAGTTAAAAGTACGACGACTAAATTTTTGGTATTGGCGTTCTGGCGGATATTCTGGAGAATCTGGAGTCCGTTAATATCGGGAAGCATTATATCGAGTAAAGCAAGATCGTAAGCGTTTCGGGTTAATGCTGTTAAGCCTTCCTGGCCAGTGCCGAATGCATCCGTAGAGAATCCCGAAAGATCAAGCTGGCGCTTGAATAAATCACGGATAAATTCTTCGTCTTCTACTAAAAGTACCTTCATAAATTGATTCTAACAGATACGTCAACCCGAAACTATCAATGATTTTATATTCTTTTAGTCAAAAGGTTGATATCAAAAGTTTCGGCTACTGCGGGCAAGGAGAATGAAAAAGTTGACCCTTTTCCGATCCCCTCAGATTCCGCCCAGATTTTACCGTTATGAAGCTCAACTATCGCTTTTGATAAATAAAGACCGAGACCGTTGCCTTTTGAGGCTTGCTCGGCAGCTCCTCCCTGGACTCTGAAAAATTTAGTAAACAGATGCTTAAGCGATTCAGGGGGAATTCCCTTACCTGTATCCTTAATATGAGTTATCACCATCTCATCTTTGGTGTCAATCCAAACCTCAATTTTTCCCTGTGGTTCAGTATAATTTATGGCGTTTGATATCAGATTGTTTAATACCTCATTAATCCGTACGAGATCAACCTCAACTGAAGGCGTTTTTGTCTTAGGTTCATCCATAATGAGCTGAATCCTCTTTTCTTCCGCCCGGTGCTGAAATGTGTCAACCTGGGTTTTAACGTTTGTGACCCAATCTAAAACTTGGGTATTCAAGCTCATAGCTCCCCGTTCAACACGCGCAACCGATAAAAGATTTTCGACAAGTCCGCTCAGCTGCTGAGTTGAAGTATTAATCCTCCTAATAAACATTAACTGGTCTTCAGCAAGTTTATTTTGATTTTCGTTTAAGAAAACGGAGATGTAGCCTTTTATTGAGGTCAGAGGAGTGCGGAGTTCGTGGGCCGCCATAGAAACAAAATCCAACTTCATAGATTCCAGCTGTTTTTCCTGGCTTTTGTCGTGCAGAACAATTACGATTGACGTATCGATTGATTGGCCTAGCGGAGGTTGGAAAACGCTCATATCGGCGTAAGTTTGTTTATTGATATTACTGACCACCCTTGCTTCCTGGATGTAAAAGATTTTAGTTTCAGGATTGTCGTTTTTAATTGTTCCGTATTTGACAGGCAATATTTCCTGGTTTGTCTTATCGTAAAATCTTATAAATTGGTCAATTCTGCGTCCTACAGCATCTGTCTTTTGAATACCTGTAAGGAATTGAGCTGCGGTATTTAAGTGTTTAACTTCATATCTAAGATTTAAGATGATCACAGGATCAATAACTTCGGAAATTGAGGTTTCAAGTAAATTTATCTGAGCATTAAGGTCTTCTTTCAGTATCGAAATATCCGAAGCTTCGTTATTAAGTTCATTATTAATCTTATCCAGATGGTCGAAGATATCTTTAAATTCCCCCGTGCGGTATTCCGGGGCTATCGGTTTGTAGCTTTTGCTGAAGATTGAAAATATTGCGGGTGCAATCAATCTGAGTGATTTGAGAAATTTATCACTGAGATAAAAGTAAGTTATGGTTCCCGAAATTCCCAGGAAAAGTACGGCTATTACGACCGTAAGTAGGTATTGTCCTAAAGAATTTAAAATAGTTGTATAAAGGCTTAAGTACCACGCAACGCACAACAGGGCTGCCGGAGGTAGAGAAAAAAGGGATAGAAGGAGGATCAGTTTCAGTTTACTGCCGGGCATTTTCTCTATTATCGCACAAATTTAAGCGCTCTTGTGGAAGGTTTTTAGCTGAATTGTTCGGGTTTTTTGTGGTATTATTCTTATACTTGCTCAGGATTTATTGGTTAACAGCCTCATAAAGTATTTATTATGAGTAAATTCAAAATTGCATCGAACTTCAAACCGACAGGAGATCAGCCTCTAGCGATAGAGAAGCTTGTTGACGGACTTAAAAAAGGTGAGAAAAATCAGGTTTTGCTCGGAGTAACCGGGTCGGGTAAGACTTTTACTATGGCAAATGTTATAGAAAAAGTTCAGAAACCGACGCTAATTATTTCCCATAATAAAACCTTGGCCGGCCAGCTGGCCCAGGAATTCCGCTCGATTTTTCCCGATAACGCGGTCGAATATTTCGTTTCTTATTACGATTACTACCAGCCCGAGGCATACATTGCCGCTTCCGATACTTATATCGAAAAAGAAACCCAGATTAACGAAGAAATTGAGAAATTAAGGCTTTCTGCAACTACCTCGTTGGTTACAAGACGGGATGTTGTAGTTGTAGCCTCAGTTTCCTGTATTTATAACTTAGGTTCGCCAAAGGAATATATCGGGGCAACTATGGAGATAAAAGAAGGTGTCCGGCTTTCGATAGATTCGATAACTAAAATGCTCACAAAGATGTTTTATACCCGTAATGATTACGATTTTAAGCGGGCAACTTACAGGATAAAAGGGGATACCCTGGATATCTTCCCGTCTTATACAGATCACGCGATAAGGATTGAACTGTTGGGCGATAAGATAGAGCGGCTCTCGATACTCGATCCTTTAACGGGCAATATAACCCCCACACACAATACAGTAACGGTTTATCCGGCCAAGCACTACATTACTCCCGAGGACCGCTTAAAACCCGGTTTGGCGCAGATTGAAAACGATCTGCAGCTCCGTCTAAAAGAACTGAAAGACCAGAATAAACTTCTGGAAGCACAAAGACTTGAACAAAGAACTAATTATGATCTGGAGATGATCAGGGAATTCGGACATTGCAACGGGATTGAGAATTACTCTCGGTATTTTGAGGGAAGGGCACCGGGTGAGCCTCCGTATTCTTTAATGGAGTATTTCTCCAAAGATTATCTGGTGATTATTGATGAATCACACATTACCATCCCTCAGATCAGGGGAATGTATAACGGTGACCGGGCGCGGAAAGAAAATCTGGTTGATTTCGGATTCAGATTACCTTCAGCGTTGGACAACCGTCCTCTGAAGTTTGACGAATTTTTACGCAGGTTAAACCAGACCGTTTTTGTTTCGGCAACCCCTGATGAATATGAATTGTCTTTGGCGGGACCTGATAACATTGCAGAGCAGCTCATTAGACCGACGGGAATCCTTGATCCGGAGATTGAAGTCAGAAAAACCGAAGGCCAGATTCCCGATGTTATGAAAGAAATAGAGGAAAGAGTGAAAAAGGGCGAGAGAGTTTTAGTTACGACTTTAACTAAAAGAATGGCCGAGGATTTATCGGAATATCTTTTGGAACATAAGATCAAAGTTACATATCTTCACTCGGACGTTGAAACCCTGAAGCGCTCAGATATTCTTCGGTCCCTGCGGATGGGGGAATACGATGTAATAGTGGGTATAAATTTGCTCAGGGAAGGATTGGATTTACCCGAAGTGTCGCTGGTGGTAATTTTGGATGCGGATAAGGAAGGATTTTTGCGCTCCCGGACTTCGCTCATTCAGACAATGGGACGGGCTGCGCGCCATATCCAGGGCAAAGTAATTATGTACGCGGATACGGTGACTAAATCTATGAATGCCGCGATTGAGGAGGTAGACAGAAGACGCAAGTATCAGGCGGAGTATAACGAGGAACACGGCATTACCCCGACAAAGATTAATAAAGCTTTGCGCGACAGATTAATTGAAAAAGTAGAAGAGCTGGAGGAGGCTTCTGAGAAGGAGCTTACAGTTGACGATATTCCGGAAAAAGATAAAGCCGAGATGGTTAAGCTTTTGGAACAGCAGATGCAGAATGCGGCTTCAGTTTTGGACTTTGAGGAGGCCGCGAAGATACGCGATCAGATTAAGGAATTATCCTCAGAACAATCGGTCGGGGGAGATTGATCTCTCTATACAGGTCTTGTAATTGTCCTCATCCAATCCCAAGCAAAGATCTCTGGCTAAATCTTTATAATTAGGATTAATTTTAAAAACCCAACCTGCTGCTGACCGGCACTCCACCTGTGCCTGCGTCCCCGGCATTTGCAGACACGCATTAAGAGTTAATTGCGGGCTGAACCAGCTTCTCTGGGCAACGACAATTCCCACTCCCATAAAACAGGCTTCTCTTGGCTTTTCTGCAATGACTTGTGAGCAAAGATCCGCAACTTTTTTATAATCATTGTTCAAAATCCCTACCCACCACTGACTTTGTTCGTAGTAACACGAAATTTGATAAACTTCCGGAAGAAAAGAACAGGGTTCTTGAATCCGGCTTTCATCCTCAAGGTTTCTTAATCCGATAAATTTGTTTCCCGAATCCATCATTCCGGGCTTGTTATATTCCATAAAAACCCCTTGGGTACACCCTAAGGTGTTGGGTTTTTGGATTGATTTACAAATTCCGAGCGCCTGCACTAGATTTTCCCTCTCCCTTCCTAAATATTCAATCAGTCCGTGGCCGATTCCGTGACGGCATCCCGTCTCCTTTTCTCCGCCTGTATTAATACAGGCTTTATTGATTTCTTTGACAATTTCCGGCCCTTTATCCTCTAAGGCGGTGATAATAAATCCGTGGAAGCACCCGTATGCAAAATTATTATCGCAAACGGATATTCCGGATACCCCTTCGTTTTTATAGAGAGCTTCTCCGAAGATATGGGTAATATAGTGGATATCGGTAGGGTATTTGCTTAAATTTTTTTGTTTGAATTTTTTATAGGCAGTTTCTCCTCCGTAATTTTTAATTTCCGCATCCCAAAATTTAAATTCTCTTTTTATATCAATCGCAGAATCCTCCTGCTCAGGCAGCTTTGCAGTCCGGTTAAAGTAAATAAATCCGGACAGCAAACCCGTAAAAACTAACAGTGCGATAAAAATGCGGTATTTCACAAACCTATTATATTACCTATAAGAGAGGGATTCGGTGACGGGAGTTTTTATAAAACAGCGAGAAGTGCTCTGCCAGTTCTTGCTTCAACAGCCAGAAAATTTCTTTTATCAGGATCGTCTACGGCTCTGCTGAATAGTGCAGCGCACTGAACCGCTGTTTCAAGCTCTGTTTTATAAGTTTTAAGCCATTCTGCATCCTGAGGTTTGGCGGGTGTTCCGGCTTCGGGATCCCAGCCTTCTGTCGCTGCATTTATCAGAGTTGCGGCACGAACAGCGCGGATTTCGTCGTAGGCTCCGGTATTCTCAAAGGCAAAAGCCCTGACAGCAACGAGGGGTCTTAAACCGGTGTCTTTATTGTCCAAGGATTGGCCGACTGCATCCGCAACAACAAGCGCATCTTTTAATTCTGTTCCCTGGATAACACTGATTCTGGCAGAAGCTGCCCAAATTTCGGAAAATAAAAGCCCTTTATCTCTTTCGGTGCCCTGGATTCTCTGAGTTAATTGACCGGCGAGTTCCATAACAGTTACTGAGCGTGCCGTTGGGCTTCCGTGTCCTATTGCAAGTGATCTCTCAGCTAACATTTCCCGAAATTTTATCCGAGAATAAACTATAAGTCAAGAAGATTATTTATTTCCGGGTTTAACAATCCGGATACCCATTTTCTCAGCTTTTTTTGTGGCAGGGCTAACAGTTGTTTCTGATGAAGGGATATATTTTGCCTTAGCCGCTTCTCTTGAGGCGAGTTCATCACTGGGAGAAATTATTTCTCCCTGAACAGATCTTCCGTTGGACGCAGCCTGAATAGTCACCCTCGGCTCGAGGGGCTTTACTTCAGGTTTTTTATCGCTTTGAGCCGGTGGGCTGATAAGAGCGGCCTCAACAGTCTGACCGTCGACTGTTACGTTGATTGGGGACTCTCCCGCTTCTTCGTTTTCGCTAATCATTCTTATTTAATTTATATCTAAAATCGGGATGAAATCAAGGGGGGAGTTAATTATTTTAAAGTTACATAAAAACCAGTAGCCGTGTACTTTTGCATTTTATCACCGATTTTGGCATACACGGAACCCCGGGTTTCTTTAAGTAGATTTGTATTCCAATCTTTTGCTCCCCAAAGCCTTGTCGGGTTTTTCGAATCGGCATAGAGTTCCAGATTGAAAGGATTATTCCGCGAGTCACCTATCTTATAAATGCGGGTATCCTTAATCGCACCCTGTTTAAAAAGGTCGTCTGCACAGTTAACTAAATACAAAACACTCAAATTGTTTCCGTAAATATCGCCGCCGCCTTCTATCGGCACCAGATTTTTGATAATTGACGATTCGGTGACTGGTTGTCCTTCTTTAATGTAACTTACAATGAATAACCGCTCAGCGGTTGATGCTGCTGTTTGGTCAAGCTGATACTTGTCGTTATTGGTATTGATATCAAAATAATAGCCGTTAACGAAATCCTTCTTATCGGATTGATGGCTGTTTCCTAAAACGAAACTATCAGGAAAACCCTTTAAAGGCCTCAGTACGAAATCTGAACAGCTGCTCAGTTCTTCGGTAAAAGTCACACTCTTTGCCATCTTAGTTAAGACATCCGTAATCTCTACCGGATCAAGTTTTTGCTGAAGCGCAGCATAGATATTTGCCGTGAAACGGTACTCTACTCCGTCTTTCCTGAAGCTTATTGATGTTTGATCCTGGAGTTGCTCAAAAAGTGCATTTTGACCTTCTCCCAAAGCCGGTATGTTGAAATTGTTGTTTTTAACAGGCGTAGGTACTGAAATATATTCCTGTGCGTAAGTAGGCGCATATTTAAGATCGACTGAACCAGAGGAATCCATACTTCCGATATCCGGAGGAATAGGTAAAGAGAGCATTCTTGGAGGGGTGGGATAACTATATTCATAAGGAACACCAGCGGAAACTGAAATCATATATTGATCGGAAATCTCCGAGCCGGCTTTTAGGGGCTGAAAGTCAATAAACTTTATTTCCGAGGGGTACTTGTCCGGAGATCTGACCACCCATTCCGGGGGATATTTTATAGAAATCTGGCCGAACTTAAAGTTATAAACTTTCCAATCTGCCGTTTCTTTATTTAAAACCTCAGCCGACTTTGAAGGTTTCTCCCTGCCGAATTTAGATAAAATCTGATCCTTATAGAAATAAAAACCGGCGGACAAAGCGAGAATTACAACTAGGATAATAATTATCGGCGAAAAGCCTCTTTGATGTTGGGCAGACACATTTCAATCGTAGATGCAAAAAATACTAAAATCAAGAGACTGATTATCCCCCCCCAGGGACTTTAAAAAACTTCCGGAATCTGTTAGAATTTTCATTCTGTTTCGCGTATATTTCGTGCCTTCAACTTATTAAATATGACAAATGAAAAAATAATCATCAGGGGAGCCAGACAGCATAATCTCAAGAATGTTGATCTGGAAATTCCGAAAAACAGCCTGGTTGTCTTTACCGGGATTTCAGGTTCGGGTAAATCCTCGCTGGCTTTTGATACTCTCTATGCGGAGGGTCAGAGAAGATATGTAGAGAGCTTATCCGCATACGCCAGACAGTTTCTGGGAGTTATGGACAAACCCGATGTTGATTATATAGAAGGATTATCTCCAGCAATTTCCATTGATCAAAAATCATCCTCGCACAATCCGCGTTCGACAGTCGGTACGACAACCGAAATTTATGACTATATGAGACTGCTGTTTGCGCGTGTTGGGCATCCTCATTGTCCGGTTTGCGGACGGGAAATTTCCCGGATGAGTGTTCAGCAGATTACCGAGGCAGTTATAGCCAAAATTAAAGATTCTTCAAAAAAGCAGTACCGGTTTTTTGTGATGGCTCCGATTGTAAAGGACAGAAAAGGAGAATTTACATCACTTTTTGAGGATTTGAGGAAAAAAGGATTCTCAAGAATCAGAATTGACGGCCATTTAAGGGAACTCTCGGAAGACTTTATGCTCCTTAAGAACAATAAGCATTCCATTGATCTTATCGTTGACCGTTTAGCTTTGGACAAGAAAAGTGTTCAAGAGCAAAGTAATTACTCAAGAATTTCACAATCAATTGAAACAGCGAGCAAGATGGGTGAAGGCTCAGTTATTATTTCCGAAGTATTGGACAGCTCGCTTGATTTCCCTCAGAATCCGAAAAAACTTGAGGACCATCTTTACTCAGAGCGGTTTGCCTGTCCTATCGATAATATTGCATTGTCCGAAGTCGAACCCCGACTGTTTTCATTTAACTCACCTCACGGAGCTTGTCCTGAATGTACGGGACTCGGTTCGCTTCTTGAAATTGATCCCGATAGTATCTTGAACCCGATACTCTCTATAGTTGAGGGAGGGATTTTGCCCTGGAGTAAACTTGCAACGAATGAGACTTGGTTTACCAGACTTATTGAAGCAGTAGGTAAGGAATACGGCTTTACAATGAGTACCAGGCTTGGTGAGTTGAGCCCGGAGGCAAGAGAAATTTTGCTTTACGGAGCCGGCGAAAAAGAATTTTCTGTTGAGGGGAAAAACCGGCAGGGCAGATGGGTGAGTTTCCACTCAACATTCAAAGGACTTGTTGAAAACCTGAAAGAGCGCTACAGAGAAACAGAATCGGAATGGGTTAAAGCGGAAATTGAAAAGTATATGACCCGCGAAATTTGTCCGAAATGTAACGGGTCTAGACTGAAGGACGAATCTTTATCCGTTACCGTCGATAAGTTGAATATTGCCGAGGTTACTTCTATGTCGATTCGGGAGGCCCTGGATTGGGTAAAAAAACTTGAGATCGGTTTAACGCAAACAGATAGGGAGCAGATAATAGCAAAAACAATCCTCAAAGAGATTGTCTCCCGGCTTCAGTTTTTAGTTGATGTCGGTTTAGACTACCTTACTTTAGACAGAGCTTCTATGACTTTGGCCGGAGGGGAATCCCAACGTATTAGACTGGCCTCTCAAATAGGTTCTGGACTTTCAGGAGTGCTGTATGTGTTGGATGAGCCTTCGATCGGACTTCACCAAAGGGATAATACCAGGCTGATTACTACATTAAAAAAACTCCGGGAACTCGGGAACACTGTTATTGTCAACGAACACGATGCCGAAACAATGCTTGAATCGGATTATATGTTTGAGATCGGACCGGGGGCAGGAGAGCACGGCGGAAGAATAGTCGCCCAGGGGACTCCTCAGCAGATTTTAGATAACCCCGATTCTTTGACCGGAAGATATCTTAAAGGCACTAAAAAAATCGAGATATTGCCGGAAACAAAAAGAAGCGAGAGTGCGGGAGAGCTTGAGGTCGTTAAGGCATCAGAACACAACCTCAAGAACGTTTCAATTAAATTTCCGCTGGGTAAGTTAATCTCTATTACTGGAGTTTCGGGATCGGGTAAATCAACATTGGTTCACGATGTTTTATTTAAAACACTGGCGCAAAAATTCTACCGGGCTAAGGATAAACCCGGAAAACACGAAAATGTTTTAGGAACCGAAAATCTGGATAAGATTGTTATGGTTGATCAATCGCCTATCGGACGTACGCCGAGATCAAATCCGGCAACTTATACCGGCGCATTTACATTCATAAGGGAACTTTTTGCTGCGTCTCCTGAGGCTAAAATCCGCGGTTATGGTCCGGGCAGGTTTTCATTTAATGTCAAAGGCGGAAGGTGCGAAGTTTGCGAAGGAGAAGGACAAATTAAAATTGAAATGCAGTTTTTGCCCGATGTGTTCGTAAAGTGCGAGGGGTGCGACGGAAAAAGATATAACCGTGAGGCTCTCGAAATTCACTTCAAAGATAAGGATATTTCTCAGGTTCTGGATCTAACCGTAGAAGAAGCACTCGACTTTTTTGCGAATATTCCGCAGGTAAAAAATAAATTTGCAGTTTTAAATGAGGTCGGATTGGGTTATATAAGGCTGGGACAGCCGGCTACGACTTTGTCGGGAGGAGAAGCCCAGAGAATTAAGCTTTCGTCCGAACTTTCAAAGCGCCAGACAGGACGGACTTTGTATATTCTTGATGAGCCGACAACCGGACTGCATTTTGCGGATATTGAACGGCTGCTTAAAATTTTAAGAAGACTGGTTGATATCGGGAATACGGTTATTATTATTGAGCACAATCTCGACGTTATTAAAAACGCGGACTGGATCATTGACCTTGGTCCTGAGGGCGGAGTTGGCGGGGGAACTCTAGTTGCTGAAGGCACACCCAAACAAATTGCTGCAAATCCGAACTCTCACACCGGCCGGTATTTGGCTAAGATAATCTGATTTTTGCTACAATTAACTCACAGATAATCTTTGTAATGAAAAAGTTTTTATTTTCTCTCCTTTTACTTATCCTTTTGATTGTACCTTCAGATATTTTTGCGGCTAATGAATTTTCTTCTGGTTATAAAGTTAACTATTCCGTAAACCCGGATGGTGTGACTGAAGTAACCGAGGAGATTTTACTGAAAAATCTGACCGAAAAATTTTTTCCTTCGAGTTTTAGTGTAATTTTGCCTGGGAACAGCGTAACTGATGTTAAGGCTTCCGATTCTCAGGGCGCATTAGAAGTCGTTTCCGCAACTGAAGGCCCGAACACCAAGCTTACGGTTAAATTTTCAAACCAGCAGATAATCGGTTTAAACAAAGAGTACTCGTTTAAACTAATTTTTAAAGACAGTAGTATCGCAAAAAATCTGGGGAAAACCTGGATGATCAGTATTCCGAAGCTGACACAGGGATCTGAAGTTACGGACTCAACGTTTAGTTTATCGGTTCCGACCTCTTTTGGTGATCCGGACTATATTGCGCCGTTACCTGTAAAAACAGCTGAGGCCGGCGGACGGATCATTTTTACCTACAACGAAAAGGAATTTTTTGCCTCCGGCATAACAGCAGTGTTTGGTCGGGAGCTTAACTTTTCTTACAAAACAGGCTACGTTCTGAAAAACAACTCAATTTTTCCTAAATATCTGAAAATAGTTCTGCCTTCGGATTCGCACCTGCAAAAATCTTTTCTTGAATCAATTGATCCCAAACCTGAAAATACCGAAACAGATAAACTAGGTAACACCCTCGCAGTTTTTAAACTTAACCCTGCGCAAGTTCTGAATGTCACATCTGCAGGCCAAGTTAAAACTTTACTCTCGGCCCAAAAAAAGGATTTATTGAATAATGAAGAAAAAATTTATTACACGGATTCATCAAGATATTGGGATGTGACAAGTCCGGTGATTAAAAATAAACTATCCGAGATTTTGGCGGCTAATAACCCCACAACCGATTTTGAAAAAGCCCGGGAAATTGATAAATTCGTCAGTAATTTTCTGAGATTTAATTCGGATAGATTAAACCGCGGGTTTGACCGGTTTGGTTCGGTCACTGCCTTAAATAACCCCGAACAATCTCTGGCTGCAGAATTTGTTGATCTGGAGATTGCTTTACTCAGGAGTGCCGGTATTCCTGCCCGCCAGGTTATCGGTTTTTCTTTAAACTCAAGCGGTAAGCCGTTCTCTTTTGTAAATCAAAAACTTCATACCTGGGTAGAGTTTTACGATAACGAAAAAGGCTGGGTTATATCTGATCCCGCCTGGGAAAATACAACTAAAGGTATAAATCTCTTTGCCTTTAATGATCTGACTCATATCAGACTCGCAGTTTCTGAAGGCCGTGATGAGTTTGTTTTACCTACCGAAGCCGAAGCGGGGATATTTGACGGTAATCCTTCGCAAAGGCAAGGAGCTCAACTGAGTGTTGAGGTTGCGCCGGAAATTCTTTCCGGTTTTCCTGCCAAAGCAAAAATCAGAATCAGTAATTTGGGCAATACCTCTTTCCCCGCAAGCGAACTGCAGATAGATACGTCTAAGATTTTATTGGTGACAGGTGACGGAGAGGCGGGTTCTGCAAAAGTTATTAAAACGCAGGTTTTGCCTCCATTCGGTAATCTCGAATATGATCTTAACTTAAAGACCGGGGCAATCTGGCATTCGTATCAAGATGTTTTACAAGTTACTTTTGCCGGCTTTACAGACACTCACGTTATTGCGGTAGTTCCGGTACTTTCATACCGGATTTTTGCAATTGAAATAGTCGGCGGTATTATTATGATAGCCCTTTTTTATATAGCTGTTTTTCTAATCCATCATAAATCTGCAAGAAATTCACGGTAGTTGTAAAATACGCTGATGTTGCCTTCGTTTGTTAATAAAGAGCTGGTCCCGCATAAACCCGGGATCTATATCTATAAAAATAGTTCCGGCAAAGTAATATATGTCGGGAAGGCGGTTGATTTATTTAGCCGGGTTTCGTCGTACTTTAATAACACCTGGAAAGATGTAAAAACCGCAAAATTGGTTGAAAATATTGCTTCCGCGGAAACAATTATTGTCGAATCGGAAATAGAGGCGTTAATACTTGAGGCAAATCTAATTAAAAAGTATATGCCTGTTTTTAATATCAGGCTTACTGATGATAAGGATTACCTATATATAGTAGTGACGGATGAGGATTTCCCCAAAATACTCACGGCCCGGAAGAAAGATATATTAAAGGTTAAAAAATGGTTCGGCCCGTATCCTTCGGCCACTACAGTTAAAACCACATTAAAAAAGTTAAGGAGAGTTTTTCCCTGGTGTTCCGGAAAGAATCAGGAAGCGGGAATTGTGAATCAAGCAAAAAGAAAAGCGTGCTTTTATTACCATTTGGGATTGTGTCCGGGAGCTTGTGTCGGGACTATTTCCAAAGAGGACTACGGCAAAATCATCAAAAGATTTTCTAAATTTTTAGATGGTAAAAAACAGGAGTTGCTGGAAGAGTTGAATTCCGAAATGGAAAAGGATTCCAAAAATCTGAAATTTGAAGAAGCAGCAAGCGTTAAAAAAATTATAGAGGGAATAAATTACGTTACGGCTCCGACAAAAATTACCAACTACCTCCTTAATCCGAATTTTTTGGAAGATTTAACTAAAAATTCCCTGAGAGAACTTCAGAGTGTTTTAAATTTAAACGAACTACCGGTCAGGATCGAAGGTTACGATATTTCAAACTTCCAGGGCAGCGATGCGACGGGATCAATGGTTGTTTTGACTAACGGTGAAATTGATAAATCTCAATACAGAAAATTCAAAATACAAATTACGGGCAAACCCAATGATTTTGCAATGCACGCTGAAATGATGGGCCGCAGATTAAAACATCAGGAATGGCCTTATCCGCAAGTTTTTATTATTGATGGAGGCAGAGGCCAGGTCAGTTCGGTTGTAAAAATTATGCAGGAGATGGGAGTTGATATACCGGTGTTTGGACTCGCAAAAAGAGAAGAATGGCTGTATCCGCCCGAGGGGGATATTATAAAATTGCCTAAAAAATCACTGAGCTTGCGTCTCTTGCAAAAACTCCGCGACGAATCTCATAGATTTGCGGTAAGCTATCATAAGAAATTGCGGGCGAAGGCTTTTTTGCCGGATAAAAAATGAACAAAGAAAAATTAAATCAATTTACACTGGACATTGAATTTTTGTTAATCTCCGCAGTTCAAGGTGTGGCTTTGGGTGCTCTGGGAACGGCTGCGGCAGGACCTTTAACTGATCTAAATTACCAATATTGGCCTTATATTATCTCGGGATTTCTGCTTATCTTAACTTTTTGGTCGCAGGCGATCGTTCACTCACTGTCTTTTATTAAATGGCCTTTGGATTTGGCGCATAATTTTCTTTACTTTCTTCTGGGGCTGGTTGAGTTTCTGGCATTTACCCAGCTTGAGGATCCCTTAAGGTGGTTTATTTTTCAGCTGGTGTTTGTCGTTGTCGGAGCGGGGTTGTATCTTGTGGATCTAAAGCTAATTAAAAGCGGGCGGGGGAATTTTGATGACACAAAGGAGCAAAAAGCCCTGTATAAACATATCCTGGATGAGCAGGTCAAAGAAATAAAAACTCTTATTCCCTCGGGTCTGTTATTTAATCTGCTGGCTGTCTACTTTATCTGGAAATATCCCGGAATTTTTATAGATCAGGGGTACCATATTTTTATAGTCGGAATTCAGGTATTACTAACTATGTATATTGTTTCGGTTTCCATAAAAAGCTTCAGAAAAAGATCGGTACTCATCTCTGCCTGCATTAAAAACTAACTTGCTATAATGAGGTAATGATTAAATCTGTCCTGAGGGATTATCTGTTTAATCTCGCTATTCTTTGGGGTGTAACCGAAATTTTCCCGGGGTTAAGTTATACCGGGGGATTTAAAACTCTGGCAATAGGAGCCCTGGGACTGATGGCTATGAATCTGGTAATAATTCCGCTTTTAAGAGTGGTTTTTTTGCCTTTAAATATTTTAACTCTGGGCATATTTACCTGGGTAATAAATGTTATTGCACTTTACCTGCTTACAACGATAATTCCTCAATTTAAACTTCTGCCTTATAATTTTCCCGGAGGTTCTTTTTTAGGGATTGATCTGCCTCCTCAAAATTTCACCCTTCTGTGGGTAGCAATCATAGCCTCGTTTATGATAGGATTTGCAAGCAGATTTGTGCACTGGCTCACATCTCATAAATAGTTATGTATAACGCTTTTTTAATTTTGGAAATAATACTCGGAGTAATATTAGTTGTATTAATTGTTCTTCAGTCAAAAGGGACAGGGCTCGGATCCACTTTCGGCGGGGATATGGGTTTTTACGGTACTAAAAGAGGCGCGGAAAAAATCCTTTTTATCCTTACCATAGTGATTGCCGGCTTATTTTTAACATCTTCTCTCGCGGGAGTAATCCTGCAGTAAATTTTTTATGACTTTTTGGGTTGATTTTATCCTGACCTTTTTGAAGCGCAAGAAGTGGCTGATACTCTTTTTTTTAGCAGCTGCAGCTGTTTTGGCGGGAATTTTTTACTTTACTGTTGCCGTAAATAAACAGGGCAGATTAAAGGAAGGATTGGTCGGTACCCACGAAGAGAGAGATTTGCCTGTAACAATTCTGAACTTAATATCCAAGCCTTTAATCAGGGTCGATAAAACCGGGAGTCCTTCGGCAGAACTGGCTGAAAATTGGGAGGTAAATAAAGAAGCAACAATTTACAGAGTAAAAATCAAACCTGGTCTTTTTTGGAACGACGGAAAACCGCTCAAAGCTTCGGAGATATATCTGGCCATACCTGATGTAGAAATCAACGCGCCGGACGATCAAACTTTGGAGTTTAAACTGGCCGAAACTTTCAGTCCTTTTACTACACTTTTGACCAAACCAATTTTAAGAAAAGCCCCGACGCCTTACGGCTTTGAATTGGTTGGAGTTGGGCCTTATGCAGTTAATGCAGTAAAAAAAGATGGTCCGTTTGTAAAAAAACTGGAGCTCGGATCCGGCGATAAAACTTTCCCTGAAATTACCGTAACTTTTTATCCTAACGAAAAAATTGCTAAATCGGCATTGAAGTTAGGAGAGGTTCAGGCACTCTTAGGGACCACCGAAAGCGGGGATTTAAACTTTAATAATCTAGACCGGAAGGAATTTACAAACTACACTCAGCTGGTAACAATATTTTTAAACACCGAAGATCCGATATTATCTGACGAAAATCTGCGGATAGCTTTAGCCTTTGGAGCGCCTGAAATTCCAGGATTTGAAATAGCCCGGACTCCGGTGTCTCCTTTCTCTTGGGCGTTTAACGAAAATGTCAGGGATTATCTATCCAATCCCGAAAAAGCGAAAGAATATCTAAAAAAAGTCCAAAAAGGGAAAGAAGAAACAATAACACTTACCTCAACCAGTTCCCTATCCGAGATCGGCGAGAAGGTGGTTGAAAGCTGGAATAACTTAGGTCTTAAAACGGTAACCAGATCCGAATCCGGAATACCGCAAAATTTTCAGGCCCTTCTCATCACCCAAAATATCCCGGCTGATCCTGATCAATATTCTCTCTGGCATTCAACTCAAAAAGGCGTAACTAATATTTCCAGAATCGCTTCACCTAGAATCGATAAAGATTTGGAGGACGGTAGAAAAATCACAGATCCTGAAGTGCGTAAGCAAAAATATCAGGACTTCCAGAAGATTTTACTCGATCAGGCACCGGCTGTTTTTTTGTACTTTCCTAAATATGAGGTGGTCTTTATGAAAAAAGCGGAAGATGAATTGAATAAAGTTTTGCCGGTTCAGCTCTCTAATCTAAACTAAATCCCAAAAGTTCAAAACCTGCTTTCGAGGCTCCGGGATTTTTGATACTTGCATAAATCAGCTTCGTAATTGTTGCGGGAACATTAAAATCGTCCTCCAGATCTCCGGTCAGTTCATCCAAACTTGATGAGTCTGATTCTATACCTTTCAAATTTTTCTCTATTTCGTTCATATATCCTTGGGCCTGGATCATCAGTTTTTCCGTATATTCCCAGGGTTTTCGGTAGTGATTCAATAAAAGCATTAGGCGAATTGCATTTGCCGAATATTTTTTAAGAAGGTCTGAAACTAAAACCAAATTTCCTAAAGATTTACTCATTTTTTCTCCCTCAAAAGAAACCATCGCGATATGCATCCAGAATTTTACAAATGACGCCTTTCCGGTGTAGCTTTCGGATTGAGCTAATTCCGATTCGTGATGAGGGTAAATTAAATCAAAGCCACCTCCGTGGATATCTATTTGCTCGCCCAGAGTTTTTTTAATCATTGCCGAACATTCGATATGCCAACCCGGTCTGCCTTTACCCCAGGGCGAGTCCCAGGAGGGTTCGTCTTCCGTCGATTTTTGCCATAGTAAAAAATCCAAAGATGCTTTTTTATTCGGGTCGCTGGGATTTCCTCCGCGTTCTTTTAGAAGTTCAGTCATTTCGCTTGTTGAGTATTTGGAAAGCTTTCCGTAATCCGGAAATTTGGCGGTTTCAAAATAGACATTGCCGTTTTTCTCATACCCAAACCCGTTAGTCAGTAATTTACTGATCATAATTATTATTTCAGGGATGGAATCGGTTGCCTTAATATAATGATCAGGCATTTCAATATTTAAAGAACGCAAATCATTTAAAAATTTATCTGTCCAGAATTTACCGAGTTCCTGCCAATTTTTACCATCTCTTTTTGCCCTCTTTAAAATATCATCGTCAATATCCGTAACATTTTGAGTATATATAACCCTGTGATTTTTAAATTCCAGATAACGCTTTAAGGCGTCGAAAGTAATATAAACAAATGCGTGGCCTAGGTGGGTTGTATCATAAGGAGTAATACCGCAAACATATATTTTAACTTGCCCCGGCTCCAGTGGTTTGAATTCTTCAGCTTGCCGGGAGTAGGAATTAAACAGTTTCATAGAGGTATCGCAGAATGTATAATACATCCGATACTTCATTTATGAAAGCATTATTCATTTTTGCACATCCTGATGATGAGACATTCGGTACCGGTGGTACTATCGCCAAACTTGTAAAAAACGGGGTGACGGTCAATGTTATAACTGCGACCACAGGCCAGGCGGGTCAAACGGGAGAATACGGGGATATAACGCCCAAGGAGCTCGGGGAAAAACGGAAAATTGAGCAATCTGAAGCCGCGAAAATTCTCGGAATTTCAAAGACTACTTACTTGGGGCTTATGGACGGAGAGCTTATAAATCATCCTGTGGAAGAACTTGCCGGTATACTCACTCCTCTGATAGAGGATGAGAACCCCGATATCGTCATCACCTTTGAAAAAAACGGCGCCTCCAACCACCCCGACCACAAACAAATCTCACTCGCCGCAACAGAGGCCTTCAAAAAATGGATGAAGGATGCCGGAAAGCACGTCAGACTTTATCACGTCGGTGTGCCCGTAAGTTATCTTAAAGCTTACGAAAAAGCCGGGCTTACGATGACCGCATTCGGAACGCCCCAGGGGACGCCGGATGAGGATTTTACAACGGTTATCGATACCTCGGACGTTTTTGAAATAAAGGATAAGGCGGCAAAATGCCACATTTCGCAAAAGAAAGATTGGGACAGATTCGGAAGCAGAATGGGTATTGTTGATTTGAAAAAAGAATTTTTTGAACTGATCGCAGAGAATGGTCTAGGTTAAATATGCTTTTTCTACAGGCACCAAGGCATTATTTTGCAAAAAACCTATGTGTTTTGTCATCCAGCGCATCATTAAATGACCGAACACCGGTTTAATGAATGTTTGTGCCGTTTTAAAATCCGAAAGATGTGTATAATTCGTTCCTTCTATGAGAGCTAAGTTAGCGGCTGCGTCTTCAAGCATTTCAGATAGTCTAAGATTTTTGCGCGGTTTCGTGAGAGTCCTGGCTGCTCGTAGCCCTAAAAGATCCGCTCGGTATTCGTTTTCATCCTGTGTACCAAATACAAAATCAGTCATATAATCTCCTCCTATTGAATACCAAAAGCTTGACCATAATTCTGGTGGATATTGCTGCTGGATATTACCGGTCCTTATCCCCGGGTCAATACCGAAAGAATTAATTGCTGCTCTTAAGAGCTTAGATCTGTTGTTATACGCGGCAATTGGGGCCACGAAATGGATAAGATAACAATTATTGCTTCCTCGAGTACTTGTTGTATCTTTGTCGGGTAATATCAATCTTTGATCCCTTAGTGAGTCTTTAAGACCCTCAGGGAATGGTTTATTAGCGAACATTCCATCCCATACTGCATTTACGTATTGGTTGCGGATTATTGCGCAGGCTGTAACTGAAGGTTCGGTAAATCCGGATCCTTCAACAGCTTTAATTTTTTCGGCTATTCCCAGTAAGTGCTGCTTTAGCATCTCACCTTCAAGCATAGACATAGAAGTATTTTACTATAAGTTAGAAAAAATTTAAAATCAAGGGCATTTAATAGTAAACGGCCCAGAGAACGGTGAAAGTTGGGCCGGTGTTGGGTTTGTCACGGAAGCTACAGCATACTGGGCATAATAAATAACACTGTCATTTATAGTCGCGTTAACCTGCTGGCTATTGTTTGAGGTCGATTGAGCTGCCTGTGAAGCATTTACCAGATCATTTCCGCCGCTGGTTGATCCCAACTGGAGAACGTAATATTGTGCCCCGGTAACATTAGTAAAATTTACTGTCATATTCCAGGTGTTATTGCTGTTATGGGTACTGCAGGTCGGGAAAACCGGACCCGCAGGTGCGCCGAGAGAAAAACCGGTATTCAGAGTAAAAAGCTGATTTTGAGCGGGTGCGGCTACAGTGTATGTCTGTGAGTCTGCGTAGTCCGTATTCTGGTTATTTTGCTGTCCTTTTAAGACTGCCAGCATATTGTAAGTAGTACCTGCTGATGCACCATTCCAGGTCCAGGTTGAGCCGTTTGCTGGGGTTATTCCATTTACAACGACCTGGTAGTTATTTGTTGTTCCCTGAGGCGCTGCAAGTATAACGATGGATGATCCGTTAGGGGCCGAGCCGTTAAAATTAATGGTACCGGAAATAGCAGATGACCCGATGGGGAGTATAGAAGAGGAAGGTGCACTTGAAGCGGGTGAGCCGGTATTATTCGCAGAAAAGCTCTGCTTATTCTGCAGAACGGTTATTGCTCCGACAGGAGGCGTTGCTGAAGAGTTGATTGTCAGTTCCGCATTGTCGGAAGGAGCGGAAATCGCAATGTTATTTGAGGTTCCGATCAAACTTCCTTTGCCGTCGTAAAGTTTTCCGATTACTTCGTATTTTTCTCCCGAGACGGCATTTGCATAAGTCATAGTCCTTTTAACTGTCGCACTTAGATCTTTAACCACAACGGAATAATCTTCCGAACTTCCGTAAACCCTGCCCAAAATATCAAACGTTGCTCCCTGGGGGATATATCCGTTGATATAAACAACACCGGAGATAGAAGCGGGCTGAGGCTGAGGCGCCGGAGGTGTTTCGATATTTAAAGTCAGTATTTCCTCTCCTGCGGGTGCGGTTACAACCAAAGGATCGGACGTGGTTGATCTGGAACCGTTTAAGTCAAGATAAGCCTGAAGTTCGTAAGAATTGCCAGATACAGAGCCTGTGTATTCCCAGGCTGTTTCATCAGCTGCCGGTAATCCTGAAACGAAAATTTTATAGGCGCCTGTAGAGCCGTGGTCCTTAACACCGATACTGATTGATGAGCCTTGTGGAATTGGACCGTTAATTTTGATGACTCCAGAAATTGAGGCCTGCTTTTGGGAAGAATTAAAGAATGGCACATTCGGTTTGATGAATTTAGATGTAATTAAACCAACATCAAAAAAAACGAGGGCAAAGATTAGAACAACAATACCTACGGCGATGCCTTTGAGCAGCATAAAATAATTGTCGTGTATCCGGGAAAATTGCGCAAGTATCCGTTAAGGACAGTGAATCGTTTGTGTTGAAGAGAAAGAGGAATATTGATAGGCTGTCGGATTCGAGACGCTGGAAACGGCGTATTGGGCATAATAATTGACGCTGTCAGTTAATGTTGTATCCTGAGTTTGACCGCTTTTGGAAATGTCTGCAATATCCGTGTCTCCGCTGGTTGAGCCGATCTGAAGCCAGTAATATTTCGCGCCCTCAACGGCAGGATAGTTTACGGTTGCCGACCAGGTGTTGTTGCTGTAATGGTTGTTGCAGGTAACGGTTATAGTGCCGGTTGGTGTGGCCAAAGCGTAACCTACATCAACCTGGAAAACCTGACCGCTTGAAGGCGCTTTAAGCGTATAAGTCGGGGATTTTGCATAATCTATATCTGTTCCTCCCGATTTTCCTTTAAGAACCGCAATTAGATCGTAAGTTGTACCGTTTGCTGCGGAAGTCCAGCTCCAATTCTCGCTGTCCTGCGCTTTAATGCTGTCAACGACAGTCTGAAAATTATTACTCGTATTGTTTTGGCGTGATGTAATAACTATCGAACTGCCCGAAGGCGGGGTTCCGGAGATATCAATAAGCCCGGAAATATTTGTAACGCCTGCCTGGGATGAACTTTGGTTTGCAACATTATTTTGCAAAACCGTGAAGGAGCCGATTATAGCTTTCGGAGTGGGGGATGCTTTCGGTTTACCCGAAGCTTTTACTGATACTGACGGAACGGGAGTTGGTGACGTTACGGCAGTCGGATTTGAAATTTTATTTTCAGGCAATTGGGTATTTTGAACAGCCGGCAGATTTAAGGGTGGTTTAAAATTTTGGGGCTGGTAGAGGAAAAGTCTGTAAACTAAAAAAATTGCAGCAAGGGTAATTAAAATGGCCGAAATTATGGCAGATGTAAACCACATTACTAATTATTAATCTGTAGGAGTTATTTATTCAACTGAATCGGATAAAAATTTAAGGAGAAAAAAGTCACACCCGGGACAAGCCCGGGTGTGCGCTTCTTTTAATTAACGGTCTTCCCTTGGTCTAGCAATATTAACAACGATCTTTCTACCTTCCATATCAGAACCATTAAGCTTTTCAATAGCTTCTTTGGCTTCTTCCTCATTTTCCATTTCTACGAATCCGAATCCTCTTGAGCGACCTGTCATTCTATCTTTGAGAACAACTGCGCTAACAACAGAACCGAACTGGGAAAATAAATCTCCTAATTTTTGATCGTCAACTGCCCAGGGAAGGGAACCGACAAATAATTTGGTAATAGTAATCACCGCCAATCTAGGTAAGCTTATGCCTTCTAGACTGACTGTCTAAACAAAGCGCACAAATTTAACACTAGTAAGAATTTTAACGTGCCCATAGTAAAAATGCAATATTTGGGTAATTCACTTTTGTTTATCAAAAGCAAGGTTCTGCGAGCGAGCGATAGAATTTTTGATATCGCGAGGCGAAGCAGGTCCTTATTCTTTCAAACGAAAAACCACGGATGTAAATCCGTGGATGAAGTTTGTTTCGCCAGAAGGCGAATCTCGCCGAAGGCGAGCAAGAAGAGAAACTACGGGCGAAGCGTAGCGGAGTCCGTAGAGGCTCATTTTGCTTCGGAGATTTGGAGGACTAAACCGAGAACCATTTCGTTAACGTCGCCTTTTTGATCATCAGGAAATTGAGTCGCCAGATATGTTAATGCCTCCTGCTGTTTCTCTAAAGATTTACCTAATTTTAGAGTCAGTTCGTTAGCATCCGCTTTTTCTTCCCGTGCTTTTTTCTGGAGTTTAACTGCTTCTTCCCGGTTTGATTTATTTAATTTTAAAGACTTTAAAGCGTTGGAGTAGTCTTTATCTTCTACCAGTTTGGTCGCTTCAACCAATCTTTTTTCTGATAGCTCAATTTCGTATCCCGCTTTATTTAAGTTACCGAACGTAAACATTCCGCTTAAACCCTCTTTTAGCTGTTTGGCCCAAAACATACCATCCGCGACAGTAGTTCCGGGTACGATAGGCCAGAAAAGAGCATAAACATCGACCTTATCATTTTCATTTTGTGCGAGGATCGCAGAGGGTGTAAAAAGGATGTTCAGTACAAAAAGGAAAACTAATAAGCAGGATACTATTTTTTTCACTTAAGTTTATATAACAATCTTAAGAACCGTCTGTCAAGCTAACTATTGGGGCTGACAAACTGCCAGTCTGTTTCTGGGGAAAGTCAGGAGTATGCCCTCTCCCGGCGCGTCATTCCGGGTGGGGACTAGAGGTATTCTATCGGTTAAGTATCTGAGACTGCTGCATCTGCGCGGTTCATCCGGCTCGGGAATACGCAAATCGGCATCGCCGAAAACAAACGGTGCCTCGAGTCTTCTTTTGTCTTCTATTTCGGCGCGGGTCTGTCTTACCCACAACGGCTCACTAAGATCAAGTAATATACCCATAGTTATTATTTGAAATTCAAACTATCGGATATTACTAAGAATTAAAGTAGCCGGCTGGACAAAATCCGTACAATTTTAAAAAAATTAGCGGGTGCCGTTTAGGTTTATTTTGCGGATGCGTATATTTTTCGGAGTAACTTCTACTAATTCCGTATCGTCAATATATTCCAGCGAATCCTCAAGATCCATTAATTTCGGAGCGTTAAAATGCTCGGAAACCCCCTCACCTGAGGAGCGGTGGTTAGTCTGCTGTTTTTCTTTACAAACATTCACGCTCATATCGCCGGTGCGGGCATTTGAACCGACTACTTGCCCTTTATAAACAGGAACATTCGGTCCGATAAACAAAGTTCCGCGCGATTGAATTCCCGTTAAACCGTGAAGCTTAGTTGATCCTGTTTCGTGAACGACCAAAGATCCGTAATCCCTGGTAAATCCGGCTCCCGAGTCAGGTTTAAAATCCTCAAAAATCGTGTTCATAAGTCCCAGACCCTTGGTATCGGTAATAAATTGGCTTCTGAATCCGAAAAGTTCGCGGGTCGGAATTACGTACTCAATATCAACAATTCCGCCCTCGTTTTTCATATTGATTAACGTAGCGTGTCTTTGACCTAATTTTTGGATGATTGTTCCTGAAAATTCTTCAGGGGTTTCGATAAATAATCTTTCGTACGGAGCAACTGTAACGCCATCTACTACTTTAGTGATAACCTGAGGGCGTGATACCTGGAACTCGTATCCTTCCCGGCGCATTCTTTCGATTAAGATCGCAAGATGGAGTTCTCCGCGCCCCGAAACGATCCAATCCGTATTCGGTCCATTCTCGATTCTCAACGCAACGTCGGTTTCAAGTTCTTTATAAAGGCGTTCCTGGATTTGTCTGGTTGTTTTAAACTCTCCTTCTCGTCCAGCGAAGGGGGAAGTATTAACCGAAAAAACCATTCTTATTGTGGGTTCTTCTATATCAAGAAGAGGTAAAGCGGAGGGAGTATTCGGATCGGCAATTGTTTCACCGATAGTAACATCAGGAATTCCTGCAACAGCAACAATATCTCCGGCTTGGGCATCTTTTGCCTCAACTCTTTGTAATCCTTCAAAGCTCAAAAGAGAAGTAACCCGGTATTTTTTTTGTTCACCGCTTCGGTTGATATGAGTAATATCCTGTCCCTGGGAAATTCTTCCATTATAAACCCGGCCTGTAGCAATACGGCCTTTAAAGTTATCCGCCGAAATTGAGGTTACTAAAATCTGTAATGGTTTTTCCGGATCTCCGTAAGGCTCGGGAATTTCCTTCATAATTTCTTCAAAAACCGGAGTAATGTCGGTCATTTTATTAATATCCGGTTCTTTTCCGGCTTTTCCAAGCTTGCCCGAAGAATAAATAACGGGAAAGTAAGCTGTCTCCTCATCCGCTCCTAAATCGATAAACAGATCAAATGTTTTATTTAAAACATATTCAATTCTTGCATCGGCTTTGTCTATTTTATTTACAACCACAATGACTTTGAGACCCATCTGCAAAGCCTGCTTTAAAACAAACCGGGTTTGGGGCATCGGACCTTCTTTTGCATCAATCAGTAAAAGACAGCCGTCAGCCATCTTTAAAACACGTTCAACTTCTCCGCCAAAATCCGCGTGGCCCGGGGTGTCGATAATGTTAATTTTTGTCCCGTTGTAGTTTACTGAAGCATTTTTGGAAAAAATTGTGATTCCGCGTTCTTTTTCTAACTCGTTAGAATCCATAATCAGATCCGTTCCGACGAGCTCTTTATCCATTTTTGTCTGGGTCTGGGTAAGCAAAGCGTCAACAAGAGTAGTCTTGCCGTGGTCAACGTGAGCAATAATAGCGATATTTCTAATGTTCATATTATTTTGTAATATCGCAGAGATTTGCTGTGCAAATCTGGAGCAATATTCCTAATGTTCATTTTTTAGCCGAACGGTTATTATACCTTATTCAGAAAGCGAATGATAGAGCTATAGGATAAAAACGTAACTTTACACATAAAAACCTATAGTATATAATATAAATATGATTGAGATTTATCAATCCATTGGAAGATTTAATTTGAGCTTTTGGACATCTCCCTTTTCTGGAGAAGCGAGGGCTCGTGAAGCCGCAATAAAACTTGCTAACTATCAAATGGTGAATACAGTTCCGGCAGTTGTCGATAGCATCCGCGAACATGAATTAGAACATGCTTTAGCAGACGAGATGATGATAGTTGGTGAAGCTGAAGGGCTGTTTGTAGCTCAGTTCTTTGGAGTGAAGATTGGTCATTTTTTTCATACAGCTTTTATGCAGCAGGGATATGGACCTTTGGGATTCCGGACGAGGGATCAGTTAAGAACTATTGCTGCAGGCCCTGCTAAATTGTCTCCCGCGGACAGATACGATCTTTGGAGGCTCAGGTAGTTTTTGTACGTTAATAAGAATTAACTTTCCTTAGATTGCCTGTAAAAATAGGTTTCTTTGCTTCTTTTTCCGGCCACGCTATTGATCTCTTTAAGAACACGGAAGGGTAAGTAGTCTCCGTTTACTCCTTCGCAGGCGATAACCTCGCCCCTTCTGGTCATAATCCATTCGGCAAGTAATGCGTAGTCCAGCTGTGAGCTTCCGAATCGGTAGCCCATTCCCGGTTCTCCGCGGTATGGAGGGTCGACAAACCAGGTAGCCTCGACATCAGGAGCCTCCGTGTAGTCGCCGGTAAGAATCCGCCAGTTTTTTACTTTATGAATATTTTCGGACATAAACCTTTTGCTTGCTTCCCATTTACGCGCGATAACGGGGGTAATTAAGGTGCTTTTCCGGCAGTAATCCATTTTACTGACACCGTGGACTATAGTTAGAAACTCCGAGCTTCTCTCGCCAGGCGTTAATACAGGTAAGTCTCTTATCGTATCAGCAGTTGCCTCACCGATCAGCCACTCCCAAACAGCCGCCATTCTTTCATCCTTTTCAACCAGTAAAACGTCTCTCTGCCAATTATCGCCATAAAGAGCATAAGACGCCGCACCGGCAAATGGTTCAATAATTCTGTCCAGAGTAGGCTGAGGATAATAACGGGCAAGTCTTTTCTTACGCCCGTAGTAATAAATCATAGCTACTAATTATATCAATTAAACTATAGGATTCAAAATTAACTTGTTTGGGATAATTTTAGATCTGAGGAGACTTAAATTTATCTAAAACTTGTATTAGCCGTATTTTTTTGGAATACTTAGATCAATGCCCCGGAAAAAGAAAGAAAGCCAACCGCAAGTTAAAAAATTCTCCTCTAAAAAGCTCTGGGTAGTTTTGGCCGTCATTCTATTAATATTTCTCGTAATTCTTGTTAAGACAGGCCATAAAAGAAGTTCTTACAAGATGTCCGGATCTCAAAAGGCTGTAAGTTTTGATATAGGGAACAAGACAATAACTTTAAATAACGAACAAATTTCCTTTTATAACGGTCTTCATAAAAGCATTAACAATTCATACGGACAGCATATGGCTGAGATATCCGGTAAAAATATAAGCCCCGACGGCACCAGATTTGCGGCGATTTTAACTGATTCTCCGGGAGGGTCGGGGACTTTTTATTATCTGATCGGCGGAATGTTAAAAGACGGAAAGGAAATCTACTCAAAGCCTATCCTGCTCGGAGACAGAATTAATATTGAATCCGTGGAGGTCTCTGATCCGGGCCGTGAGGATAGCGGCTTGATTGAAGTTAAATATTTAGACAGACCTGCGGGTGCGCCGATGGCGGCTGAACCGACGGTTGAATCTTTATCAAAATTCGGTTTTGACGGGAACGGAAATCTGACTAATATTTTATACTAGCTCCCATCAATTATGCAGGAACCGACACACGAAGCAGAAGTTCTTCCCAGAATGGTTGAGATTGCCCAGACAAAAAGGGCGGTACAGGAGTTAATTTCAACTGAACGCTTTCAAAGAGCGGTTACAGCTCACAGATTGGTTGATATGAGCAGTCACTCAGTCGATCTTTATAGGCATTTTCCCGATTATGCTCCGCCTGAGGGAGTTCTACAGCAGCTTGAACGGGCAACAGGCGGGAGGATTTACACTTTTACGGAGGACCAGCGGAATGAGTTTATGAGAGAAATGTTTGGCGTCGGGGATTCGATCCGTTCGGCCTGGATGTTTGCCGCAGCTCTCGATTCAGCAGGAAATTATCATACAACAGTAGGTCACCCAATCCGCAGTTTCACTCATCCCGGCGAGGCTCCGGGAAAAGAATTAAGCTTTCACTCTATGCGCGGGATGTTTATAAAGCTTGGCGGTAAATTTGATGGTGTTGAGGTTATGCAGCTTGACGCGGGCGATAGCCGTCAGCTCTTTGATCTAACCCCGAGGCAGGAGCTTTACGATAAGATGGTCGGGAGTATGGCCGGGGAGGAGGCTAATCCTTATTCGGGTGCGGGGTGGCTCGATCATTTAGGTGCAAGAAGAAGCCCGTTGCTTATAATCTGTAATGAAAAATTTAAGATTGAGGACGCGGTTGATATAAACAGGCATTTAAAAAGAATAAACCGCCAGCCCTTACCGCCCCCTCAAAAATAATTCACCGTTTAATTATTCTGTCCTGAGTCTTTACCCAATTATTGCCGCCTTCGTGATGGAAGCGCTTAACCCGGGGCGGCGCGGCATCAACCATTGGTCTGTAGACTGTTGCGAGTTTTAACCCTCTCTCTGCCTGGTGTTCAAAATAATATTTTATCGGTGCTCTGTGACCGTCTCCTTCCACAGCGGTAATTTTAGGATCAAGTTCGCCTGCATCGGCTAAAGTTGTAAAGATAAGTGAAAAGGCGGCGTTCTGATAGTCCGCCATATCGGCCAATGTGACAGTTAACGGGTTCGGATGGCTGATTGAGGCGGATGTCTGAAGCCTCTGACGTTCCTGCTGGTCTCCCAGAGCCAGACTTCCTGCCACTGCTAAACCTGCAAGGCCCGCCGCTCCGGCAAAAAATGTTCTTCGGCTGAATCCTTTTTGTCTGATGGCCTGTTCTCCCGCAGAATAAAGAGTTTTTACTCCCTGAATTGCAGGTACTGCCTCAAGTCCGATGAATCTGACGATCGGGTAGGCGAACCCCAGCTTGCTCAGTTTATCTGTTGATTCTGCCTCATCAGGCGAAATACTGTAAGGATTCATAACTAAAATATCTTTGCCTAATTCTCCGGCAATTTGCTCAAGGGAGGCAAAAAAATCGATATCTTCCCGAAGCTCCTCAAGTCTTCGTCTGATTTGATCCGGAGACGTTCCTGAAATTTCGTGCTGAGCCTGGATTATTGCTTCGGAAATACTGCCGTCGGGTGTCAGAAACCCTTCAGCCCTCGGAGCAAATTCCAAAAGTACCGCACCGCTTTGACTGAACTGATCTCTGAACTCCTGTTCGTGAGCCCGGAAAGTAGGCATCCGGTGCTGTACGCCCATAAATTCCAGAGAAACGCCTTTATATCCCCAGGATTCCCGGGCTAGATACGGTTCATTCTCTTTTAAAGGCTGTTCTTTAGATCCTTCAGACACAGAATAATTATATCAAGATGAAGTCCTTAAGTATTAACAGAAACGAGCAGTAATCGAAAATTTTTATCCTAAAACTTTTTGCTCTTTTAAGATTTGAATAATTTTTCCCCGTGTGCCGAGAATCCGGCCGATCATAATTCCGGCCAATACAGCAAAACCTGCAGTGCTTACCTGAATATCGTGTGTAAAATATCCGACGATGCGTTCCCGGAACAGCTCAAATAAGATATACAAACCAAGAACTACGCCTCCGAAGATATCGAGACGGCTCACAACTTTTTTAGCATCCTTATCCCAGGAGGTATGAAACATCCTCGAAGTTATTATTCCTAAAATAATTCCTGCAATCAGACCGGATATGCCGTATTCCAGTCTTAAAGCACCCCTCAAAACATTGTAAATAAGAATACAGAAAAGAACGGAAGAAATTATAAAATACAACCGGAGTCTGAAACGCAGCCTTTTATCTATGTGATGAGAATGGTTCCGGATGGATTGAGGCTTCACTGATTACAGTTTAACAGAATCCGAAAAAAGAAAATTAAATTAAAAACCTTATCAATAATATTATCCATCAGGGACAATACGCACTTTTGATACGCAAAAGCCTAACCCTGAAACACGAGTGAACCGGGTGGGATTCGAACCCACGGCCTTATCCTTAAGAGGGATTTGCTCTACCACTGAGCTACCGGTCCTCAAAACCGATAAATTATAACCAATTTATGAAGAAATTTCGAATCAGTCCAGTCCCCGGCGTTTTTTCTCGGCTGACATAACCTGGTCGGCAATGTTTAATTCCTGCGGATGCTCGCCGTCATCTCCTTTATATAATCCCATCTCGTGCGCATTTTCCAACATATCATCATCAGATTCTAAATCCGGAACACTGCCGCTGATTGCTCCTTCTCCAGCCTGAGCGGGCGTAACTGACTCCTGATGTTTTTTATCATCACCTAAGTGAGTGTTTTTGGCCATTAATTATCACCTCCTGCGTTTTGAGTTTAGTATAAAGACGGAAATAATACCATTATGACAGTGTTAATATTTATATATGGGAGAAGGAATAGGCGAGAAATTACCTGGCTGGATAAGAGAGGCGGATGTAGTGGAATTTCCGGATGTTAATTCTGCGGTTGTTTCAAAAACTGTTTTGCCGGGGATAGGAAGTATGGTTGTTACCGATTCCGGACTGGAGATGCTTGGGGATTATCTTCAAAGTCCGGAAAAGTTCGTGCGGTTTTTGGATCACTCGGCTCACGATACGCGCGCCTTTAGGGGGATCGGGAATTTAAGGGAAGTCGGCGACTCGATGCTTTTAAAGTTTGATGTAGCCAAAGAGCCGATCGAAACAGTTTTAACCCACCAAATGATTGATGCCCTTGTACCGAGGGAAACGGAAGACTATGTTTACGATCCTGTCAGGTATCATCTGGGAGTGAATCTTCCCGGGCTTTATATAATTTTAATGGACAGAGTCCAGGCCCGTCCGATAATGAGCCAAGACCAAAGCAGGAGCGTCTATACCGCCTGGAAAAGATTCAGTGCTGAAGCCGCCTCGCACGGTATCAGAATTATCGGAACAATGGGGGATGTTCTGCACCGCGATATGGTGGACAGAAACGGTGTTTTAGTACCGAAGATTGCAATTGTGGATCAAGTCGTTCCCGGTATCCACGCGGATTTGGCTAAAGCGAAAAAAAGATAGCGCCCCCGGAGAGATAACACGCCCTCTCCTTCGGAGAGCCGAACAAGATCAAAGATCTATCCGAATCTCACATCAGGGTTAAACTTTAAATATGCAAAAATGCATATCTTAAAGTTTGCGCCCCCGGAGAGATTCGAACTCCCGTCCTCTTCGTCCGAAGCGAAGCGCTCTAATCCACTGGGCTACGGGGGCGTAACCGTATTTTAACAAATCTGAAGCTCTGTATTTGATTTCAGTTTAAATTTGGTGATTGAACCTTGCTCCAGCTCTATTACAAAGTTATACCGAAAGTCCCAGAAGAAAAATCTGTTTGGTTTCAAAAACTGCTTTGCCTCAACTATTTTATATTCTTTATTCAGAATAAGTACGTCAATCGGCTTTTTCAGAAAAAAAGTATGAATTCCGAAGCGGGTTTTGAATAATAAATTCCTCGGATTTGATTTTAAAAGAAGACCGAAAAGTCTGTCTTTTAAAGATTGGGCAAATTTTAAATCCCTGCAAATTATCTTACGGGTCTTCCTGATTTTAAGTATCATAGCTTCAAATATACCACTTGCGTGCATAAGTGTCTGATGCTATTATGCTTCAAGTTATGGCTACGGCTAAGAATAAAAAAGCAACTGTTAAGAAAACCGAATCAAAAGTTTCGGCTCCTAAAAAGACAACCCGCAAAAATTCTCAAACAGAATCCGTGATGTCGGAAATTAAATTACCCGGCGATTTCAATCCCTCTAAAATGTTAACCCGCAAATATTTATACATTGTAGCAGTAGTTTTGGCAGCGATCGGAATTCTTTTTGCCCTCTCGAAGTTTTGGGTTATTGCCTGGGTTGATAATAAACCGGTAACTAAATTTGCGCTTTACTCAATGCTGGAGAAAAGAGATGCGGGCAAGACGACAGAAGAACTGATTACCGAGACTTTGGTTAATTCGGAGGCTGGGAAAAGAAGACAGGCTGTTGCGGACGCCGAAGTTGAAGCGGAAATTAAGAAAATAGAAGATCAGCAGGGCGGAGCGGAGCAGTTAAATCAAATTCTATCTATCAGGGGATTAACCCGTGAGGATTTCCAAAAATTGGTAAGGCAGCAGCTTTTGATCCAAAAAATGTTCGGTGAAGGAATTAATATCACTGATCAGGATGTTGAGAAATATATCGAAGCAAACAAAGAATCTATTTCTCCTGAGGTATTAAATAATCCGGAAAGTTCCGAAGCCGCTAAATTGCGCGAAGGAGTTAAAGAGCAATTAAAATGGGATCAAGTAAATGCCAGCTATAAAAAATGGTTAGATGAGAACTTAACCGGCTCCAGAGTTTCCCGCAATTGATTTCCGCGGAACGGTAATTCCCGCCAGTATTCCGAAAGATACTCCGACTAAAAATCCGCCAATAACGTCTGACGTCCAATGTTCTCCGAGAGATATTCTCGATACGGTCATTACGGCTAAAATTCCGAGAAGAACAGGTATAAAAATCAGTTGAGTTTTGTTGCTCTTTCTGAATAATAAATAGCAGATAAAAAAAGTTATTAAAAATGCACTTCTGGTTTCGTGTCCCGAAGGGTAAGAAAAATCGGTCTGAGTAAAGTGAAGTGGGAAGTCGACCTCAAGTTCTCCGCGGTAAAATAAAAATGGAGGGGCGGGGTGATGAACAAAAAGCTTTCCAAAAACTTCCATAGCCAATGCTAATGGGAGCAGAAATAATGAAGCGGCGGCCTTCCAGAATTTTTTAACAGCCATAATTATCAGGGTAAAAAACCAGATAATTCCGGTTATCTCGGCTGACCCTAAAACGGAAAAGAAAGAAAACGGCAGATCAAGTCTTGCCGGAATTTTATTCTGCAGCTTAACTGTGGTATCAAAATCAAGTTTGGTAAAAGTTTCTTTAGCTACTAAATAAGAAAAAAGCATAAAAGCTAAAAACAACAGGGATGCGGAGATAAACAACAGCTTCTTATTTACAATTTTATTTTTCATTTTATTAACAGGTAGAGCGCAAGAACGAATAGTAAAACTTGCCAGAAATCCCGAACGGTGAAGAGCAGAGCCTTTTTACCCTGACCGTGCCAATGGGTGGACATATGAAAATTAAATTCAGCTGTCAAAATTTTAGGTCTCGGTATCATCCTGAAATTCCTGAGTCCCGCTAGGACATCCGGAAGCTGTGATCCGCCGACTCCGAAAAGAAGATAAAGAATTTCCAGCGGGCTTTTACCCAAGTAATAAGCCATACCTGTAAAAAATAAGAAGGGTAAAAACAGATCAAAAAGTATTACCCAAATAATGAATTTGCGGTAGCCGACATCGCCTCTGAAAAAATGTCCGTGGGGAATAAAATCGAAGAAATAGTGAGACGCCAAACCGGCAAGGCCGGTAAGGATAAGTCCTGTTGCCGGGTTCCCCGCGCCCAGATTCTGATATGCGAGGGTGCCGATTATGATTCCGACAGAAGTATGAGCGAAAGCCACCACAGTTCCTCAGTATAGCAAAATTTTACAGGGAAGAGTAACCTCAAGCTACCTATTTCTCTCGTTTTTAACAAAAAGGTAAGTTCCGATTGAGATCATAACAGTAAATAATATAACGATAATAAGAAAGTCGATCCAAGGTGGATATAAAACTACGTGATCGTAATCAGGATGACCCCAATAATAGAGCCCCCGGAAAAAATCTACGGCATAAGTCATCGGGGCAAGTCTGGAAAGTACCAGAATCGGTAAGGGGAGCTCCTTAATCGGATTAAATACTCCGGCCAGAAAAAACTGCGGGAAAATTACGAAAGGGAAAAGCTGATTAGCGCTTCTCTGATTGCCGAATGCCGCCATAACCAAAACACCGAAAGCTCCACCCAGAAGGCAGGCGGTTAAAATTGCCGGGACCGCCAGTAAAAGCTGATAGAAAGTTATATCGATCGGGAGAAAGAGCGAAATAAACAATCCGAATAAAATAACTCCCGTTGCCTGTACTAGCGAAACAGCCGACTCGCCGACTATTTTACCGACGATAATTGAATATCTGGAAATAGGTGAGACAAACATTTCCTGCGAAAAATCGTTTTCCCTGTCCTGGATGAGTGAGATAATACCCGAAGCCGTTGATTGGAATAAGGTTTGGGCAAAAACTCCCGTAAAGGTAAAAGTTAAATAGTTGAATGCAATAAATCTTCCGATATTGGATTGCAGACTTGTACCGAGCGCACCGATAAATATAATTGGGAAAACAAAAGAAATAATCAGTCTGAACCGGTCTCGCAGAAGTTTTGTAAAATCTCTTAAAGCGATAGTAAGTATTGCATTAACCTCTTTCATTTCGTGACTCCCTGCCGAGTATCTCCGATTATCTCAAGATAAGCTTCTTCAAGACTAGGAGTATGGGTTCTAATTTGAGAAAGAGGTGCTTTTAATTCCTTAATAAATTTTTGAATGTCCTTATTCTTAACATAAATTTTAAATTCGCCGTTCTGGTTAAATTTAATTTTCTTTTTTGTCAGTTCGGCAGATAATGCGTTTCTCTCCGGAGTTTGGACGATCAGATAATCTTCTATCAGACTACGCTTAATATATTCAGGAGTGCCTTCCTTTACAATTTTACCGTGATTGATTATGCAGATATGATCGGTTTCTTCGGCTTCATCGAGGTAATGAGTAGTCAGGAAAACTGTAGTCTTTTCTTCGCGCATAATCTGTTTTAGATATTGCCACAAGTTTTTCCGGGCCTCGGGATCAAGTCCGATCGTCGGTTCGTCTAAAAATAATACTTTCGGTTTATGCATCAGCGATCTGATTATCTCGAGTTTTCTCTTCATTCCTCCCGAGAATTTTTTTACGGGTTTGTACATCTCCTTATGTAAATCCAGCACCTCTGCCAACTCGTTAAGCCTTCTTTTGTATGATTCAGGCATAAGGGAATAGAGAGGACGGAAAGGATAAAGTCCGTAAAGAATTGCGTGAAAGCGGATATTTTCTTCGGCGGTTAAATTTAAATCGAGAGACGGATTTTGGAAAATAATTCCGACATTTCTACGTACTTTTGAAGACTCCTTTTCGGTATCGTAGCCGGCAATTTTAACTTCACCCGAGGTTTTTGTAAGAGTTGTCGTTAGTATGGAAATCGTTGTAGTTTTACCCGCGCCGTTTGGGCCGAGGAACGCAAAAAATTCACCTTCTTTAACCTCAAACGAAACTCCGTCAACCGCGTTTACGGAAGATTTTTTATATCTCTTAATTAAGTTTTCTACTTTAATAATTGTGCTCATATAATGTACCAAACTGAAGCCTAATAATAGATGAAATATCCTGATTAGTATATTATGGAATTATGGAGTCCGAATCCAGACCTCAAATAATCGTCCCTAAAACCCCCGATCAAATTAGGCAGCAAACGAGATTGCTTAGACTCCAGCCTTATGTACAGCTCTATAAGCCCGGTCCTCCTCAGGAATTTCTCGATGATCCCGCCACTTTCCGGCTGGGATTAGCTGATTACAGAGCATCGGTTAATAGCTGGGAGAAAAAGCATGGTAAAAGTATCCCACCCCCTCCCGACAGTATGGATGAGAAATACCGCAGTTACGAAAAATATCTTAAGGCATTCAGAAGAATCCGCAAGGAGCAGTCGGGTCATATTAAAGCAGCTGTCTGGACCAGGCCTGAGGGTGCATCAATAGGGCAAGCATATTTTGAGGCTGCAAGATACAGCCCTGACATCGGAAAGAATGTCCTCCAAAGGGTCAGCAAATCAACCGGCCGAGATCAGCCGGAATTATTTACACAGGAAGAGATTACCGCCGCCTCTGCAACGGAGGGAGGATTTTATGCCCTGGTGGATAAAGCTTTAGCCCAAAAACCGGACATCGTCTTCAGTGCGTTTGATCAATTAAAACACGTTTTGACTAAAGAAAAATTAAAAGAAGTCGTTTTAAAAGCGGGTGCTCATTCAGGAGTCTTAGATCACTATAAGGAGCTTAAGCCTCTTTTCAGTCCCGAACAACAAAAAGCATTACTGGTTCCTTTAGTACAGGAAGGTAGGTATGGGTATTCTGTTGTCAGAGTCCTTCAGGACCCTGAAACAGCCGCATTATTTTCTCCCGCTGAGATGAAGTTTGTGCTTATAACCGCTTTTACGGCCAATGCCGATCTTCTCCGGATGCCCCAGCAAATTCAGGGCTATCTGGATAAGGGTGTGTTAACGCCTGATGATGTTCAGACAATCGTCATAGCAAGGGTCACGGGATTTGAGATGTTAACGGAGATTGAAAAAATTCTGCCGATGCTTCCCAATCCCCAAAGTTTGGAAGCCGTAAAAAGAGCAATAGTTGATACCTACACCAATAGGGCTGTGGTTGCTAACTTAGCTAATCTATTCAATGTTAGCAGTTTATTAACACCTGAACAAAAATACCAAATTGTTAAGCAGACTCTGGCCAGAGACAAATTTCAAACCGGATACTATATCAGCAGCTGCGAAAGTCTGGTAACTCCTCAGGTCTTTGCGCCTCTGTTAAAGGAAGCTATATATGATCCAGAAACGAAGCTTACCGGTCACGGAGTCAGTGAGATAATGCGTGCCGATTCTCTATCCGTTGAAGAGAAGTCGGCTTACATAGATCACCTCCTCGCTTCAGGACAAGGCCCATTACTCCTCGAAAAAATCAGGGAAAATTTATTTTCCTTCAGCGACCCGCAAAAACGGGATGAGATCGCCAGAAAAATTCTTACTCAGGTCGATTTGCCGGAAGTAGTAACCAGGTATTCAGGATTTGAGGGCTGGGACGCGGCGGTGTCGGAGCAGGTTCAGATGGATGTAATAAGCGCAGCGAGTATGCGTACTATCGAGCGCTGGTTATATTATCTGGAAATCTGGGGTCCGAGAGCTGAGAGCATAAAACCCGGATTCGTCTTAAGCATTGCCGAAAAATTTAAAGACACAAATGCTCCGGCATTCCTGTTTTTTATGGATCAAATAGCTCCGTTTGTCCCTTCCGAGAGAATCAGTGGGTTAGTTAGAGGGCTTGTTCTTGCAAATCCGCCCATTGCCTTAGTTGCTTTACAGGAAAAGCCGGTAAGCCTTCAGGGTCTTGGACCTGAGGTGTCGGGAAGTTCGATCGTGGCCCTCGGGAGTTCGGATCAGGAACGTATGTCGTTTGCGCCGAAAACTTTGCGGGATTTTTATAAGCAAATTTCAGCCGCTGTTCCTGTAGAAGAGCAAAAATCCTTACTTATTGAGACCCACAATATCTACAGGGCGATAGCGCTGATTAAATCCGGAGGACTGGAGCCAGCTTTCAGGAAAATTCAGGAAGGTAAAGATCTGTCACCTGCCGCCGAAAAAGAGGTTGTGGCCATATTTTATTGTTTTGCACTTTTAAAGGAAGCAAGCCCCGGGCAATTTGCCGGGCTTGAAAAGTTGGGTGCGACGCCTGAAGAGTCAAAACAAATATTGTTTAGTCAGTTTGCCGGATTACTGGGCCTTGAAAGGCAGTTTACTCCGCAGGAAGTTAGTCAATTCTTCGGAACTATGGAAACTCCGGTGCCGTTTATGATTTATCTGCTACAACACCGTAATTCTGAGCCTCATAAAAAACTTTTGACTGAAATTTTTGAATCAATAACATCGGGGAAATTCAGCGAATGGAAATACAGACCTCTCACCCCCGAAGCCTTTGAGATGTTAAAGCAGGCTAAATTACTGCCCGAAAAATTGACGATCGAGCAGTACGCGCTTTGGCGCGCAGACGGGCAGACGACGCTTTTTGAAAGTTTAGCAACGGATACGGAAACGACTGCCAATGCAGTTAAGAAATACCTGGAGGGTAATCTTAATCATCTGGAAATTGAGGAAGTTATGGACAGATTGACCCAAGCCTATCCCGATCAGGACCCTGAATCGGCATTACAGCAGGACTTGGGCAGTTTGGGACAGCGGCTGGCCGTGACCAACAGAGAATTATCAGGATTAAGAAAGCAGGCCGATCCTGCAAGTACCGAACGGATTGCCGAGCTGGAACAGGAAAAAATAAGTCTTGAGGACGGGCGGAGGATTTTAATAAGGGCCAGAAAAATTTTCAGGCTGGCCGGTTTACAGCCGGACGAGGTTGCATCGGGATATTTTCTTGAAGGAAAAGACAGAAAACAAAGGGGCGATTCCATAGCTAAAGTACTCGGCGAGCTTAAAGAGTCTTCAGCCCCCGAGAACGGATTCGTTTATGATCAAATTAACGATATGCTCGACAGCTTACGTGCAACCTCGGATGAAAAACAAAATCTGGTTGCAACAGATTCATCGGATCCTAAAGTCTGGATTGAAATAGGAGAAAAACCCGTAACTTCCTGTCAAAGTTATGACGGTGGAGGGTTTAACGAATGTCTCGTGGCTTACACCGATCCCGATACCAAATTTTTGATACTGAGAAACCAAAGAGGGAAAATAATAGCCAGAAGTGTATTCAGGCTTTTGGAAACCGGAAACGGGGATCCTGCACTTCATATTGAAAGGATTTATTCCTCAACAACCAGTAAAGGTGTAATCAGAAGTATGTTTGCCAGAGCTTATCAAAAAGCGGAGGAGATGGGTGTTCCCTTGTATATGAGCGGGGAATCCCAGGATGAAGGCGGGGTCGAAAAACCTGCGCCCGTTGCGGAAGGCTATCAGGCGACAGCGGTTCAGGATTCTCTATTTTCCAGGGCTTCCAGAGCACCTAAAGCTTATGTGGATTCGGCTGGCGGTGTGCAGACAGACGGAGAATTTGAAATGAAAAATTTAATGGAAATCAGGAAATCCGCTTAAGGTTAGCTTATCCCAGTTTTTCTCTTTGGGTGCGGAGAAAAATAAACCACTGCTCAAAGAATGCAAAAATGACTTTAAAAGGCGTCTCGATAAATAAATCAAAGAAGAATAATATTACGTTAATTTTGGAAATATTTTCCGTAAGTCTCCTGCCGGCGTGGATAATCGGCAGGAAAAAGAAATCAAAAAATACGGAACTGAAGCTCTGCTTATCGGTCTGCAGTGTATAAACATTAGCTGTCTGGTTGATCCGGTAGCAGATAAACGAAACAATCATCAGGAAGAAGATGAAGATTAACTGACTGACTATAGTTAAGTTAAGTACTGACAGAACGTAAGTTATGGAGCCCAGAGTTAAGACGAGGGCTCCGAGCCAGAGAACGACGAAGATAAAGCTCAATATCGGATCGACTTTTTTGCCTGATTTACGTAAAACCAGTGGTTGCCAGGATTTAGGATCGGACTCGTAAAGAATGGTTTTAATCCTTTCCCAAATGCGGATGGAATTTTCCCGGTCGGGGGTTTTAATGAATAATGCTGCAATAACCATTAATAGCGGGGGGAATAAAGTATTTAAAGCTATCGAGCTCCAAACGATATGACCGTAAATTAAGTTCTCAAGACTCCCCTCAACAGCCAGTCCGAATACTGCTTTTGTGACGATAATGAAAATAATACCTCTGACGATCGCTGTTGAGACCTTTTGCTTAATGTTATCGTACTTTTTCGTACAGGTATTTATTATCGAAACTTTAAAATCCTCCGGGTTTTTAACAAGATCCAAATTCTTTCCGCGGTTTTGCTTTAATATTTCCTCCAAAATATAAAAGGGGATCGATTGGTTCTTAAAAAAAGTTATAAACCGGTCTTTTAACGGGTAATTAATTTGGTAATTGATCTGTTTATAAGCCTCAAGAAAATTATCAGATATCTTTTCAACATTATGCTCCGTTAATTCTCCGAAGATCTGGACAAACAGATGGTATCTTTGAAGAGGCAGATCCTGGCGGGCAAAAGTCCGTCTGACGGCCAGGAAAACCTGGGCGTCTTTCGTAATGTTATTATCATCGGCAATTACAATTTTGTCCTTAAAAAACTGAAACATAAAATTAGCGATTAGCTCCCTGTCTTTTGAGGGACTTAAAACGTTTTCAATCGCGGAAGACATCAAATGTAAAATCCATTCGTTAACTACGCTCTTGTTGACCCGGTGTTTTTGATTAACTTTTGTTTGGAGATGAAGATATAGTGAGATGGTTTTTTCAACCTGATCGGTAATGCTTTCGGGAACAGTGCCTTCGGGAAAATAACGTGCCCAAACCAGCTCTCTGACTAGAGGCTCGGCTATAGAGTTTGCAGTGTCGCCAAAAAGAAAACGCCTTTTTAATATCCGCTCGATAGCGCCCCTAAGCATTGCGTCATCGTCGCGGAAATCCATCGCGTTGCGGAGTTTTTCGTACCAGGAAGCGACTTCCGAAACAACCGGATTTACGGAAATCATCTTGTCATACGAATGGGGTTTTTCCTTGTCAAGGTGCGAAACCAAATATTCTGCAATCGGGGTCAGTCTGAAGGAACCATCCATAATATAACTATACATTACCATAATCTGGTATATTTGTGGCTATGAAGCTTTTGGTTATAACCACAAAAACCGGCGAATCGAAAGGTCTGTATAGAATCACGGAGGAGTTGCTGGATAAAATCCGTGCGGTGTATCCTGAACTGCAAATTGAGACTTCGGGAGAAAAAGAGGAAGGTGTGGAGGAAAAACTTGCAAAAGCCGATATCTTAATTACGTCCGAATTCGGAATGTTAAATGCAGAAAATGCCAAAGATTTGAAGTGGATCCATTTAACCTCGGCAGGTACCAATAAATTACCGGATTTTGTTAAGGACTCGGGAATTTTAATCACTAATTCTTCAGGGGTTCATCCGATACCGATTGCCGAACACGTTTTCGCGCTGATGCTGATGCTTGTTCGTAAAATAAATCTGGCTATGAGGGTTCAAATCAAGCAGAGGAGATGGTTCAGATCGTATGAGTATTTCTCTCCTGAGGAGCTTTACGGTAAAAAATTATTGATAGTCGGAATGGGCAGAATCGGGGAGAGGATAGCCGAAATCGCTCAAGCTTTCGGTATGAAACCGTCGGGAATAGTACGAGACCTCAATAAAAAAAGAAGTTTTAATATCGAGCTTTTTGAACTTAAAGATTTAGAGAAACTCGTTGCTGAATCTGATTTTACGGTTAATTGTTTACCCGGAATTCCCTCGACAAAAGGAATTTTTAATCTCAGACTTTTTAAAAAGTTTAAGCGCACGGGATACTTTATTAATATCGGCAGAGGGACAACGGCCGTTGAAGCTGATTTGATAAAAGCGCTGGACGAAAAAATAATTGCCGGGGCCGGACTGGATGTTTTTGAAGTTGAACCCCTGCCTGAAAATTCCGGTCTTTGGGAACTCGAAAACGTGATTATTACACCTCACTATTCAGGCTGGAACCCAAATTATACGGAAAGAGTTGTGGATATTTTTATTGAAAATCTCAAAAATTTTAAATCGGGAAAGAAGATGCCGAATGAGATTAATAAACAATTAGGTTATTAGTTCCCAAGATTGAAGAATTTTAGTGAACTTTTGCGGCCGTCGGAGGTTGTAATCTGGAATCCGTATTCAGATTTCGGTAAATTCGGAAGTCCGAATCTTACTCTCGAAGACGACCAGTAGCGGATAACTCCGTTTCCCGCCAAATCCGTTCCAGAATATATGTCCACTGAACCGCGTTTACTTCCGAACTCCTTTCCTTCAAAAACCAACTCGTACTCTCCGTTTAAAAGTCTTACTGATGTTGAATTTATAACGGGTTGTCCGTTGCTGACGGTGAATCTGACTTCATTGCTTTTTTTATTGTCCGAGGTAACAACCTGAATTCTGTATGAACCCTTTTTTATTGCCGGAACTTTTGCCTTAATCTCACTATTGCTCCAGGAAACGATGGGTGCTCCACCCGAAGAATAACTTTGGTTATAGTATCGGAAATTAACCGATCCGGGGTTTGCGCCGAAATTAAAACCGGTTAAGGTAAATTCCTGCATAAAATTGGCTGAGGAAGGTTCAACATCATCAATCTCAGTTGCAGTTGTTACGGAAGGCGCCGGCGTCGGGCTGGCAGAAGGTGCAGGGGTATTGCTTGGTGCGGGTGTTACGGAAGCAGCCGGACTATTGGAAGGAAAAGGAAATGGTTTTAGCGAAGGAAAAGGGAAGGGGTTAAAAAAAGAAATTGCGATTGGTACTGCGAGTAAGCTTGTCAGCATATCTACGGGCAGTATTGAGCTGATTTAACCATAGGCTCAATATAAATGCAATTAGATCAAAGTGGATCAATATAACTATTTAAAACCGGTAAAGTTTTCTATATAATTCCGCGTATGCAAAAAGAAGGGTTGAGAATTTTTAAATATCTGGATGTAATCACAGTATTTTTCGTAGCTTTTTTACTTATTTCAAACGTAGTTGCTTCAAAAATTTTAGTTTTAGGTCCGCTTTCGATAGATGGAGGCGGGATATTATTCCCTTTGACCTATATTTTTGGCGATATATTGACTGAAGTTTACGGATACAAAAGAACCCGCAAAGCAATCTGGATGGGTTTGGGTGCGAATCTGGTTATGGCTGCGACATTTATGCTGGTTGGGATTTTGCCTCCGGCTCCGGATTGGCCTTATCAGGACGCGTATATGACTATTTTGGGTCAATCTTCAAGAATCGTACTGGCTTCTGTCACGGCATATTTTTGCGGTGAGTTCATTAATTCCTTCATTCTGGCGAAAATGAAAATTTTAACCCGCGGAAAACTGCTTTGGAGCAGAACGATCGGATCGACAATTTTCGGTGAGGCTGTCGATACTACAGTGTTTATGGTTATAGCTTTTTGGGGTGTATTACCTACAGATCTTTTTATTGCCGTCGGAATTTCAGGATACCTGCTCAAAGTTGCGATTGAAGTTTTATTCACTCCTTTTACCTATCTGATAATAAATTTCCTGAAGAAAAAAGAGAGCGAAGATTATTATGACTACAAAACAGATTTCAATCCGTTTTCGGTTAAGAGTTAGGGTTTGTCCCATTTGCCCCGGACCTAGCCAGTATTAATATACCCAGGGAAGTTAATCTGCTTCCTCCTCTTTCAGTTTCTATTGCATCCCTGGCGTCCACAAACCTGGCTACTTTTACGGCAGAATTTTCCGCCGCGCGGGCTATTTTTACAATTTCATCCGCGTATAATTCATCAACTTTAGCTCCTGAGAATAATCTGTAGGATCTTTGAGATTTTATGCCTTTATATTGAAGAACTCTTAAAATATTTTCAGAATCAATCTCCAGACAGGCAATAGCGCCGTATGAATCTTTATAGGAAAGCACCAAGCTTGCATCCCCTCCATAACCCGTTAAGCTTCCAAGCAATGAAGCTCTTACGTCTCCGATAAGAAGATCAAGTTTGAGTCCGTTATGATCCAATAACGGTCTGACCGGCCGTAAATAAGGCCTTAAAGATTCGCCGCTTTTGGGATAATCAGCTTTTAAAAATTCCGGAAACATTAAGGAATTTTATAATAACGATGGAAAAGAGTCAAACTATAGGTTGGGATTTATGCAAATCCGCCGTGCTTGCGGATCATTTTCTCTATTTCATCCAATTTTTTCTGTGTTTTGCTTTTAAGAGTGCTGGTATTGATGGTAAAAGATTGTTTGCAGTAATTAATCCACTCTTTGGGAGTGATTTTTTCAGTTATAACCCGCGTTTCCCCGCTTTTAGGCTCACTTTTCCAATTTATAACTTTGACCACAGTTTTAAACCAGAGTTCGCGCTCCTGGGCTTTTTCGTCTGAAACTTTTCTGTTGGTATTTGTGTTGGGTTTAATAGTCGAGCCTTTCTTGGCAGATTCACTCCGGAAAGATAGTATAACAGATTAAAGCCTTTATCTCAAAGCCTAATTTAGGTTCTGCAGTAGTGTTTAATGCTGATTATTTTGTTCGGGGGCGGACAAACACAATTGCACCTGACGCAAGAAGCCTGCGTAATTCTCTCGGGTCAAAATGTTCCCTTCTAGAATCAGCTTCTGCGGCCATAGCAAACCCTTCTCCACGGTTTCCCGCAAGTAATCCACGGTTTCTGAGATCGCGTTCTGTGTGTCCTTCCCTTGTTAGTACCTCAACGGCCATAAAGGACATTTTATAATTTTTGAGGCTAATATGTCAACTATGGGTCCTTTGGGGCGCTATGATTTTCTAATCAAGAGGTTGGGGTATAGACTGTCTTCCCAGTAGCTGGGCGTTAGTAAATCTGGGTCTCACGATCTCTCTCCATTCATTTATGGACAGGCTTGTATCCCAGGGGCAAACGGACCGCATCCAGCCGAAATTGTCCCTGGTATCGGCCGGATCCATCGGGTTTGCACTTGTATACTCAAGTATCTGAGCATTATTAATTTTGTCAAAAGGATCTTTCCCTTCATCCATTTCCAGAAAAGTCTCCATAGAAATACTTTCAAGAGCAATTCGGATTGCCCAAAGCGTATTTCCGTGCGAAACAACTACGCCGGTCCGGCCGGGCAGATCACGGTAAAGCGACGGAAGGATTAATCCTCTTGTCCTATCAACTAGTTGGGCCATAGATTCGCCTCCTAAGCCCGTCCAATGAAGCCTGTCTCTTAATTTGGTCGCCATTATATCCGGGTACCGCAGATTCCGCTCCTCAATCGGAATGCCGTCAAGATGACCCCAGCTCTGTTCTCTTAAGTAATCGCGTTCTTTCCAAACACCCGATGTTTCTCCTTCAGGAAGCCCGAGATATCCGGCGGTTTGCCGGGCACGCATAAATGATGAAACATAATAACCGTCGAAAATTCCTCCATCAATGTTTTGCCGGAGCCATCTTCCGGCTGCCTGCGCTTGTTCAATGCCAGTATCGGTCAGCGGAATTTCGGAATTGGGTGTACTACGGAAAGCATCGGTATATCCGCTGGTGTCGCCGTTTTTATTCGCCAGCTGAACTAAATTAGCCGCGGATTGACCGTGTCGTACAAAAACCAGTCTGTGCGGAGGTCGGTCTACATTTGCCATAATGAGTTGAAGTTATTCTAACAAAAAGGCTTATAATTACAACAGGACTGAAGATTTAGACATTCTGCGCGCCTTAGTGGTAAAATTTGAAGCTGTAAATGGAAAACTATCAAGTGCTTTTATACTATAAATATACCGCTATCGGAAATCCTGAACTTGTGAAAGATTCACAGCTTGGAATTTGCCGGAAACTTAACCTTAAGGGTAGGATAATCGTGGCCGAAGAGGGGATTAACGGAACTGTTGAGGGTCTTATCGGGGATACTGAAAAATATATTGAGGAGATGGGTAAAAACCCGTTATTTGCGGATATTCACTTTAAAAAGTCCGCCGGAACGGGTAAAGCTTTCCCTAAATTATCGGGAAAAGTCAGGAACGAATTAGTTGCTTACCGCTTAGGGGAGGAAGACATCAAGCCTTGGGTTATTACCGGGAATTACTTAAATGCGGAAGAACTTCACGAATGGTTTAAGCAAAAAAAGCAGTTTTATATTGTCGATATGCGGAATGATTTCGAGCAGGAAGTCGGATTTTTTGAAAACTCAATATTGTCCGGTTGGGAGCATTCTGAAAATATTCCTGAAATATTAAAAAAATTGGATTCAATACCCAAAGATGCGGTAATTGTTACGGTTTGCACCGGCGGGGTAAGGTGCGAAAAAGCCTCAGGGTTTTTAGTTAAACACGGATTTAAAAACGTTTATCAGCTTTACGGGGGAATTCATTCATATATTGAAAAATACCCGGGCGAGAATTTTAAGGGAACTCTCTATACCTTTGATAAGAGACTTGTGATGGGATTTAATATGGACGATCCGGAGCGTGAAATCGTCGGCAGATGTGCTAAATGCGGTAAGCCATCTGAAAATCTGATTAATTGTCTTGATGATTTTTGCCACAGGCATTTTGTTGCCTGCCTGAAATGTTTAAACGGAGCTCAGGCTATTTTGTGCCCGATGAGCTGCAGGGATTATTCGAAAGAGCATCCTGAGGCTTTCCGTATTTAGCTATGATAAAAATAAGTTTGACTAAAATTAACATTTTTTTGATATCTTCGGTTGTGCTCGTTTTTGCTCTTCTTTTGTCCTGGTTTCTCATTCTCAGAAGCTCTCCGGGTCTGATAAATACCGACAGGGTAGCAGTAATTAAGGAAATGCGTTCCTTGCAGAGACTGGAAACCGCAATTTTTACGATTGAGAAGATTATTGACGGAGGAACCACGGGAAGCAATATTTTTCAGCAATTTCTATTCGGCGACAAGATACTTTTAATTGCCCACGGCCAGGTCATAAGCGGTTTTGATCTGTCGCAAATTTCTGAAAAAGATATTGATATTGACGGCTCCAGAATCAGAGTTACCTTGCCGGCACCGCAAATTCTCACAACTGCGCTCGATAACACCCAAACAAGAGTGTATGACAGACAAAAGGGAATTTTAAATCCCGGTGAAAAAAATCTAGAATCACAGGCGCGCAAGGCCGCTGAGGATTCAATACGAAAAGCGGCGTGTGACGGTGGGATTTTAAAGCAGGCATCGGAAAACGCCCGTAAACAGCTAACTGCCTTTTTGCAGGCTCTCGGATTTACCGAAGTTTCCGTTGATATTCCGGAAGGATCGTGTTAACCCAGTTTTTCCGACCAGGGGATTCTACGGCGCGGTGCGAACATATTTTGTCCCAATAATTCTTCCATCCAATTTTTTCCGCCCTTAAGGCTTACCGCTTCGTAAGCGTGGCTCATCTCGCCTTCTTCCCGTTTGACGACAAAGGTTTCCACAAGAGGATAGCCGATATCGCCCAAGCCTGGTACCGGCGCCTGATAATGGGCATCCGCAGATTGAGCTATAAATTCCGCCGTAGGCCAAATTCCGCCGTCTACTCCCTGAATACTTGATAAGACATTATCTAAGACTGCGCCCCGAATAATTCTGGTCATATGCTGTGAGTCCGGTGTCATTAAGTAATTTGCAGGACTTCCGGCAAACCATTCGCCCGCGGTGGACCTTGCAAGAAAGTAAGCGTGGCCACCCCAGTCAGGATTGGCCTTAAAAGTGAAGCCCTCGTCAATTCTCGATGTCATTATCATCAGGCGGTCAAAAGATCCGCTATGTTTGGTCGCCAAGTCGTGGATAACAGACGCAGACCCTTCAAGACAGGCAAGCTTTGATCTGCGCGCAAGGATCTCTGGCAGCGTTTCAGTAGGTTTTGTTTTACGGCATTGGAGATATTCGACAAAGCGCGCTTGCGCGACCATCATTGAATCGGCAACAGCAGCACGGGCATTGTCTATCTCGACTGTATTCATAAAATGATTATATCAGTGAGTACTGGCAGAATCAAACTATAGGGTGAACTTAAAAACAAGAAGACTAATAAAGCCTTTCGAGTAAGGGAACAGGATCTAAGGGATTGAACGTGCCTAAAGTTAACCGTCCGGACTCGGGCAATGTATGAACTTCCATATGCAGGTGATCATACTGTCTTCCGAATGTTGCCTCGACCTCAGAAGGAAGAGCGACATCCGGATGCAAATACGGAGGTAAACCAAGGTTGCGCTGCATTTTTACGGTTAAGTCGTTAAAAAAGAGTCCGACTTTTCCCAGTTGCTCGCCTTGACGGACATTTATTTCATCAACATCTCCAAAGTACCCCATACGGGCCATCTTGTATGGGATTGAGTTCACATCCAAATGAACAAGCCAGTATGCTAGTCGTCTGGATTCATCCAAAAGTAAAATGTCTGCCCACCCCCTGGCCTCATTCATAGGAGTTATTACGTCAACCATTGCAACTTTTGCGTCTGCGGGAGCTAAAACCGGCGTATGTAGAGGAGCCTGGATGTCAATGGCAAAGTGCGGTTTGCGGTCCTCGCTCTTTAAATAAGAATAGCCTAAATCCCCAAAGTAGCAGGCTACGCGAGCCGGTCTATGCTTCATATCGATAGGCCAGGAAAGGGAATGTTTTAAGTTTTGAAGTTCAACAGGAATTGAAGCGCGTCCTAATTTTGACATATAGCGTTCAGCCTCTCCCGTGAAGCCGCTCTCCCTCTCTCGTACTGCAGGACGTGTATCAAGCATCCCAATATTATAGCCTAGCTTTATTTTTAAATCAAACTATAGGATCAAAAAAAGTAATTTATGCCTTAATTAATTCCGGTATTTCCTTATCTTTAGGTATAAAAAGAATCGAAAGCGAATTAACACAGTGGCGGGTATTTTTCTCAGTCATATTTTCGCCTTCGAAAACGTGCCCCAAATGAGCCCCGCAGTTAGCACATTCTATCTCGACTCTTTGTCCGTCGGGATCGGGAAGTCTTTTTACCGCGCCCTCGAAATGATCATCAAACGCCGGCCATCCGCATCCTGCATCGAACTTTACTTTGGAAGAGAAAAGAGGATTATTGCACCTTCTGCAAATATAAGTTCCTTCCTTGTAAAAATCGTCATATTCACCTGTAAACGGCGTCTCGGTTCCTTTGTCCTCAATCACGTGTTTTTCCCGGTCGTTCAGTTTGTTGTACTGCATAACATCATTATACAACGATACACGCGTAAACTCAGGCGGTAGTAGCAGATTTAAAATGAATTTAGTACAATATCTGGTTAACGCTCACCTGATTCTGGTCAGCGAAGAAGAGAATCCTACTCGAAATCGTTTACGATTTCGAAAAGGAAGAGTCACGATAATTGAAGACGAAATCATTTTATGATTTTGTCTAAAATTTAAAGTGGACTATGACGCGGTGGCTGTAGCTCAATGGTAGAGCATCGGTTTGTGGTACCGACGGTCGCGGGTTCAAATCCCGTCAGCCACCCTGTTTTCGTTGTCCTGTGGACAGCGACCGAATCCCAAACTTCTGGTTTTTTATTCCCGACGGTGGTTCAAGAACGGGATTTAAACGGATCTTTGATCCCGGTTCACCTTTTTGCCAAAGCAAAAAGGGTGTGTTATCCCGTCAGTACCCTGAGCACATTTTGAGGCTGATTTTTGTTAAAATGTTCACGATGAAATTTGATAGAGGCCTTCCGCCCGCACAGGATACTGTTGATATGGAGAAGCAGGTGAAATTTATTCCAAAGGGCTGTTTAGCTGTCACTTCTTCTGCTGACCCAAAGCCGATGGTCGGAACAACATCGCTTACCTCTTGTGCGGGTCTTGCTGTTTATGATCCTGATGCAAAAGTTGGAGGCGGTTTGCACGCTTTCTTCAAAGAAAAAGAAGTTTTGACGGACTATATGAGAGATGAACGGGGTAGAGAAATTCCGGGAACCGAAGGACTAATTCTTATAAATAACCCCTTCGGGCCTTTTAGCAGTTTAACCAGGGGATTAGTAGATAAAGCAATATCTGTCGGAGGAGATAGGTTTGATCTCTACGCTTTTAATATAGATTTTGGGATTAGAACTCCCAACAGAAACAGGCAGTTAAGAAAAATTGCAGAAGAATTGCTGCAGGAGTTAGAACAGGCCGGTAGGATTAGAACAGTTAGCTGGAGAAATGAACGTAATTTTAAACTTGATACCAGAACCGGTGTAATTGTCCCGTACTATCATTTTAAAGTAGCCTCTTAACGCGGTACCTTCAGATTTCCCGTTAACTCACCTGTTTGGTAAAATAGTCATTATGCAAGCTATAAGCTTTGAAACTAAACTTTATAAAATCGGCGATTGGACCATCCTCAGATTACCTGAAAATGCTTCGGAAAAGCTTCCGACTAGAGGAATGCTGATGGTTAAAGGAACGGTCAACGGTGAGCCTTTCAAGGCCTTGCTGGAACCGGATGGGAGATACGGCCCCGGTCTGAAACCGAGTCACTGGTTTTCCCCGGATAAAAAATTACTTAATGATGCCAAGGCTTGGGTAGGAGATACTGTAAAAGTTTCACTTGAACCGACAAAGGAATGGATAGAACCCGAGGTTCCTACCGATTTTAAAAAAGCCTTGAGTGCTTCTCCGAAAGCGCAGGACTTATGGAATGATATTACTCCGCTTGCCCGTTGGGATTGGATCCGCTGGATACGCGCGGTTAAAACCGCAGAGACGAGAAAAAAGCATATCGAAGTTGCGCTCGATAAGTTAAATAAAGGGATGAGGAGACCCTGCTGTTTTAATCGTAATTTGTGCAGTGAACCTCTTGTCTCAAAAAATTGGGTGCTTCTTCAGGCGACTACGTAATCAAGCTTTTAATTTGCGACTGGGGGTTGTTCTGTTTTGTGTTTTTTGTTTTTCGCCTGATTCTTTTCGCAGCTGATGATTGCTTTAATCCTTGACTCGCGTTCAAGCCCTTCAAGCTTCTCTTCGGTAATAGGCGTGGTTCTGTCTCCGGTTAACCTCATATATAGTAAGTTCCTGAGCGACTCGACTTTTTTGGCTGTTTCATCGCTGAAAAAATCCTTACCTTTGATAAATATGGTAATCCAGTCGTCCGATTCTTCCGTCGGTGCAGGCGGTTTTTTAAGCAAATTCAGCAATTCTTCATCAGGTATCGGGTGTTGCTGTTTGCCGTCTTCTGTTTCTCTGTAGCCTCCGCGCGGGTGGAAACCGAGTTTTCTGATTGCAAACCTGGAAAGCGTCGGATTGGTAATTCCTTCGACTAATTCCGGGGGCTCAGCGTTCTTAAATTGATCCATAAGGCGGAGAAGATCGATGCTTCCTAAAAACATTGAAGCTTCAGCATCTGCAGACTCTTCGGGTTTTCTACTAAGACCGAAAGGTTCAAAATGCAGTTGTAAAACAGGATCATCTTCTTGGAGAGTATGCTGATAAGAAGGGTCGGTTAAATCTACAACTGTGTCTTCGCCGAGAGCAACTAAATATTCGGTTGCGATCGCGCCGACGTCTCCGAAAGATTCCAGTTCGTGAATTTTTCTTAATTGATCAAGGCCGGCTTTTTGTAATTTCTCGGAAGTGTCCTCTTCAAGCGGATCGCTGATACCCAGCAATTTTAATTCCTTATCTAGGAGCCGTCCTTTTTTCCAGTCAGAATAACTGTCGCGTAAATTTCCAATCTTCTCACTAATACGGTTCCGGGATCTTCCTAATGCCGAACCTTCCTGTGGGGGTTGCCCTTCCATAGTGAATAATGTAGCGGTTATAAAAGCGGTTTACAATAAGATCCGCGGGTGCCGGACTATTCTTCTTTGGGGATTATCAGTTTTCTCCAGGCTTTTTCGTATTCATTGCCCGGTCCGAATAATTTTTCCGCTGTCTGATAGACCCTGCCGTTAATTATTACAAACTGAACAAAACCGGAACCGTTCTTAATCATCAATTCAGGGGTGGCGCCGATATGGGCGTCTCCGCGGGGAAGTTCGCCCGGAGGGGTTGACGCATTTAACTCCGATCTGAGCCCCGGTAAAACATACATATAATAAGAAGCTGCAATTTGCCCTCCGAGATCTCCGAATTGAGCCGCATCGGCAAGAGCCTGACCTGCATTTAACAGATAATCATAGTCATACTGCCCCCGGAATTTATCCGCAAATCCTTTAAATATTTTTTCCCTTGACCGCATTAGACGTTCCATTGTTTCTTTATCGCGGAAGTGGGTGGCGTGCGTTGCGATAACTGTTCCCCAAATACTCATCTCCTTTTCCTCGTCGGTGTAAAAGGACGGAAAAGAAGGATCCCGTTTCAATCTGATTGCTTTACCCATACTGTTTTCAACGTGAATCCAAATCCGGTCTGCGTAGGTCGGATATTTTTCGTTTAAATCCCCCATATAACCCCAATCGTGAATAAGTCCGTTTTGCGGAAGCTCTACGGCAAGATAGAGCGGGACATCCCCGCGTTCGGCTAAAACGTATCCTGCGTTTATATCGTCGTGGACTGTCTGCCAAAGATGCCAACGGCTGTGATAAGGGACATTTGCCCGCGGGTCGCCGCTTCTTCTTGCATCTTCTTCAACTTTAAAATCACGGTCGATAAGAATTGCCTGATGTTCAAATTGGGATTTAAAAACGGATTTTTGGGCGGGTTTTAAATCGGTTGC
>CAYOSW010000002.1:0-40661 GCA_964406775.1 uncultured Gammaproteobacteria bacterium
TAATTTAAATCCTGTGGACGAGTCCCTGATATTTCTAAATATTCCCGGCGCCCAGGAGCTCGCTACATTTTCTTCAACCGCAGGCAATTTCGTGGTATCCTTAAAAACTGTTCTGAATAAAGATCTTTCACAGGTTTTTACTATTGCTCAGGACACGACAGCCGATTTGATAATCACCAAGGGAAGCTTACAATCGCGGATTAAAATTAATATTTCGGACAATACCGTTAACCTGCCTCCGATTTCCCTTGGAAACAATCTGGATCTGACAAATTATGTCGCGTCTCCGATAACAACAATCTCAATCGGCCAAAATAATACAGTTAAGCTCGATTTTAATAATGATAATAAAATAAATTCTCTTGATCTGGCTATTCTGAGAACAAAATCTTCCTCTAAAACTTTACCCTCTGCCGAAGATCTGGCAAAGTTCGATATTACCCGAGATGGAATAATTGACCAAAATGATGTGGATTCGTTTTCCAAATCCCTAACGGGCAGGCCTTAATATCTTCTCGACCATCAGCAAAACCCCCGTCTTATCATCTATCAATCCGCGTTTTATCTTAAAATCAGTTTCTATTAGGTCCTTGTACAAACGAGTTATTGTTTCCTTACTGAAGTTTCTTTTTTGCTGTTCAATTTTAGAACGCATATAGTCCGAGGTCGTCCTGTTTAATATCATTCTTCTTAAGAAATAGGTTAACATCGTAATGAGGTATTGGCCTCCGGACTCCTTATAGTTTTTCTCCATCTCACCGTAAGCTTTAGCGTTCAAGTTGCCCAGAAAGTCCAGAAACGGAAAAACTGTACTTTGATTTCTTTCCTCAAAATTGAAGATTTCAGCCTTCATTTCTCCGGCTTTTTTAATAACAGGAGATGATTTTTCTAGAGGTTTTGCATAACGCAGTAAAACAGTAAGCTCAGGAGAATTATCACCTTCAAGTTTTTCAATCAGTTTTATATCAGGACTGTCAAAAATTATTAATCTCTTCTCGGAGAACAGACTTACAGAAGATAGGTCTAAATCGCCCCCCGCCTCAACCTCAGTTATGGATAGCGGATCGTATCCTGTCTTTATGGAACTGACCTTACTGAAGACCGCTTCAGGTAAGTTACCGTGAATCAAAATTATCTTCATTTCTGGGGCGCAAGAGAGGCAGACGGTGTAGCTTCAAGCTTTTGCTTAACGAAATCGGTAACTATTTTCCAGTCTTCCGTTTTCGGTATCAGCACAAAAGCCCCGTATTTTCCGGGAGACCCGACTTTAAATACCGATTCCCCCTTACCTAAATCCCCGAGCACTATGTTTTCCGTGCTTTCGAGTTTTTTTGATAATTTATAAAATTCCAGGAATTTCGATTGTTCAATATCGGTTTCAAAACTTTCGCCGAAAGTAGAAGCCAGACCAAGCAACTTTCCCGGATCAAGCAGTGTCTCAAGAGACAACAATTTAGCCCTAAATGCCGTCAAAACAATCTGCTGTCTTCTGGAGCGGGCAAAGTCCGAGCCTTCGCCGTTTGTTCCCTGTCTGGATCTGACAAACTGCAAAGCCGTCTTACCGTCCATATGGGTTTTCCCCTGGTCAAAATGAATATGATCGAATCTGCAGGCAAAATCGGATGATTCGGTTGCAATCTTATCGTTTAAACCCACTAAAACTTTGTATTTCTTCTTCCCCTCTTCAGTTCCGGGCTGTGACGGAGTATCCTGAGGCAATTTCAAACTTTGAAATTGTTCTGCAGACATCTCAACCTCTTTTTCAGTCAGACCGCACAAATCATCTTCCTTGCCCTCAATCGGATAATTATAATCGTCGAAAGTTTTCGGGACTTCAACATCGATTCCTTCAACCAAATCTACAGCTTTAGAAAAACCCTCAAAATCCACTCTGACTCCGTAATGAATCGGTAGACCGATAATTTCTCCGATTTTTTCCTCGGAGTATTTTAATCCGTTCCCGGACTGCTTCTTTCCCACCTGATAAAGTGTATTAACTTTAGCGTCAGCATTATCCAGCCAAAGATCGCGCGGGAGTGAAAACAAAGTTGCCTTATTCGTTTTTAAATCATAGGAAGCTACAATTATTGAATCGGTTAACGAGGCTCCCGCGTGTTTACCGCCCGCATTACCCAAAAGAAGAATATTGACCCTCCCATCCTGCTCTTTTATCTTGTTGCGGTTGAAAGCGAACTCAATAGCATCGGAGCCCGAAGAAGTAAAAAACCACCAAACGGCATATAAAATTATTCCGAATACCGCAATAAGCACGGCAATCTTCACAAACGCTCCCTGTTTTTTACCGCGGTTTTTTCCATTTAAATTATGATGTGCGAAATTCTGATCCATTGAGGAACTTAAACTTTATTACAATTTTCGATAATTTTCAAAAATTCCCGGGGATCCAAACTGGCTTTTCCTATCAACAGCCCGATAATATTATTTTCAGAAATAAAACTTGCACAGTTTTCCGATGTTACGCTCCCCCCGTATAAAATACTTAACCCATTCCTTCTGGACCTGACCTCGCTTGCAATTTTCTCCGCATTATCGGGTGTGTCCGGTGTTCCAGTGCCAATGGCAAATACAGGTTCATAGGCAACTATTTTAACTCCCGGTGGAACTGGAGTATCTGAATTCTGGATACAAAGGACAGGTTCTATGCCCTGATATTCCGCTAATGCAGCTTTATCAGCTATCATTTGATCTGTTTCTCCGAATTTATCCCTTCTTTCGGAATGACCGATTATCGACATAGATACCAGCTCTTTAAGAAGTACCGCCGGCTCTTCTCCCGTAAATGATCCCGCATCAAAGGGGGATAAATCCTGCGACCCCATAATTATCGGGTAATTATGTGTTTGAATTTCTTTTTTTAATTCGGATAAACAGGAAAATCTCGGACAAACTACAACTTTTAAATGGTCATTTGCGGGGATTTTCGGACCCACTACCGACAACCAATCCAGACTTTCAGATAAGCTCAAGTTGCTTTTCCAGTTTGCTATAACCCAAATCGTTTTCTGTTCCCCGCCAGCCATATATTGACAAGTCTATCACGAAATCTTCCGATACTTCTACACCCTCTTGTTCGAGCAAACTTTTCTGGAGATTCTTCATATTAATATCGCCGCCGCGTATTGAAATATAACCTTTTTTGTTAATTACTCTTTGCCAGGGAAGCTGATGCTTCTCTGTTTGGGAATGGAGAATATAGCCTACTTCCCGCGCCGAGCGGGGAGATCCGGCAAGCAAAGCAACGGTTCCGTAAGTTGTAACCTTACCGGAAGGAATATTTTTAATAATGATGATTACTTTCTCTGTAAATGATTCTTCTGCCGGGGAATCCACTTAGGACTGAATTAATTTAACGAGCTCAGACTTTGCGGTAACGCCGATCTTACGGCTAAATTCTTTACCGTCTTTCATTATCACGTAAGTCGGAATACTCATTACTCCGAATTGGGATGACTTTCCGGGATCTTCGTCAACGTTAACACGCTCAATGGAAAGTTTATCTCCCATCTCTTTCTCTATCTCATCGATAATCGGATCCATAATTTTACAGGGTCCGCACCAGGGAGCCCAAAAATCAATTAAAGTCGTTTTTGCCATATCTTTATTTAGGGATATATCCTAACACTAAAAGTTTATTTTGAAAAGTAGTGTATATTAAGAAAGCTGACCTCTATTCACCCTTCCTTGGATTGCATCTATCGCCGCACCTCTACCTCCGCCCGTTGAGGCAATAGCCCTAACATCCTCGATAACATCATCTGCTCTTCTATAAATCCTTCCGCCATCTAGTTCTAAGGCAGCATTTTTTAAATCTTGTATCGCCCCTAGCTCCTCCTTATGCGGCCGGGATGATCGACGACCATTTACCCAATCGCTGTCGTCTGCCATTCCTAGACCATATTGAACTGCTATCGCACCAAGCGCATCGCATTGTGCTCTAAAATCAGCATATATTCTGGAATCTTTAGAAAAAAGCCAACCTCTGCCTCCAGTGATAGTTTGATATATTTGATATTCTGTGTCTCTCGTCACAATTGCAATATATCCAAATAAATTCAGTCTGTCAAACTTACTTATGTTAAACTATTCTCCTTATATGCCCGGCCTCTTAGAAGACTTAAATCCTATCCAGCAGCAAGCTGTAAAACAAACCGGCGGACCGATACTGATACTCGCAGGCGCCGGCTCCGGAAAAACACGGGTATTAACATACAAGGTAGCTTACTTAATTGAACAGAAAGTTGCCGAACCCTACGAAATTCTGGCAATAACTTTTACCAATAAAGCGGCGCAGGAAATGCGTGAGCGGATTTTAAAACTACTAGACTCATCCGGCATTAAGGCGCAGTCGGCACCGGTTATGAGCACCTTTCATTCTTTTGCCGCACGGGTTTTGAGAAAGGACGGAGGGAAAATCGGACTTGCGCCTAATTTCACAATATATGACGATTCTGATTCCCTTGACGCTGTTAAAGAATCACTTGCCGAACTCGGACTTTCGGGAAATAAAAAAATTAATCCTTATGCTATAAAAAAAGTAATCTCCGAAGCTAAAAATAATCTTATCTCCGAAATGGAATATCCGAATTATGCACGGGGATTTTTCCAGGAAACCGCAGCTAAGGTTTATCTCAACTATCAGAAAATATTGCGGAGAAACGAAGCGTGCGATTTCGACGATTTACTGCTTTTACTTATAAAACTTTTCCAAAGCGACCCGCACACTCTTTCAACTTACCACCAATTATTCAAATATATTCTGGTTGATGAATATCAGGATACTAATTACTCGCAGTATCAAATTGTTAAGATGCTTGCTTCCCGCTACCGTAATCTGACTGTCGTCGGAGATGCTTCCCAATCGATTTACGCTTTCCGCGGTGCAGATTACCGGAATATAGTTAATTTTAAAAAAGATTACTCCGAAGCAAAAGTTTTTAATCTTGAGCAAAACTACCGCTCAACACAAAATATTTTGGATGCAGCCACCGAGGTAATTTCCCACAATAAGTCTCATCCAGTCTTAAAACTTTGGACCGAGAATTCCAAAGGCGAAAAAATTACCCTTTATGAAGCCCGTTCCGAAGTAGATGAAGCGAGTTTTATCATTGATTCAATAAAAAATTCCGGGAAAAGCCTGAATTGTTTTGCAATTCTTTACCGGACCAATGCCCAATCCAGAAGCTTTGAAGAGGCCTTTCTGAAATCCGGCATTCCCTACCGGCTTGTCGGAGGCGTTCAGTTTTATGAGAGGAAAGAAATTAAGGATGTCTTGGCATATCTGCGGCTGGCAGCAAATCCAAAAGACTCCGTTTCCAAAAAGAGAATTGAAAAAATCGGAAAAACACGCGCCAAAAAATTCTACGAATTGCAGTTTGAAAAAGACCAGCCGACGACAGAAGTTTTAGAACAGATACTCCGGGTAACCGAATACCTGGATTATCTGGACGACGGAACCGAGATGGGGAAAATGCGGATTGAAAACGTCAAGGAATTAAAATCGGTGACGGAACTTTTCCCCGATATTACCCAATTTTTGGAAAATGTCGCTTTAATTCAGGATAAGCAGATGCCTGTGCACAGCTTGTCTCCTTCGGAGATAAAACAGATGCCTGAGGGTAAATTTAACCCGGAGCAAAATGAGGCGGTAACTTTAATGACAATACACGCCGCAAAAGGATTGGAGTTCGATATTGTGTTTTTGGTGGGACTTGAGGAAGGTCTTTTCCCTCACTCAAGATCAATTCTTGATCCGACCCAGATGGAGGAGGAGCGCAGACTCGCCTATGTGGGTATTACAAGGGCCCGGCATAAATTATTCCTTTCCTACGCCAGGTCCAGATTATATTTCGGAACCAGATCCAATAATCTGCCTTCCCGGTTTTTAGCAAATATTCCGGAAAGTCTTCTTGAACAAAAACTTGCCTACCGGGACGAAGACCGTTTTGCCGACCGCTCGGATTGGGAATCCGGTTACTTATCCGACATCCGCGATGACGACGATTGGCTGAATAAGTGATTTGCATTTTACTCTTAAATCGGCTAATCTTTTTTGCAGTTTCAAATGGACCACCTCTTCAGTACCGCCATTGCCGGATTACTCTCGTTTAATCTTTCAGCCTCTGCGTCAACCGAAGCGGATATTCAAAAACCGGAAGTTTTAGGTATATCCCAACCGGTTAAAACTGAAACCAGGTTTGAAGAAAAATTCTCAACCGCCTCTGCCGAAATTAAATTCGAAACAGAATACAAAGACGATCCCGAGACCGAAGCAGGAACTGAAACCGTTGTGCAGGAGGGAGAAACCGGTAAAAAAATCACTACCACAAAGATTACTTATTATAATGGCGAGGAGTTTGACCGGGATATTGTGAATATAAAAACCGAAGACCCGAAGAATAAGATCATCTCAAGAGGCACAAAAATTGTCTGGAAAACTTTGCAAACCCCCGACGGCGAAATTAAATACTGGAAAAAAATGCGCGTTTATGCCACGCACTACGATTCCCGCTGTCCCGGATGCAACGATTGGACAGCTATAGGTATGAAGGCCGGCAAAGGCGTTATTGCCGTTGATCCGTCAGTTATTAAAATGAGGAGTCAGGTTTATGTTCCCGGCTACGGAAAGGCGGTCGCCGGAGACACCGGAGGAGCTATTAAAGGAAATATTATTGATTTGGGATTTGATGACGCCCGAACTGCCGGCTGGACAGCGAGGTATGTAGACATATACCTTCTTTAATCAACAAGGACCTTTGCTGCAATCGTCCAATCCAGTAAGTGCATTCAGCTCAGCGTACTTAATCTCTGGATTTTTCTCTAAAATACACATCCATTTAAATTCTTCACCCGGTACAACCTTAATTTTTAACAAGTTCAGAGGCTCACTTGAATACATTTCCTCATAACTTAAGCCGTAAGACACAACTAGCTTCTTCGACTCCTCCAGACCTGAAGTCTTAAATCCTGCAAGAATTTCTCCTTTGGCATAATCACTCTTATTTTTATTCATTTTGTCGGTCACGCAATCTGATGCCTCATCCGAAACTACTGAATTATTTAAAACGGGTTTCAGTTTTTCTTTTTCTTCCTCGGATAATTGTTGCACAAAATGCCTGCCGTCAGGAGTATTGCACTGTTCAGGGTATGACTCCATTACCGGATAATACTTAGCACAGTCTTCAAATGAATTTACTGATTTAACTTTCAGCTGGTTTTGATAGAAGATAAAAAATCCCGACACGATAGCTACTCCTGCCATTAAAAAAATAATCAGGATAATTAAAGTCGCAATTCCCCGCTGATAGTGACGCATTCAGAAATTGTATAAGATTCCCGTGAGTTACTCAAACTTAAAGGACTTGAGGATTTCCCGGGCTTTCACATTTTCACTCGGGAATTGAATCTGCATCATTAAATTTTTATCTTTAAGTGGCAGATAAACTATCTCGGGCTTACCTTCCCTATAACCGATTATTCCAAAATTACCTTCTTTTCCACCTATCAGTTCTATGTCCCCCGGTGCAATCTCATTTTTTCTTTGGGTGAAGTCTCCCCAGACAAACGGATAATACCAGTATTTTTCGTAGAATTTTTGAGCGTTTAGATTGTCCGGATTTTTAAAAACCCAAACCGAAAGTTCCGCTTTATCCGGATTTTTCTCCGATTCCGGCAATATATAAAAACTATCTGCAAATTCGGCGGGAGGATAAAAAATATAACCGTTGAAGTTTTTCCTGATATCCCCGTTGGCGCGCTTAAAATACTCTTCTTCCGATTCCTTAACTAAGGAGTAGCCTTTAGGCAGATCAAATTTCAGACTTAATAAATCATTTGAAACAGTTTGTACCGAGACATCGGGAGAAGGGCTGGCTGAAATACTGTTTTTTATAGACGCCGTTTCAACTAGAGCTGCCGGTTTTGGTTTGGAATGGAGGAAAAAATAGGCCGCACCGCCGCCCAAAAGCAGAAGAACTACAAGAATCATAAGCAGAGGAAGGACAGATCCGCGCTGCATATAATTATCATAACAGATTTACCGATTCAACAAGAAGGATTTTATTTGGAAAATGAAGCAATTATATTTTCAATTTGTGCTGAGTAATCAGTCTTTGATGATGCAGGATCGTTAGCGGATACTCTGTGCGTGATGTTTAACATCGGAGTAGTTTTTGTGCACCACTGATACTTAGTATAGCCTCCATCGCTTTGTTTTGATCTATTAACCAAAATGTTTCCGATTTTTACCGATTCTCCCGAACATCCCCAATTATCATTTATCAGTATAGTTATAGGTTTGCGGGCGGTCGAGCAAGTAACTTTCAGGTCGGCACCATTTGCGGGATCAAGCTCTATGTTGCTTGAGTTTGTACAACTCAGAAGCCCCCAGGCTTTCGGATATGACAATTTGAAACCCGCCCCGTTGTATATTTTCTGATCCGCTGTCGCCTGCGCTCCTGATACTCCGCCTTTAGTTTCCCCCTGAGGCTCCGTATTTTGCGCTTCCGGAGTTATCTGAGATGATTGCATTGCCTGCTCACCTTGTACGCTTCCTTCGGGGCTTGCTGACGCCTGAGCTAGTACTTCGACTGATGCTTGGGCTGTTTGTCTTGAACTTGCAACTCTGGTCTGGATGAATTTGACTAAATAGTAAATTGAACCCACAATTATAGCCAGAATTATCAATCCGACTGCGGCTGTAAAAATTAAACTGCGCTGTTGCTGTTCCATGGCGCGATTCTAGCATAGAAGGACAATATTTTCTACTATCGGATAGAATAAGTTAGCCAGTTGGCTAGTTAACCGGTTAGTCGTTATACTAAAATTATGGATTTACGGATTTTAGAAGAGAGTCACCGCGGAGAGTATAACCGGATGGTTACCCACGTCATCCAATCCTGGGAATGGGGAGAATTCCGTAAATCGCTCGGAATACCTCTCAAGAGATATGGCTTATTCAGCGGCAACAGAATGAATAAGGCTTTTCAAATAAGCTTTCATAAAATTCCGCTTCTTAAACATCACGTCGGATATCTGCCTAAGGGACCTTTTCCCGATTCCGAACTTGCGGAGGCCCTTATTAAAATAAGCCGGGAGAACGACTGCGTCTTTATTAAAACCGAGCCCGATATTGAAACAGGAAGCTCAGAAAAACCCAACCATCATTTTGAGAAATCTTTAAAACCATTATTTACAAAATATAACTTCATTCTGGACCTTACTCCCCCTGAGGAAGAGCTTCTGAAAAATATGCATCAAAAAACCCGGTATAACATTAAAGTTGCTTCAAAAAGAGGTGTCCGGGTTGAGATAACCGACAGCAAGGAAGCATTAAAAGATTATTTAAAACTCTATTTTGATACCACAAAACGCCAGGGATATTTCGGGCATAATGAAAATTATCATACTAAGGTTTTTGAAACATTTTCTAAAACGGATCAGGTCAGATTTGCGATAGCCTATTTAGGAAAAGTTCCGCTTGTCGCCTGGATGCTTCTGATTTTTAAAGATACCCTGTACTACCCGTACGGCGGATCATCACATCTTCACCGCGACGCTATGGCCTCAAATCTTGTCGCCTGGGAAGCAATAAAATTCGGAAAAGGACTGGGTCTCAAAAAATTTGATATGTGGGGAGCGCTCGGACCAGATGCTGATCCGAAAGATTCCTGGTACGGTTTTCATAAGTTTAAGATGGGTTACGGGGGGCGGTTGGCAGAGTACATCGGAAGCTTCGACCTTGTAACAAATGCACCTATATACTATGCTTTCAATTCTGTGGATAAATTTGCCAAGCTTAAAGTTACCCTGCTTAAAATCTTGGGCCGCTGATATTTAATGGATAATATTCTTATCGCCAGTATCGGACTTCTCGCGGGATGCGCTTTAGCGCTTTCCTGGTTTGCAGGTTCAGACGCCCCATACGTCCCCTCTAATATGAGACTGATCACCAAGGTTCTTGAGGCAGCCGGTATTAAAAAGGGTAAAGTTTTTTATGAATTGGGAAGCGGTGACGGAAGAGTTGTGATTGAAGCCGCGCGTCTCGGAGCTACCGCAAACGGTATCGAGCAATCCTGGCTCAGGGTTTGGTATTCCAGATATAAGTCCAGGCTGGCCGGCACCAATAGGCAAACTCATTTTTGTCACGGCAACGTCTTTGACCGCAATTATTACCCTGCAGATATTGTTTATATCTATCTGTTAACACCGGCGGTGTTAAAACTTGAAGAAAAATTAAAAAAGGAACTGAATAAAGGGGCTATTGTGATTACGCAAACTTATCATTTTAAAAATTGGAAACCTTTTAAGAAAATGGGGACCAAAAGCTCTGATTTCAGAGTAGGCGGGGACTTTTATCTTTATAAAGTTTAGCCGTTCCAACCCCGGTTAGGATCCTTGCGCATCTCTTCGGTTTCATTTCCCCGGTTAAAATCATCTTCCAGTCTGTAAGTCGTCCCGGTTTCAGGAGTTGAAAACTCCAAGATATCGCAATCAGTAACAGCGAACAGTCTGTGTTTTTGCCCGACCAATGTTGTATAGCCTTTCTGCATTTCAAATTCCACCGTTTCCATCTCCCCGTTATTGTTTTCAACTATTACTCCCCCCTGACCCGCGAGAAGTAAATAAGTTTCCTGTTTTTGATCGTGAACTTGCAGACTTTGCCTATTACCGGCATTAATGTGCATCACCTTACCCGTATACGGCAGTTCTTCCCTGGTATAAATGAGCTCATAGCCCCAGGGTTTTTCCACCCTTTTAACATACGGCTCGTGATTGAATTTAGACTTATCGACCGTCTTTAAAAATTCCTGAAGTGCGGGATCGTCCATAGACAAATATTATCACAATTGTTTTAAAAAATGCTCGTGAAATACCGTAGACGCAAGTTCAGGGTGAAAGCAAGCGGCCAAATAATAACCTGTCTTATTTTTTTGCTCGCAGGCTAAAATCCCGCCGTTATTTTCGGCCAAAACTTTTATTCCCGGGGCTATTTTATTAATCCTGGGCGCCCTTATAAAAACAGCGTCTATCTCCCCGAGCCCGGTTTTGATTTTCTGAACGAACGAATCGGTCTGCCTGCCATAAGCATTTCTATCAATATCAATGTCCATAAGTTTAAGGGTTTTTTGACCGTCAGCCAAATTTGTTACAGTCTTCGCCAGCATTATTGCGCCTGCGCAAGTCCCGAAGATATTTTTAATTTTCTTCATTCCGGGAATCATCCCTTCCCGCTCGCAAAGCTTGTACAGAGTTGTGCTTTCTCCTCCCGGTATTACGAGTCCGTAAAGATCCTCGAGCGAATCTTTTGTCCTTACCGGAACAATTTCAATTTTCTTATTCAGGGTTTTTGCGGCTTTATCTAAAGCCTGAGTATGTTCAGCAACATCTCCGTGGAAGGCAAGGACTCCGATTTTAAACGGCTTCATTTTTAAATCCCTCTTGAGGCCAGTTTTGTCTCCAGTTTGGAAATTTCCTGACCCGACATCGCTTCACCCAAATTTTCCGAAGCTTTGGCAATTTTATCCGCATCGTTAAAGTGAGCCACGGCATCAACGATGGCTTTGGCGCGTTTTTTCGGATCACCGCTTTTAAAAATTCCCGACCCGACGAACACCCCATCCACTCCAAGCTGCATACAGAGAGCCGCATCCGCAGGAGTCGCCACACCTCCGGCCGCAAAATTCACCACAGCGAGTCTTCCCAGCTTTGCAGTTTGAATAATGAGATCAAGAGGTACGCGGTATTCCGAGGCTTTTTCTTTGAGTTTTTTAGTATTCTTTTTCTTCAGAAGTTCTCTTATTTCCTCTATCCCCTGATTAACTGTCCTTATGTGGCGGACCGCTTCAACTATATTACCGCTCCCCGCCTCGCCTTTAGTACGGACCATAGCGGCTCCTTCATTAATTCTGCGCAGAGCCTCCCCCAAATCCCTTGCTCCGCAGACAAAAGGCACGTTAAAAGGGGTTTTATCTATGTGGAACTGCTCATCGGCCGGGGTTAAAACTTCACTCTCGTCAATAAAATCCACTTTCAGGCTTTCCAGAACCTGGGCTTCAACAAAATGCCCGATCCGGCATTTCGCCATTACGGGGATTGTGACTGCTTTTTGGATTTCAATTATTTTTGTGGGATCAGCCATTCTGGCGACTCCGCCCATAGCCCGGATATCGGAAGGCACCCGCTCGAGCGCCATAACCGCCACAGCCCCTGCATCCTCGGCAATTTTTGCCTGCTCAGCATTAACCACATCCATAATCACTCCGCCTTTGAGCATTTGCGCAAGACCTGATTTAATTTGAAATGTTCCTTTTAAAGCCATAAGTTGAATTCAGGTGGCTATTATATACAAGAAAAACTTATTTATACAATTAATAATTCTTTTGGAGAATTCGTCAGGGGTCGCAATCCGTTTTTTTCATAAACATAAAGATCTTCGATCCTCACGCCTCCATAATTATCTATATAAATACCCGGCTCAATCGAAAAAACCATACCCTCGTTCAAAGTCTCTTTACTGTTAGGCGAAAGATACGGGTGTTCGTGAACCTCAATACCGATACCGTGACCTAGAGAATGAGGAATTGACGGATAATTCTTACTCAATATCCAATCTCTTGCGGCATTATCAATATCTGCAGTCCTTATCATTTTGCCCGCATTATTGTTTATGAATTTAACGGCCTCAGATTGTGCCTGAAGCACCGTTTTATGGATTTGCCTCTGTCTTTCTGAGGGCTTCCCGAAAACCACAGTCCTGGTCATATCGGAGCAATAGTTTTTAGATTTGACTCCGAAATCCATCAGAACAAAATCGCCTTTTTCTAATTTTGCATCTCCCGTAAGGTGGTGCGGAACCGCAGCATTAGCACCAAACGCGATTATAGTTTTAAAGGAAGGTTCAAACCCCTCCTCTCTGATAAAATTTTCCAACTTAAACATTAATTCCTTCTCGGAAATCCCGGCTTTAATTTTCTCCAAAATAAATTTATAAGCGAGGTCTCCTATCTGACCAGCCTTTTCAATCAGTTTTATTTCCCCGGGGTTTTTTATGCTTCTGTGCTCGTGAAAGATGAAATTTTTAAGATTCTTGGCTACCTTGCTGATTAATTTAAATTCGGATATCTTCAGGTCGTCTTCTTCAATTCCGAGGCTCAGAATATTAAAATCGGCAATTTTTCTGCCCAGGAGGTCCGCCAGTTTATTCTTACTGCTGATCTCAAGCAATTCAAAGTCCGGAATGGTTTTTTTTACAGCCCCCGTATACCGGCCATCGGTTAAAATAAACCGGGACGCGGGAGTTATCAGCAAAAAGGCTTCTCTTTCTTCGATTGAAAATCCGGAATAATCCGTTAAATAAATGATATTGGCTACATTTGAGATGAGCACCGCGTCCAGTTTCTGAACTTGAATTTCAGATTGTAGTTTTTTTAAGCGGTCTAAAACAGACATAAACGTATTTTAAGGAAAACTCGAAGAGAATCAACAGAGAATTATTCGGTCTTGCCGGTCAACAATGCATCTATTACATCGTGAGGAAGCGCAGCTGCATTAAGTAGTGCTTTGCGGACCAGTCCTCCCGCTTCCGAACCGATCTCGTCTGCCGCTTTTAGGGTTCCGACAACTGCTTCTTTGGCCAAAGTACCAGAATCTTCTCCGATATCGCCAGCCGCTTTAATTGCACCTTCAACCGCTGCGACTGCTGCTCCGCCGACATCTCCACCTATATGAGATACACCGGCAACAGCTCCGTGAGCAGATTCCTCAACCGCCCCACCCAAACTCGCGCCCGCATCTTTTGCTCCTTCTATCGCACCCGTAACTAGACCTGTCGTCGCTTCTTCTATTGATACACCTGATTCGGAAGCTACTTTAATTCCATCGGAAACAATACTGCCCGCGGTTGTTACAGTCGCTGAAGCAACTTCTCCGCCAGCCTGAACCGTTCCGACTACTGCGCTTTTGGCTACGTCTCTTGTGGCTAAAAATACATCTCCGGCTCCGGAAACTATCGAGGAAAGGGCATTTTTAAGATCTTCGGTTATAGAACCCATTGAACTAAACTTAACAACTATCACACTCCTTGTCAACCCGCAGGATTACCCATCACGCGCCGGAGCTCACACCACTCGCAATTCTTTTTTCCGCAGAATTCATTCCAAAAAGTAAAATCATAAATTTGACCGGCAACCGATTCCAAAGTATTTAAAAGCTCCGCCACATCCTCCTCTTTTAAATCAAATTCTTCACTCTTATACTTGTTTTTATCGTCCGGCTCTACAAAATCTATTACCCCTTTAGATGATTTCATCAAACCGCCTTTGTAGTTATCCAGAAGTATTTTATAGAAGACCAATTGCCTGAGATAATTCCTTTCGGGCTTTGATCCGTCTATATCCCGGCGGGATTTAGGCCGTCCGGTTTTAAAGTCGTGAACTTTAAAGGATCCGTTACTCTCCTCCAGCATATCAATCCGCCCGTTCAAGGTTAATTTATCTGAAATTTTTACCCCTCTTATATTCAGTTCAGCCTGAATCGTGTCGGGGAACCGAATAAAGACTTGATCATAAAATCCGCTTAAAGCGGTTCTGCCTTTTTCTAAGTATTCCCTGTAATCTTTCTCCGTTAGTCCCTGCTGGGATAAATTCCACTCCAGGCTTTTAATCAGATATTGCTTAGGGTTCTTTTCCGTCTTTCTGTTTTTTATTAGACTTTCCAGACTTGAGTGAACCGCCGTACCGAAAAGCTGGTATTTGCTTCTGACAGCCGGAATTGAGATCAAACTGACAAAAAAATATTTCCAGGGGCAATCCAAAAAATTGTCTAGGGCGGAGACATTCAGCCCTTTTTCCAAAAACAGTTTTCTTAAATATTCCTTTTCATTTCCCTCATCTAAAGCTGTTACCGGCTCATCAAATAAGATATCTTTATTCTCTGAAAAGTTGAGACTGAATTCTCCGGTATCCAAATATTCGGTCAGACCGGGATCAATTTCCTCTAAAAACTGACTGGGCAATTGCTCTTTTAGTTCTCCCGAAAGCTTTGAGTAGGTTAAATAAATATCTTTTTTCGCCCGGGTGAGACCTACAAAGAATAAACGCCTCTCATCCTCTATGGCATCAAACTCCACCTCTGACTTAACCTTATCCCCCAATAACTGCCAGGGGATCTTTATATTCTGCCCTCTTTTGCGCAGGGAACCCCATCTTCCGGCTATGCACTGGAGAATAAAAACATATTCAAATTCGAGCCCTTTTGCCTTATGTACAGTAAAAAGTCTGACACCGCTTTGGCGCATTACGCCGGATTTGGCTTTTAAAGACAGGTTGTGCTTTTTTATCAGCTCTATCTGAGTGAGAAAATCACTTAACGAATAATCGGGATTTCTATAGATTTTTTCTTTGACAATTTCAAATAGACTGATGAATTTACTCAGAATCTCCTTTCTCTCGGTCAATCCCAAAAATCCTTCTCTGATTCCCGATTCGTTTAAAATTTTAATGAATAAATCGTCAAACTGAATATTTTTACTGAGACTCACCCATCCTTTAAACAGTTCATAAAACTTAATTATCTTCGGATCGGCGTCTTTTCCGGATTTTTCCAAAAGTTCGTAAATGCTGACTTTTTCATCCTTTGCCCGGCGGTTTAATTTAAAAACTTTAAACGGATCAATTCCCAAAACGTCGATTCCCAGCGCCTTTATGAGCTTAGCATCGCTTCCGAAATCACCAACCGCTTCAAAAAGCATTAATAACCTCCTCACCCAAAGATCGGACAAAATATCCATATCGGCATCGATAACAAAAGGAATTTTTTTGCGCTTTAAAAAATCGGCTAGCTCTGAAAGTTCAAAATTGCGTCTTCCCAAAACGGTTATTTCCGAAGCACTAGTCCCGTCTTTTATTAACTCTTCAATTTTTGCGGATACAAACTCGAACTCGCCGAAGTAGTCGTTTAAGGCGGCAATTTTAATTCTTCCACCCTTTAGGTTCTTTCCGGAAACCAGTTTAATTTCATCGGTAAGAATATTCGCACTTACATTTTTTGAGATAAAAGAAACAGAGGCATCTAAAATTGTCTGGTGGGACCTGTAATTAAGATTTAAATTGATGAGCTTTGCGTCCGGATACTTCTTCTGAAAATACAGAAAATTCTCAAGGGATGCTCCCTGGAAACGGTAAATTGCCTGCTTTTCGTCACCGACCACGAATAAATTCGGGGATTCGTAAAATGAGGCTAAAAGCTCAACCAGCCTATTTTGCGAAGCGTTAGTATCCTGATGCTCGTCCACCAGAATGTATTGGTATTTTTCCTGAAATAAAATGAGCAGATCTTTTTTCTGCTCTAAAACTTTTATTGTTTCAATAAGCATATCGTTAAAATCATATTTTTTGTTTTTAACAAGCGTCCCTGAATATGCCGCGTAGACCTTTATAAACTCCTCCAGTTTATCCATATTTTTGATTTCATCGGCATATTTTCCTTTCATTTCCCCTTTAAACTTACCTTTTTCGTGGTAAAGATCGGGAATATTTTTAAAATCTTCCCTCTGAATTTTTAAAACCTCCGACAATTTTTCAGGACTGATTCCCTCTTTCTTTAAATCTCCAATGGCAGATAAAATATCCTTAACGTAAAAAAAAGTATCACCCCAAGGCCTTAAAATTTTTAGATCTGTACCTTCAATTATTTTTTCAAGATACTCTATCTGCTCGTCTTCGCTGATGCTTTGCGAGGAAATAAGATTTCCGAATTCCTCAGGATAGTTTTGAATGATTGAATTGGCAAAGGAGTGAAATGTTGAGATCTCTACTCTGTATGCAGGAGTGCCTATTATACTCAGAAGTCTCTGCCTCATCTGATGCGAGGCTGATTCCGAAAATGTTAAAGCAAGAATATTTTCAGGATTAATTTGAGTCTTTAGAAGTATATTGGCAATTCTTAAAGTCAGGACCTGAGTCTTTCCTGTTCCCGGTCCCGCAACAACCATCACCGGACCTTCAATCGTATTTACGGCATCCTGCTGGGATCTATTTAATTCCTTGTAGGCTTTCTCGAATAGAGTTTGCATTCGGAAAGATTATAACAGAGGATATGACTATCAAAATCAGAGAAGTAACAAAGCTGCGGCTCCGAGTATGACCAATCCCAGTCCGACACCGCCAATTATAAAAGTCTGGTCCATAATTCCCGCCGGGGCTAATGTCGGCTTAGGTGTCGGAGGAGGCTGGCAACAAGTGGTCTGAGAAGGGGTTCTGGCACAATATGCCTGGTACTCCGATTTAGTGCAATAATTCCCCCCTGCCGCTTCAATACAAATATAACCGGTCTGACAAGGAACTGTCGTACTGCATCCAGTAAATCCGCAGGCTACAGGTGTTGCGGTCGGCACAGGTGTCGGAACTGGTGTCGCTACAGGCGCGACTGTTGGTGTCGGAGTCGGAGAAACAAAACCGTCAATCTCACATACTATACTGTCTTCGTTTGTACCGCCAACAGCTCCGCAGCTATTTAAGGCCGCAACTTCGCACTTATATGTCCTGCCCTGAACTACAGGAAATGAAGTTTTTGTAGTGGTTACCGAATCGGATTTTACAATTGCCCCTGTTTCAACCTCGGTAATTTTAACGTTATAGCTGGTAGCGCCCGAGACTGACTCCCAAACACATCCCGCTTTGTCAAACTGGCAGCTTTCCTGACCTCCTCCGGCCGGAGCTTCGCAGAGAGGATAGCTCGTTGTAACCGTAGCAGGAGTACCCGGGGCGGGACAGGATCCCCCCTGATTCACTGCTGAGGTTGTTGTCTGCTGGGCGTTTGAGAAAAATATTTGAGGATTCAGCGCAAGATACACTCCTACACCGATCGCGGCAAGAAGAAAAACCACAACCACGACGGCAATGATTACTTTTTTATTCATAGGACTCCAAAAAAGGCAGGCTTAACCATCGTGTTTTATACTATGAATTAAGAATACAACAAATTCTTCCGAAATTAAAACAGCGCTTCATCAAATTTAAACATCACAAACCTGCAGTTATCGGTATCAAGCAATTTAACAAAATTCAGGGTCTGAAGTTGCAGGTTTGTTTGAGCCGCCGAAGGCGAGGGTGAGGGACTTGAGAGCTGAGCTAAAACCTCACCTACGATCGGTCTGCCCAACCAGTTTTTGCCCAATAATTTATCTAGCGATTCCGCGATAAACTTCAGACCTTTAGGCGGTAATGCCTGCTTTTCTAAAACAACCGTCTCTGTGTTTACGGCCGGAGTGAAGTTTTGAGCTGTCGTAACCCTTTTAGGCTTACATCTGACATCTGCAAAAACCCTATACGTAGAATCCTTGGAAATCGGAGGCGGCGGTGTTGACCAAGCGGCTTTATATCTCACCTTACCCGCAGTGTTTTCAACAATGGTGGGGGTAATCGGATTAGATTTGGCGACCACCTGATTATCCTTGGTCATCCTGAAGGTAACATCCGCAATTTCTGCTTTTTTAATGTCGGGCCCCTCTACTTTACCGAAAGCCTCAAAGTTAAATGAGTTTGAAGGATAAGTAATATCCGCAACCATACCGTCGCATTTACACATCTGGTCGTTATAATTTGTGCAGGTTCCCAGCTCGCAACCGCTGCAGCCGTCCTTTGCCCCCTGGCAATCGGCCTTGGTCGTGCAGGCAGTTCCGCAAGCAGGCGGAATACGGCAGGATCCGTTAACACAAGCTGTACAGCCGTCTTTTGCCGTTTCGCAAGTCTTATCAACAGTGCACTTATCGTTACAAGCCGGGGGCTTACGGCAGGCTCCCTCAAGACACATACTACAGCCTTCCCTGTTACCAAAACAGTCTTTATCTTCGGCGCAAACAGCGTTGCAGGCAAGGGGCGGTTTCTGGCAAACATTCTTACCTGTTGTATCCGGCCGGCAATCAGTACATCCCACCTGATTAGATTTACAATCCTCCTGGGTTGCACACGATGCATTACAGGCGGGAGGGGGCTGGCAGACTTTTTGTCCCTGATCATTTGAACGGCACTCTATGCAACCTTCTTTATTCCCAAAACAATCATCTTTAGTCGTGCACGATTCATTACAGGCAAGGGGCTCCCTGCAGATAAAATCGTATTTCAGAAGTATATAACAAGGTCCTGTTGTTCCGCAGTTTGGCTTATTCTCAAAAGACGTAGTATAGTATTCGATCGTTGAATGCCTGACCATATGACTGGCTCCGACTCTAATATAAACTGTGTGCTTTCCGACTTTTTGCTCCTGGGTAGGAACAAGCGAGAAGGTGACTTCCCGTTGTCCATTCGGCTGATTGAACTGGGCAACCATCGTAATATTATTTTCTATCGGAAACAGCTCGTTACCTATAGGAGAAACCATACCTTGAGCCACCGATGGCGTACTATCAATAAAAGGCTGCACGGCCATACCCGGACCCCAATTACTGCAATAGAATCCGCTCCCCGCGCTTCCTTTTAAATTAATGTTTATTTTTTCGCAACCAGGGAGTACTGTAATTTCGCTGTCTCCAGCTCCGTTATTCTGTTTAAAATCTCTAGCATTAGCCCAAACATCGGTTCTTCCGTCATAGCGGTCCATCATAAAAACAGTTTTTGTTGTTGCATCACTTACATTAACCGGACCCTTGACAGTCTCCTGTTGAGCAAGTACAACCGGGAAGGACAAGAAGTGGTTTTTATTAAGCAGCAAGCCTGTTACCGCCAAAACTGCGAGACCTGCGGCAGTCACCGAAGAGCTCGGAATTGATGATCCTCCACCGGTCTTCCGGGAATCACTGGGAGGGTTCTTTTTTCTGAATTTCCAAATATATACCCCAACCGCAATCAGTATAACCGCTATAACCCCAGCTAGAATCCAAATCCAGTTTACCGGTTTGCCGAGTAGTGTCTTGGCTTTAAATGTTTCAGAATTAGCAAGTTTAATATCACCATCCGTTGACGTAATAGCGATACTCATCTTTGCCAATGGCTGGGGAGAGTTCTCGGCGGATACCGAAACATCAATACGGGGATCTGAGCAATCCTTCAATACGGGAATCTCATATTTAAATCCAGTCCAGCTTTCCTTAGTCGGGGGTAAATTTTCAGAAATTTCACCGCAAATCTCACCCTCCTTATTTATAATCTTTAAATTAACCTTAGGACTTATTAAATCGGTGCCCGCACCGGGAATAAAAGGTGATTTGCTTCCTCTCCAGCTGAGATCGGCAGAAGGAAGAATCCCGATAGATACCTTGGCAGTTTGTCCGCTCTTATAATAACTCCGCTCAAGAAGGATATTCGTTATTGTCGATGACGGTCCGGTAATAATCCAGCGGAAAGGAATATTAATTGATATTTTTTGTCCCGAACCGTCAGCCAAACGGAACATTCCTTCATAGACTTGAGGAGATAAGCTGCTAGGCAATGCGAAGCTGACGGTCTTTTCTTGACCCGGAGGAAAAACGGTTAAAGGCTGTGTTTCTATCTGCGCCAGGGATTCGGGATTCCTAGGAACAGAATTTACAGCATAAAAGAACTGCATTCTGCCGTTTACACTCTTACCGGTTGTATTTTTAACAACACAGGAGGCTTCGGCATTTTCCGACTCCCCCACATTAGGACCCTCAAAAAAGCCGTATTCCACATTACGTACTTTTACCTTGCAGGTTGAAGGGTCGACCTCAAGAAAATCACCAGACCCTAATAAAGAAATTTCCTGACTTCCAATAGCAACTGAAACTGTATCCTGCCCAACCACTTCAGAAGTCAGTTGATAGTTTCCGGGTTCAATGGTTGCAGGATATTTTAATTCAAATTTTTGAGTCTGAGACTGCCCTGGGCCGACGGAAAAAGGACCCGCCTTTAAATAATCAATAGTGAGACTCTCCGCAATTTTAGTAGCGCCGTCTTTGACGGTTGCCTTACCCGGAGAAGAAAGCTTAATTATCAGAAAATAGTTATCAAGACCCCTGTCTGACTGATTATTTATTTGAATATTTCCCGCGACTTTATAATTTGTTGTATCAATTATTTCGATTTCTTCAGTTACCATCCGAGAAACCGGAGAGGAATCCTGAGCCAGCGCAGGTATTCCTATTGAAGAAAAAAGTATTAGAGAAAACAGTAGTGCAAAGAGCTTATTTATCACTTAAATTTTTAACTTACCTTGATAATAGCAATGCTTGGGAGTATTAACAATAAATATTAAAACAGAGTCTCGTCAAATTTAAACATCACAAACCTGCAGTTATCGGTATCCATCAGTTTAACAAAGTTCAGAGTCTGAAGCTGCAGGTTTGTCTGAGCTACCGAAGGCGATGGTGAAGGACTTGAAAGCTGGGCTAATACTTCGGAGACAAGGGGATTCACTTTTACACCCAAAAGTCCGGCAATTGTTTTAACAACCCACTCAGAACCTTTGGCCGGAAAAACCTGAGGAGGGACGGGACTCTCAACTTGGCTTGATGCCAGCTCCCCGTTTGATGCAACAATCTTTTTAGGCTTACACCTGACGTCAGCAAATACCCTGTAGGTTGAATCCCTAGAAATCGGAGGCGGCGGTGTTGACCAGGCGGCTTTAAATCTGACTTTTCCGGCGGTATTCTCTACTATACTCGGCTTGATCGGGTCTGATTTGGCGACCACCTGATTGTCCTTGGTCATCCTGAATGTAACATCGGCAATTTCAGCTTTCTTAATATCCGCTCCTTCTACTTTACCGAAAGCCTCGAAATTAAAACTGTTTCCGGGATATACCATATCCGCTGTCATTCCGTCACACTTGCACATCTGGTCGTTGTAGTTTGTGCAGGTTCCTTCCAGACATTCTGAGCAGTTCTCTTTTGCTCCCGAACAATCGGCTTTTGTTGTGCAGGCAGTTCCGCAGGCAGGCGGAATACGGCAGGATCCGTTGACGCAAGCTGTACAGCCGTCTTTCGCTCCGGCACACTGTTCATTGCGCGTACAAGCCACATTGCAGGCAGGAGTTTTACGGCAAACCTTACCTGTGCCGGAATCTGCAGGTAGACAGCTCGTACAACCGTCGGTTGCTCTCGAACAGTCTATATCTTCATTACAGGAAACGTTACAGGCCGATGGCGGTTTACAGGATCCCCCTATACACATAGTGCAACCGTTCCTTGCCCCGGCACATTGACCGTCCCTCTGACAGGCAGTACCGCAAGAGGGAGGAGTTTTACAGAGCCCTTCAACGCAAGCCGTGCAACCGTCTTGGGCATACTGGCATTCGGCCTGACTTCCACAGACTTTATTGCAGGCTGCCGGAGGAGGACAAGAGATGGGAGTAGTGATCACAGCCGGCGTATTACTTGTCGGATGCTGAATTGGAGGCGGACAGATGTTTTCTCCTGCTGCTAAAGCAGGAGTAATCATTGCATTGGCTGTTGCGGGAGAATCAATAATGATCTTGTAAAATACTTCAGGGTTCGAACAGGTATACCTCCACCAGACATTCATATTACACGGATCATTGGGATTAAAAGCCTGTACTCCGGGAGGAAAGTAGTAGTAGCCGTTTGCGTCAGTTTTAACCCTTCTTTCGCTATGACAGTCCGTTGGATATGCACACCCCGGTCTATGTTGGGCAGCTTGACCAGCCGGAGGACACCAATCAGAGTATTCGGCAATCGTCACACCGGCAAGGGGTGCTCCAGTCGGCGTTTTAACATAACCATCTCGCGGCGACATCTCAGCCCGAGCATTTTCTGCATTAGGCACCAAGAAGAATAGGCACAGGATGAGAATAAAGACTTTGATTAAATCAATAATATGTAACTTCATAGTCCCCTTTCCGATTTTCCAGCCACTTGGCAAAATCCTCACTATTTCCCCGGTCAATTTTATCTTTGATTTGACCAAAAACATAGTAAGACTCGGTATTTTGATGGGTATACTCATTAACCGTACTCGCCAAATAAACATCAGTTATCTCGCCCGGATTAGTTTTCCAAAGAATATTGTTATACCCCTCATCGAAAGTTATTTTCTCACCTTTTTTATTTTTAAAGGGAACCAAAGCATTAACTGCGTATCCATAATCCAAATCTTCATAAGACGGATCATTTTTTATCAGGTTTGCTGCCTGTTCAATGGTAATTTCCTTACTGACTACTCTTTTGTGCAAATCGGATATTCTTTTGAATGCCTCAGCCTTGCCTTTTTCCACACCGATCTTGCCTGGAAGCATATTGTAAAACCAGATTGATATCATCGTTCCTGAAATCTGATCCAACCTGCTATTGATTTTTGTTTCGATGGTTCTTAATACTTCAAACCTCTTGCCATAATTCTTATCGTCGTTGTTATAAATTTCAGCGCTGACCGATGCCATATTCTCTTTCCTGGCCGCTTGAAGGGTCATTGAATCTTTAACTAATTTTTCAGTAAGCAGTTTTTTTGTTGTTTCATCTTTATTTCCCGAATAATTAGCCAATTCAACATCTAAATCTTTCTGGTAGATAAATTCCTCCCCTACCTTTGCTATCGCATTTTCGGGAACAGGCACCACAGCGGGAGCGGCAGAATCATTAATCTTTGCGGTACCGGTATTTTTTGAAATATCCGGTTTGCTTTGCAGAATGTAAATTATCAGTGCAATTAGGCAAAGTGCAATTAATACCCCCAAACCAGCGATCACCTTATGCTGTACCGGAAAACTTTTGAGTTTGGTTATAAAGTTTATAGATTGAGGGTCTGTAATTTTTTCAGGAGCGGGGGCCGGAACAGCATCTTGAGTAGGCATACTCCATTATTAGCACGGCCATCTTTTTTCTTCAATCTTATCAGAACAGTGCTTCGTCAAATTTAAACATTACGAACCTGCAGTTGTCGGTATCCATTAATTTAACAAAATTCAGGGTCTGAAGTTGCAGGTTTGTTTGAGCGCCTGAAGGAGACGGTGAAGGACTTGATAATTGAGCCAGAACCTCCGAAACAAAAGGATTTACTTTTCCTCCGAAAAGTTTGGCAATATTTTTAACTATCCATTCCAGTCCTTTCGGAGGATAAAGTTTTTGCTCGGCAATGGCTTTAGGTTCCGTTGAAAAAGTCTGAGTGTTTGAAGCTATAATCTTTTTGGGTTTACACCGGACGTCTGCAAATACTCTGTAAACAGAATTTTTATCTATAGGAGGAGGGGGTGTCGACCAGGCGGCTTTAAACCTCACTTTTGAAGCGGTATTTTCAACGATGCTCGGAGTTATCGGATTGGATTTAGCTACGACCTGATTATCCTTAGTCATCCTGAAGGTGATATCGGCAATTTCAGCTTTCTTAATATCAGTCCCTTCTACCTTACCGAAAGCCTCGAAATTAAAACTGGTGCTCGGATAAGCAATGTCTGCGATCATCCCATCGCATTTACACATCTGGTCGTTGTAGTTTGTGCAGGTTCCTTCCAGACACTCCGTACATCCATCCCTGGCACCGGTACAGTCGGCTTTTGTGGTACAGGCGACTCCACAAGCTGGAGGCACTTTACAGACACCGCTTACGCAAGCCGTACAGCCGTCTTTTGCTCCGGCACATTGATCATCCCTGCTGCAGCTTACTCCGCAAGCAGGAGGAATACGGCACTGACCGGCAACACAGGCAGTACAGCCGTTTAAGCCTCCGAAACAATCACGGTCCGAAGCACAAGCAGCATCACAGGCTGGAGGGGGAGGCTGGCATACAGTCTGCCCTTCAGGATTTGGACGGCATTGAGTACACCCATTCAGCGCTCCTTCGCAATCGAAGTTAGTACCACAAGTCTGGTTACAGGCCGGAGGCGGTCCGCACGAAAAATCCCGCTCTAAATTAGTGAAACAGGGGGTTTTACCTTCGCAGTTAAGATCCCCCGGGATAAATTGAGGTCCTTCAATAACGGGCTCTAATGTGGAGTAATACCTATCATATGCTCCATGAAAAGTTGCTTGAGACGGACCGGCTTGTAATAATAATTTATGTCTGCCTTCACTGATACCGTCGGGGAGCTTTAAAGTATATGTGACACTTTTTTGACCACCCCGGCCGAAATCGTGGACATTTATAATATGCGGACCGTATGAGGAATAATCATTGAAAGCACCCTGACCAACCTGCAGTGAAGGAATTATGACCTGGTTGTTTGTCGGACTTGAAATTTCTGTCGGTGTAATCGGGGAATTGTCTACAAAATTTGCTATAGCTATACCCGGTCCCCAATTTCCACAATAGTATTCACTGCCCGCTGTTCCTCTGACCGTTATTTTCAGAAATTTACAGTTTGGACCCACCTCAACACTGCTATCGCCGCCGGTATTATTTTGCGAAAAATCCCTGACGTTAGCCCACTGCACAGGCGCAGGCCCCGGCCCTATACCAACACGCCTTTCGTGCATTTTCTTCATTGTTATCGTCCTTAAAGTTTCGTCAGTACTATTTGAAAAGGGCTTGGCAACTCCCTGAATGGGCGCAAACTGCTGTTGAGCTTCTACCGAAGGCAAATAATTACGGTCATTCATTAAATAACCGGAAATCCCTATCGCCGTTACCGCCAAAAGAACAGTCATCGTTGCAGCAACGGGAGGCTGGGACGGAGGAGGCGGCGCAGCAGGCTTATCAGGAGAACTACCGGCTGAAGGCGGTAAACCGGGAGGTGTTTTCTTTTTCTTCCAATATAAATAACCACCGATCCCGCCGATAATCAAAATCACAGCCAAAGCTCCCGCCACCGGAAGCCAGGACGATTTATCGCCGGAAATTGCAATTTTCGGCGCAGCTGCTTCCAGATCCTGCCGGGTTGTTACCGCCCCCTTGGATAAAACAGCCAGAGGTTCGGTAATACCTGCCTCATAGATTCCCGCCTCAACTCTCGGATTTTTACAATCTGCAGTTATGGGGATGTCCACCGCCAGCAATCCCCAATCCGCTTTGTCCTTAGTAGAGGGCAGTTTTTCTTCTTTTTGACCGCAAATCTGATTATCCGAGTTAGTTATTTTTAAAGTCAGTTTCGGCTGGACTAAATCAGTACCTGCATCCGGCGAATAACCGGGATTCGAAGCCGAAACACCTGACCTCCAGCTCAAATCAACTGAAGGAATTGCGGTTATGGAGATTTTAGCCGTGTCTCCCGACTTATAATAAGACTTGTCCAGATTTAAATTCGTTATCACAGCCGAGGGTCCGGTAACTATCCATCTGAAGGAAATTTTCGGAGATATCTCAAGACCCGATTCATCTGCCAGGTTAAAAATCCCCTCGTAAACCTGAGGAGAGAGCTGTTTCGGGAAAGGAATGTTGACTGTCGCCAGCTGACCTGCGCCTATTGCAATTTGATTCGTCAGGTCAAAACTTTTTGCACTTCCGGCATTCTCTGAAACGGAGTCTATTGCATAAACAGCCTGAGGTTTCGCCTGAACCCTCTGGCCGGTGGTATTTTTGACCGTACAATTCAATGTACCTGTATCTCCGCTCCCAAGACTCGGTCCTTCCACTGTGCTGAAAGTTTTACTCCCGATTTTAATTTTGCAGTCTGTTGTTTTAATCTCCAGAAAGGAATTTGTTCCGGTTAAATCAATATCCTGACTGGTAATCCCCTGAGATGTTCCGTCACTATCCACAACCTGAACGGTCAATATATAAGATCCGGGTTTTATAGTTTGCGGATATTTTACGGAGAGAGCATTTTCCGATGTTTCTCCCGGCTTAAGAGGAAAAGGTTCGGACTTCGTAAAATTAATGAGCTGTCCCTCGTTTTGAATTACTATATCCTGCCCGTTGGATTTTAGGGTTGTTAAACTTCCTTTTGACTGTAGTTTTGTAATCAAAGAGGCTTCAGCAAAATTTTTACCCGAATTATTTATTAAAACGACCGAACCTGTCACTTCTGAATTCTGAGAACTTACTCCTTTTAGCTCCATATTCAGCATTTGAGATTGAACTGATGAATTTTGTGCATACACAACAACCGAGGATGAAAAACCCAAAAGTAAAAGCGCAGAGATAACCAGATTTCCGATAAGTTTTAAAGACATTTGACTCCGCAAAATAACCACTCAATCAGAGCGGTAAAACCATACTAGCAAGATTGGGGATATTTCACAAGAAAGTTTTGTGCCTAAAAAAGTGCTTCATCAAATTTAAACATCACAAATTTACAATTATCCGTTTCTATCAATTTAACAAAATTCAGGGTCTGAAGTTGCAGGTTTGTTTGAGCGCCTGAAGGAGACGGTGAAGGACTTGATAATTGAGCCAGAACCTCCGAAACAAAAGGATTTACTTTTCCTCCGAAAAGTTTGGCAATATTTTTAACTATCCATTCCAGTCCTTTGGGAGGATAGATCCTGGGCTCTTCAATTTTTTGCTGGATTTGGCTTGATGCCAGCTCACCGTTTGAAGCAACAATTCTTTTGGGCTTACATCTGACGTCTGCAAACACTCTGTAGGTTGAGTTCTTGGATAAAGGAGGCGGCGGCGTAGACCAGGATGCTTTAAAACGCATTTTGGTTCCGCTGTTTTGAACCACAGTCGGAACAATCGGATTTGATTTGGCGACAACTTTATCATCCTGGGTCATCCTGAAGGTGATATCAGCTATCTGGGCTTTTTTAATGTCCCCTCCTTCGACTTTACCGAAAGCCTCAAACTTAAAACTGTTTCCGGGGTAAACCATATCTGCAGTCATTCCGTCACACTTGCACATATTATCGTTATAATCGGTGCAGGTTCCCTCCAGACATTCCGAACAATTATCCTTGGCACCAGAACAATCGGCACGGGTCGTACAGGCAGTACCACAGGAAGGAGGAATACGGCAAGTACCACTCACGCAAGCTGTACATCCACTTCTGGCAGCAGCCCCTATACATTGATCGTCCCTTACACAACTGGAACCGCAAACCGGAGGTCGGGAGCAGACGCTGCCAGTTCCCGAATTATTGGGTACGCAGGAGGTGCAACCGTCAGGAGCGCCAAAACAATACGAATCACTTGTACAGGAATCCCCGCAGGCAGGAGGAGGCGTGCAAGTATTACTGACCACTGTCCAAGCACTCCAGTTAGGCCCGGGACAAACAGAGGTTCTGGTTTCAACTATTGTACCCGTGTGATTCGGAGGACACGCTACATTTCTGGTTTCTGCGGGTAATGGGTTGCAAACAGGTGTTGGAGTCGGGGTTGGAGTTGGTACCGATGAATTCAAAGTCGGGGTTGGAGTCGGCGAAGAAGTAACATCGCATTTAAAATGCACCTCAACCGCGGCGGATCCGTTAGCCATATATATCGGACCCTTCTTTTCGCATAATGTTCCGTTGTAATAGGCGCTTCCCTCCTGCGGATTACAAAGACAGGAAAGGTTGGTGCCCGCACCCGTAAAAATAGTATTGTAAGCCCCGTTGGCATCCGTTGTCATATTTAAACCATCTGCGGGCAAACAGCCGTTCACAATTTTAATCTGAGCGCCCGGCAAAGGCAGACCTGTTGCAGTAGTGACGCGCCCGTACCAATCGCCGGATCTAACTGTGTTGTCAGGATTGTCACCGCCACCGCTGCCATTACCTGAATTTCCTTCGTTACCATACCCCCCATCGTATCCGCCCTGACCGTAATATCCGCCTTGACCATATCCCTCGTCATCAGCTAAAACTTCTGTTATGAACTTAGGGAAAATTAACGCGGAATCCGAGTATTTTACGCTGTATTCTTTCTGTTTCTCTTGAAACCACTGATCGTAATCGATATAAGAGGGGTTAATCGACTTTTCGTCAACCTGAGCAAATATGTACAGTTCCTCAACCGGCTTTCCCTCTCTTAAAATGCCTCCTCCGAGATAAAGAGGCGTTACCTGGCCCGGTTCTGTATTCCAAAGAATTTCATTAAATCCGGGCCAAAAAGTGGCTTTACCGTTTTTATAATAAACAAACGGATCCAAGGCATTAACTTCCCAAACAGGATCAATTTCTTTGATGCTTTTATCTTCACGGATTATTCTCCCCGCTTCATCGATGGAAATTGCCCCGCTTTTAACCTTATCGTAAACGGGTTTGATTTTAGAGTAAGCAAATTGTTTACTCCCCTCGACTCCCCGGGGACCGATGAATTTATTGTTATAAAACCAAACCATCACCATTTTACCCTTAATTACGCTTCCTTTATCGTTTACAGCCTTCTTTATTTCTTTTACCAGGTTAGTTCTTTGTAAATACTCCTGTGAAGATAAATTCGCGGACTGGGGGTAATCGGCTATAAGCCCTTCTTTTTTTCCGGCCTCAAGTGTAATCTGATCATTAACTATTTTTTCTAAAATTGTTTTTTCAATCTCCGGTGTGGGTTTTCCAGGAAAAAAACTCAGCTCCAGATCAACATAAGCTCTGGGCAAAACCGCGTCTCCAACTTTGGCAACGGGCGTATCCGGCGCAACTTTCTGTATATTCTTGTTCCAAAAAATAAACCCCAATATAGCGATAAAAACCAGCAAAATCACACCTGCGGCAATTTTTTGCTTTCTCGGCAGGTTCTTGATCTTGTTAATAATTCTTCCGGGAAAAGAATCAGATACGGGAACAACCTGATTCTGACTAGTCTGTGTTAGCTGAGGATCCATTATCTTCCCATTATAATCACGGTCAGACTATTAGTTCAATCGGAATCAATCATTAAAGTTTCTTTTGTGTAAATCTGCTCCGAACCGCTATCCTCAAAGGTCTCAGTTGTTATTTCAAGCGATGCGATCTGAGGTAATGATGCCCCCATAAGTCCTTGCATATCTCCGTACATTCCTACAGTATTACTAATGACCTGTTCAATCTGCTTTTCCCTTTTCGCCCAGAGATTTGCATACATTCTTTTTTCTTTGTCCAAATCCGTTTTTAAAGTTTCAAACGCTTCAACTATCGCCTCAACTCTTTGCCTGAACTGATTGCTCTGTAAATACTGCCAGACAATTTCCTTTTTTTCCTGTTTACCGACTAAGGAATTTTTAAGCTGACTCTCTTTAATTAAAGCAAATCTGGCTTGAGACGCCACTCCGAGCAAACATTCAAAATTAGTAACGATAATACCGTCCTTAAAACCGAAGTATTTAATGCCTTTGGGCAGAACGGACGAAACGAGGATGGCAACATCCGCTTTTGTCGTGCGCATATCTTCCTTAAGTTTAAAAATCCAAGCCTCTTCCCAATTTTTAGTCCTTTTACTCTCCCAGATAATTGTTCCGCATTCCCTACCGGAAGCATCCGCAACAACCTGCATTACATCCGCACCCCGCACTCCTTTACCCACTTCCTTAATCTCGTCAACCGGAAATTCCTTTTTTAGAAACTCTTCCAGTTCAAGCTCCAGAACTTCACCCTGCAGTTGCTGGGAAGTGAGACTCGCTTTCTGCTGGAGTTCCTCAATTTTTTTCTTCATATCTTCCGCCTGTTTTTTATATTCCGCCTCTTTCATCTGGTGCTCCTTCAGGTATTGCTCGGATGTGGCTTGGCGGATTTTTTCTTTTTCCTCGTCAAGTTTTCTGGCAATCTCCAAATCAATATTTTTCGCTTTTTCTTCCAGTTCTCCCGCTTTTTTTCTCAAAAATAATTCATTTTCTTTGGCTTTTTGAGATTCCTGTTTTTGCTTCTCCAATTCTTCCTGCAGAAATTTCATCTCTTCAGAGGATTCTTTAGATAATCTATCTTTGACCTGCTCTTCATACTGCTCCTTCCACTTGCGGACTTTCTCCCTCTCCTCCTCCTGTTCCTGTTTTCTTTTTTCTTCAAATTCTTTGCGGATTGAATCAGTAAATTCGTGGGAAATCGCTTCGTCAGGGGAAAATTCTGTTTTACAATTTGGGCACTTTACGGTTAAATTCATAAGGAGTTTTGTATTGGCAATACTAGCTTTTGACGACAGTATTGTCAAAGGTTTTGAGTTAAAATTAGAAAGTGAGGATCAATAATTTACTTAAAAAAATCGGGTTTCTCCTTCTCTTTGCCGGATGTTTTTTTCTGGTGGTTTTCTATGTTGAACCTCCCATAAATTGGGAGCAGGCCTCAATATTCCAGATAATCGCCTTCTTCCTCCCCCTACTTCTGGCTTTGACAACTCTTCTCGATTTGGGAGTGAGATATGTGCCCCACAGTTTTATAGTTTCTTTAGGAGTAATTCTCCTGCTGGCTTTTTATTCGGTCAGACAGTTAAATTATCTGACAGGGGCACTTGTAATACTGGTCGCAGCATTTCTTGTCAGGGTATTCCCCCGGATGAAGATGCCGCGGTTCAGATTGACACCAGGCTCAAAAATCCCTAAACTTCACATACAAAAACAAGAGGCGCCGAGACGGCACCGGTTAAGGAGACTAAAAAATGCCTAAATATTATATTACTAATGCCATTCCCTATGTTAATGCAACGCCCCATATCGGCCACGCTCTGGAATTTATCCAATCCGATACCGTCAAGCGTTTCCGCCAAATATCCGGCGATGAGGTTTTACTCCTTTGCGGATCCGATGAAAACGCCGTTAAAAATGTCCAGGCTGCCGAAAATTCCGGCGAGGAAGTTCAGCCGTTTGTAGACAGACACGCAAAAATTTTTGAAGAACTTGCCGAAAAATTGAATATTAAATTTGATGTTTTCCAAAAAGGCTCAAATCCGGCGCATCACGAGGCAAGTCAGAAACTTTGGGAGCTTTGTAATGCCTCGGGCGATATTTATAAAAAATCCTATAAAGGCCTTTATTGTGTCGGATGCGAACTTTTTTATACCAAAGAAGAATTAAACGAGAACGGCGAATGTTACGAGCATCCGGGCAAACCTTTAGAGGAAGTTGAGGAGGAAAACTATTTCTTTAAATTATCGAAATACCAGGACAAATTAATAGAAATTCTTGAGTCCGGCGAGTACGAAATAGTGCCGGAATTCAGAAAAACCGAGATGCTTAAATTCATCAAATCGGGACTTGTCGACTTCAGCATTTCGCGCTCTAATTCCAGAGCAAAAAACTGGGGTGTTCCGGTACCGGGCGACGGCTCCCAGAGAATTTATGTTTGGTTTGACGCATTGAATATTTACCAGTCGGGAATCGGATTCGGATCCGATGAAGAAAAATATAAAAAATGGTGGCCGGCGGATCTGCACGTTATCGGCAAAGGAATTATCCGCTTCCACGCCGTATACTGGCCGGCAATTCTGCTTTCCGCGGGACTTCTCCTCCCCAAAAAACTTTTTGTTCACGAATATTTCACCGTAAACGGCCAGAAAATGTCTAAGACTTTGGGTAATGTTTATAACCCGATTCCCTTTTTGGATAAATACGGAGCGGATGCGCTGCGGTATTTTTGCCTTGCTAAAATTTCGCCGTTTCAGGACGGTGATTTCTCGGAAGATAAGGTTGTACAGGCATATAATTCGGATTTGGCCAACGGACTTGGAAACTTGGTTGCCCGGGTTGCGAAATTAGCTGAAAAAAGCGGATTTGAGGCAAACGAAAAAATTAATAAGCTTGATCCCGAGGTTGAGAAACTCCTGAGCGAATTCAAATTTAATGAAGCTTTAAATTGGATTTGGAAAATAATCCAAAGAGCCGATCAACGGGTTAACGAGACCCAGCCCTGGAAGCTTGAAGGGGCTGAGCTTAAAGCAGTCTTGGACGAACTCGTCAGCCTGATTTTGGATGCGGGTTACAATCTTCAGCCGTTTCTTCCTCAAACTTCAGAAAAAATTCTGAAGCAATTTTCCGGTAAGGTAATTTCACAGTCCTCACTCTTTCCAAGAATCGATAAGTAATCCATTTATTTTGGCAAAAAGAGATTTTTAATTTAAAACTCCTCCTCAATGCTCTAACAATTTTTGGAATTAACCGCTTTGTTTATTACTTCCACTTCATTCAACTAACTGCAATAATGATAGGTAATGACCAATCAAAAAGGAGGAATTTTCATCATTGGCATATGCCTAACTATAATATTCATAATATCCGTATTTATCGCTATAGCTGTTAAGGAACAGGCAGAAAGAAACCCGCCAATTATCAGATCTTCATCAACAGATGCTCTAAAAACCACCTCACTTGAAGGAAATCAAATTAACAAAAAGCTTACCCGGGAAGATGCAGTTATTCTTCCTTCTGGAGCCAAGGTCACCCTCACTAATTTTATTTACCAGATCCCAAACACAGGCCAGGCAGCACCTGAAATAAAACAACTTGATATGTCTGTTCCAATTAACAAATACCTCCGTATTTTTCATCAAGGGTACATCTATGACATTACCCGCACAGAATGTATTAGTAAACCTCATCTAGATTTGGATGTTATGAGAGACCGCCTTGAGGAATGTCAGTATACAATAACAGCGATAAAACAAAACCCTCCTCCTGTTTCATACAATATTACAAAAACTTTTTCTTCAGCTTCAGACCAACAAGCACCATATGACGATAAAAGCGACATAATAAAAAATAGCCCAGAAGAAAGCTATTACCAAATCGACCCCTCTTATATTCATCTTTATGATCATAGCGGGTTAAAGAAGTATGAACTTTCAGGATCCGGATACGCAATTATTGATACGGCATATGGATCAAAATATTTTATTTTTACACCAGAAGAGCTTCTAAAACATACTTCTCAGACACAACAGATCGGACCACTTACTTTAACCCTGAAGGTCGAAAACCATTCTTGCTATCCTCCTTATCTTGCATCCAACGGAGAATGTACAGATGACGAATACCCACCGGTCTACAATAAATTCGACTTCAATCTCAAAATTGAACAAACCTCCCAAGAACCTCAACCAATACAAATAATCGACTCCAGCTAACACTTTCTCATACGTTCAAACTTTCATATAATAACTTCTATGTTAATCGATACTCACGCTCATCTTTTTTGGGATTCATACAAAGAGGACATCCACAACGTCATTGATAATGCGGTGAGTGCGGGTGTCGGCACAGTAATAAATGTCGGTGTGGATCTTGCATTAAGCCGCATAGCTACCGAGCAAGCTAAAATAATCTCGCACGACGGTTTTAAAGTTTATTCCGCAATCGCCATTCATCCTGAAGAAGCGGTCAGATATATTAATAATGAAGAACAGATTGGGAAGGATATTGAAGAACTTGAAAAAATTTATACGGAAAATCCGGAAACGGTAGTCGCCGTCGGTGAGTGCGGACTGGATTTTGCCTATTTTAATAAAGAAGGATATCTGCCTGAAGGATCAACGGTAGAGATTGCGCAAGATGCCCAAAGAAAACTTTTTAAAGCTCAAATAGCTCTAGCAAAGAAACTCGACCTTCCTCTTTTAATTCACTGCCGTGACGATAGAAGCCGGAATTTTCAAAATACCGAATGCTGGGACGAAGTTATAGAGCTGACAAGTGACTGGAAAGGGATCTATCATTGCTACTCCGGCCTCCTCCCGACTACCGAATCGGTTATTAAGAACACAGATTTCCTGGTTTCGTTTGCCGGCAATCTAACATATCCCAAAAACGACTATTTGAAAGAAGCTGTGCGGATCCTTCCCTTGGATAGAATTGTTTTGGAAACCGACTGTCCGTTTTTACCACCTCAGTCTATTAGAGGAAAGAGAAACGAACCTTCATCCGTAGCCGAAATTGCCAGAAACATCTCGGAAATTAAAAGTACAGGCTACGACCGGGTTGCGGAGCAAACAACGGAAAATTTTAAAAAGCTTTTTAAGTTTGAGTGAGGCAAGGAAACTTGCCTCCGAGCCTCATAACAGGTAAACTGCCAACCGAACCTTGATTGGCAGACCCTAATCTCATACCATAAGAGGTGGTCTGCCCGATAATATATGCGCATAATATTAAGTTTTTTACTGGGATTCTTTTCCTTTTTCTTCTTAAGCGAGGCTTTTAAAAAAGTATTCGGCCGGCCGATCCCCAGCTTTTTTGGAATAATTACCATTCTTTTAGGATTTTTAGTCGGTTTTTGGGGTAAGAAATTTATTTACCCGCCTCTGGATTTACTTGCCGGGCTTTTCATAATCGGCGCCGGCATAGGAATTACCCTCCATCACCTTCTATCTATGCGTTATATTATTTCCGAAGAATTCGAATTAAAACTTTACCGCAAACACGAAACCTTGATTGAGCGCCTACTGGAAATCCTTCCCGGTGCGCTGACCTGGATAGCTTTAACTGCGCCTTTCTGGCTATCACTGACATTACCCTTCGCGGTGGCTTATCTGATCATTGCCGCAGATGTTTATTGGCTTTACAGCTCCTTGCGGGTAGCCGTACTCATTTTTGTAGGATACAGAAAACTCGCTTGGGCTGAAAAACAACCTTGGCTGGATAACCTGAAGAAAGATTTTCCCGGGGAATGGGAAAATTACTACCACCTGCTGGTTCTGCCCACCTATAAGGAATCGATTGAGATTTTAGCTCCGGCTTTTGATGCCATCGCAAATTCGGAATATCCGAAGGATAGGATTTTTTTAGCGGTCGGGTTTGAAGCCTGGGACGATCCTGAAAAAATAAAACAGAGCAAGGAATATCTTAAAAAATTTGAGAAAAAAATAGGCGGGGTTTTTACGACAATTCACGAGCTACAGCCCGGAGAAATCCGCGGACCCGGCACCAACCGCAATTGGATGATAAAAAATGCTGTTGAAAAATTCGAAGGCAAAGGTATTAAGTCGAATCAGGTATTTGTCACAACTCTCGATGCGGACTTTGTCATTCACAAACAATTTTTAAGCGGAGCCTTGCATAAATATTTATCCGTTCCTGAAGATGTCAGGGATAAAAGAACATATACGGGCTCATTCCTCTATTACAACAATTTCTGGCAGGCACCGGCTCCGATGCGTCTGATTGCTTCGGGTACGGCTTTCTGGCAATTGGCAGAAATGGCCGGCAGTGATAAGTATCAGAATTTCTCTTCTTTATCCATCAATTTAAAGCCCCTTTTGGATATCGGCGGATGGATGCCCGATAAGGTAAATGATGATTCGGGATTTTACTGGAAGGCATATTTCCACTTCAACGGAGATTACAAAGTTCTCCCCCATTACTTGCCGATTTCCGCCGATGCTAACTTGGACACGTCACTTTTTAAAACATTTCAAAACCAGTATCAGCAGTTAAAACGCTGGGCGTATGGTGTTGAGCATATCCCGTTTGTTTTCAAGCAATATTTCAAAAGAAACGATATCGACTTTTGGGATAAGACCGACAAATTATTGTTTGTGCTTTGGGCCAATCTTAAGTGGGGATCCCTCGCCCTTTTGGTTACTTTCGCAGGTCTGATAATTCCGTATATAAACCCTCAATACTCCGAGTCTGTGGTTGCAGTTAATCTCCCGATTGTATCATCGTATATTTTAACTGCTGCTTTCCTGGGGTTATTCGTAACCGTTTATGTCCAGGAAAAAACTGCTCCACCGAGACCTAAAAATTGGTCTCCGCCTAAAAGAATCTGGACTTTTATTCAATACTTGCTGGTACCGGTAGTTCTTGTAACCATCACAACCGTACCGGCAATCGATGCCCAGACTTCACTGATGTTCGGAAGATACCTGGAATTCCGCGTTACTAACAAAGCCCGTTCTAAATGAAAATAATTAAGGAGTTTTCCAAAATATATCAGGAGCAGGATACTTTTGTTTTTTGGCCTATCAGCACTTCCGTAATCCTGTCTCTGACAATAACTTTTATATGGGCGCTGTTTTATTTCAGTCTGCCGAAAGAGATCCCCATTTTTTATTCCTTACCCTGGGGGGATGCCCAATTCGGACACATTAACCAATTTCTGATTTTTCCCTCCCTGATTGCCCTTACCATCCTTATTAATCTGATCATCAGCTGGCATCTGCACTTTTCCCAGGTTTTACTTAAAAGAGTTCTGGCAATTGCTACAGTTATTACCAGCCTGCTACTGTTTTTAGCGGCAATCAGGATTATTTTTACATTTGTTTAAAACAGTCTTTATCTTGAACATCTATGGATAAATTATTTTTAGGTTTTTTTATCTCCTTAATAATTACCGCTCTTTCCGTTCCTCTCACGATAAGGCTTGCCAAAAAATTTAAACTGGTTGACGACCCGAAAATCCGCCCTCATCCCGCCCATATTCATAAAAAAGTTATACCCAGAGCCGGAGGTCTGCCCATTTTTCTGGGAATAATAGTCGGAGTCTTGTTATTAACAGGTCTATCAGGGACAACTATAGGAATAATCGCGAGTTTATTTATCCTGCTGATTGTCGGCCTGCTTGATGACGCTTTAATCGAATTTAAGCCGTTGCCGAGACTTCTTCTTCAAATCGTTCCGGCAGTTATCGCGGTTTTATCCGGTATCGGGATAGATTTCATCACCAACCCCCTGGGAGGAGGCATACTCAGGCTCGATTTACCGCAATATTTATTTTTGGGATATCAATTAAATCCGATAGCCGACCTGTTCGCCGTGATCTGGATTGTCTGGATGATGAATATGGTTAACTGGAGCAAGGGAGTTGACGGTCAGATGCCGATTATTACTCTGGTAGCATTCCTGACAATCGGCTATGTGTCGTTTAATTTTTTCAATTTAGGCGACCAGAGCCAATATTTGCCGACGCTGCTCGCCTTTATTTGTGCGGGCGCATCCCTCGGCTTCCTGATATTTAATTGGCATCCGGCAAAAATTTTCCCCGGCTTTTCCGGTTCGACAATTTTAGGATTTATGATCGCGGTGCTTTCCATTTTTTCAACCGCTAAACTGGCGATTGCACTGCTTGTCCTTCTCGTTCCGGCAACTGATTTTTTCTATACTTTTTTCAGAAGAATTATCGAGAAAAAATCTCCGCTGAAAGGCGACCAGAAACACCTTCACCATCTTTTACTCGAAAGAGGACTTTCTCAAGCTCAGGTGTCCTTGTTGTACGCTCTTTCTTGTGCTATTCTGGGCTTGCTTGCATTAAATCTGGAGAGTCAAGGAAAAATATTTACAATAATCGGTGCGGGTGTAGTAATTTTCGGAGCGATTCTTTGGCTTCATTTACTTGCAGGCAAAAACCGCAATGAATCCGATTAATCTAAACAGTCTTCCTTTATTTCTCTGGAATTTAGCCAAAGCAGTCCGTGTCAGACAGTGGGTTAAAAATTCGGCAGTTTTTGCAGGAATTATTTTTTCCGGACAGTTAACCAACCCGCTGGCAGTTACCTTAGTCGCTGAAGCGTTTATATTATTTTGCGCCGCATCCTCGGCTATTTACTTATTAAATGATGTTTTTGACATCGAGAGGGACAGGCTTCACCCTTTTAAATCAAAAAGGCCGATACCGGCAGGAAAATTATCCGTCAGATTTGTAGTAACTCTCGCCCTGGTTATAATCTCGATAGTCTTGCCGTCCGCATACGCCATCTCGCCGGCACTGTTTTTGGCAATACTTGCCTACCTTATTCTCCAGCTTTTTTATTCGGCATATTTAAAATCAATAATCTTAATTGATGTTATGGCGATAGCAGCGGGATTTCTTTTGCGGATTTACGCGGGGGTTTGGGTAATCGATGCTCATCTTAATGTCTGGTTCCTGCTGACTGTTTTATCTTTTGCCTTATTTTTGGCCATCGGAAAACGCCGCTCCGAACTTACTTTGCTTCAGGGTCAGGCCGCCAAACACCGGGAAACATTACTTCATTACCCGGAGAATTTTCTGGATATTCTGACAGCTATGTTTGCCAATTCCACCTGGCTGTCTTATGCCTTTTTTGCTTTCCTGCAGCCCCCGATTTCGGCCCGGTACAGACTGTCGGTTCTATTTGATAATTTCTCATTACCTTTTAACCAGGCTAAATTCCTGATGGCTACGGTTCCGCTGGTCATATACGGTGTAATGCGCTATCTGTACATTATTTACGAGAAAAAGGAGGGGGAATCACCTGAGCGTGTTCTTCTCAGGGATAAACCACTGCTGGTAACGGTCATACTTTGGATTGTTTCAGTCATAGGCATAATCTACTACCTGGGCTCTTAGGATGTTTTTTTCTGGGTATAGACCGAGGAAACCCAGCCTTCTTTTCCGTCCTTTAGTCTGATTCTGACCCATCCCGGGGTTTCTTCAAGTAAAATATAGGTTTCTTTCGGTTTAACCTGACCTATTTCCTTGGAGTTGACGCTTGCTGATTCCCTAACCCTCAGAAATCCGGTCGGAGTAGCCTTGATTGTCACTTCCTGAGTCGATGAAACCGGCGTAGCCGAAAGCTTGGTTAAATCAGGCTCAGTTATGGCTAAATCTGCGCTTATAACCAGATTTAAGCCTTCTATGACCCTGGAACGGATACTGCGCTTCAGGAAATTCTCCCGGCTGATGATAAATTGGTGTTCACCAACCGATAAATCAGGCACGGACAGCGGGGTTCTGCCTGCTAAATTACCGTCAATAAAAACCTCCGCATTTGAGGGGGAGGATGTGATAGTTGCTCCGCTGCCCGACTCCAGGCTTATTACTTCTCCGGATGATGCGTCTTTATCGTCCGCAATATCCCTGATTACAATAGTCAGGCTCCCCTCATTCAGCCTGGCGTAACCCTCCCAGAAGACTTTTGCCGAGTCTGTAGCCTCATCGGCTCTTAAAGAAACCCTGTAGTCTCCGGGCTTTAAAGCATCATCCTGAAAGGGGACGCTGCCCATCTGCATATCATTTAAAAATACTTTAGCGGGAATATTGGACTCAACTCTTATACCGGCCTTGGCTCCGGGCCCCACATACCGCTTCAATAGCCCCGATCCGATCTGGAGAACTATCGAAACTATGCTTAGAAAGACCAGAATTATGAGCAGTGTTTTGCGCATCGGTAAAAGATAATGATAGCAAATCAAGCCTCTCCCAAGATATCCCGTAAATTTGACTTCCGGCCCTTAATCTGATACTATTGACACTTCTGCCTGGAACTCCCAGGCTTTTTTAATGGTTAAATTTAAACCATTTTTGTACGTCAAACCCTTCCCCAAATTCAGGCTCAAATTAAAGCTTGGGGGGCTCCTGCTTTGTCTGAGCTTCCTTTTTAACTATCACCCGGCTTTCAGCTTCCCTCCCGTTAAAACCAATATAGCCTATGCCGAAATTACTCAGGAACAGCAGGTTAATTCTCAGGCTTCGCCTGTGACTTTTCAGCTTCCGTTTCCGGGATATATAACCACAACCTTTTCAGGATTCCACCCCGGCATCGATATTTGCGCCGGCCTCGGAATGCCTATTAAACCGATCGCCAAAGGAACTGTTGTTGAGACCGGCTTTAATTTCTTCGGACTCGGTCTGTTAGTTGAGGTCGAGCACGAGGGCGGTTACCGCTCTTCTTACGCTCATATGGGTAAGATTTTCGTTACCAAAGGACAAGTCGTTGATGTTAATGACTTTGTAGGGGAAATCGGTATGACCGGACACACCTCAGGACCTCACACTCATCTTGAAGTTACAAAAGACGGCCAAAAAATTAACCCGCTTTTAATTCTTCCCGAGATCCGCAAATTCCCTAAACAGGAAGATTTTGCAGTAATGGAATCCGCTACACCCTCAGCCGTTGCTATTCCGACCTTTAAGCCCGAACCTGAGGCTTCCGAATCGGCACTACCTAAGAAAACTCCGGCTCCGGTACTTAATGAAGGCGTAAATATAATCAATCAGACGCTTCCGAGTCCTTCCCCTTCTGCAGAACCGCAAA
>CAYOSW010000002.1:40671-88016 GCA_964406775.1 uncultured Gammaproteobacteria bacterium
GCCTCAGGGAGGAAAAATGGGAATTTTAGGATTTAATCTTTTCAGGAAGTAATTTAATCGACAACCTCTCCCTCAACAGTCACGACGGGACCTGTCGGAGACCCGAACCGTTCACGCTCTCTATTAATCAGTCTTTCCAGTAGGTTTTTGAATTTGACCGGCTCATCAATGCAGAGGATTTTTATTTCATCTTTGTTCCCGCCGGCGGTGTTCACAATAATGTTGCCGTGCTTCATTACCAGCCTATCCAAAACCCCCTGGTCGACCTCAATATGGGTGATTTTATCGTAAAGAGCCGAGGTTAAACGGACAGCGAAAACTCCCTTTTTTATTATCACCCTTCTGGTTGTAAGCAGGTAACGGTTGGCGTGATAATGCCAAAAACTCTGAACTCCGGCAGTAAACATTGAGGCAATTAACCCGGCCAGAAGTCCTATACCTAAATTAAAATCCATAAAATAAGCCAGGCCCAATCCCATCGCCATAAAAACCCCTCCCGGCCACATCATATAGTAAACATACCTATGTCTCATATAATTTTTGCCGTAACCCGTAGCCAAAACCAGCTCTTCATCTTCGGATAAAAATTGTTCAAAAGCTTTTTTTTCTTTAGGACTGCGGTTTTCTGCGGTTTTCATTTGAGAGGTCTAATAAAATAATACAATACCCGGAGCAAAAGTGTTTAACCCGGATCCAGAACTGTTTTTCCTTCTTTGGTGCTCAAAGTAATATCTTTACCATCCCTTACCGTCTTTATATTTACCGGCCTTCCCCAGAGATAATAAAGATAATTGAGCACTCTTTTTGCATATGCATCATCCAAAGGCCGCCCATCGGTTGCCTGATGAACCAGATTTAACTGCCCATCGCCTGTATAATTCACGCCTCCCTGTTCGACCTTAATAACCGGCTGACCGAAATTGGTCATAGATTCAACCAGCCCCTGCCTGATTACCTCAGGATCTCTTTCAACGATCACCCATCTGTCTCCCTCTTTTCTGTATTGGAAAAGATCAAGCTCCTCAACGAGATTAGGCGTCAAATGCGCTCTTAAAAACCCCTGATCTTCCATAGTTTCCCTGATAAAAAATATATCGTTTGATAGTCTGCCTGCAAGACTTGCAGGATTTATAACATCACCGAAACGGTCCCTGTCCGGTTTGTTGCCCGGTTCGTAAGTTCCTTTATGCTTGGCGTCCAGATCTTCCCATATTTTGAATCCGACGTAATAAGGATTCAGGCTCCGTCTGCTCGGAGACAGCACACTGGTGTGCATCTGAGAGTACTCAACCCACTGACCGTCAGTCAGAAGTCCTTCATCACCTAGTTGTCTCATTATCCGGTTATGCCAAAAGCTGGCCCACCCTTCATTCATTATCTTGGTTTGCATCTGGGGTAAAAAGTATTGCTGTTCCGCACGAAGAATATGCAGCGCATCCCGCTGCCAGGACGATAATATAGGTGAAAATTCCGCAACCGTCCAAAGTAAATCAGGATCGGGCTCGAAAGGCACCATAAGTTTGGGTTGAGGTTTCGGACCGTCATCTTTTTTCTTTCCCAGATCCAGCACATCATCATATTCCGAGCCGGGATACTCTCTTTTCTTAAGCTCGGCAACCGCTCTTTTTCTGCATTCTTCCAGATAATCTTCTTTTGAAGGCCTTCTGAAGCCACCTGGGTCCTGATCAATGTTTAATTGGATGGCCAGAGCGGCGTCGAGAACCTTCTCGACTTTCAGTTCACCGTGGTCAAATTCGTATTTTCTCAACCTTTCGGCATTTCTCTCCACCGTTTCACCCATCCTGCGGTTGGTGTGTCCAAAATGCCGGTTTTGCTGGAAAAAATCAACGTGACCTAAAACGTGGGCTGCGACCATAATGTTGGCCGTATCAGTATTTGTCTCCAGTAAAAATGCCTGAGCAGGATCGGTATTTATTACCAATTCATAAATTTTTGACAATCCGTAGTCGTATTGGGTTTTGATCTGCTCATACCCCCTCCCGTGCGTCCAATGCGAAAATCTCCCCGGCAACCCGTAAGCTCCGTATTCATACATAATATCTGCGGGGACTTTGGTAAAAATAGTAGGGCAATGCTTTAAACCATACCCGCGCGCCATCTCGTCAACCACCGGCATAGCCTGATCAAGCGTCAGAGGCTGTCCCTTTGATGCTTGTGCTCTTAATTCGGAATCAATCTGTATACCCATATTTAAAGTCCTCCCAATGCAGCTGCTGTTGCCTGATCAGCCGAAAAAAATTGTTTCAGTGCCGGAAAAACCCCGGTTTTATTGGTTATTCTGGCAACGGTAAGCCTGGGATTTTTTATTGCTTCCAATTCTCCGGTTAAAGTTCCGGCATTGGCCGAACCCCTACCGCCCTCGTTAATCCAGGCATAACCGAATGCATTCCAATCGGTCTCCAGGCCTGATTTTACCGTGTCCACGCATCTTTTGTTATCCACATCCCCCCAATTGTCCCCGTCTGTGCAGTGGTAGGGATACGTGTTCCACTCTTTTGCCGGGTATCTGGCTCTGGTAATGTCCAAGGCCAGTTCATAGGCGGATGAAACTTTAGTTCCACCGCTCTCACCCTGGTAAAAGAAGGCGTTCTCATCAACTTCTTTGGCCTCACTATGATGGGTAATAAAAACCACTTCCACTTGTTCGTATTGTGTCCTTAAAAACCTGAACATCCAGGAATACAGCGTTCTGGAAATATACTTTTCAAATTCTCCCATCGAACCCGATACGTCACGCATTGCAATAATTACGGCATTGGACGTTTCTCTGGTGTGCTGTGTCCAGGACTTGTAGCGCAGATCATCATCCTGCCAATCGCCTACGTGAGGGTTGCCGGCTCTGGCATTCCTGAGAAGATTTTCTCTGACAGATCTTCTTTTATCCATCAATGTGCCTTTTTTGCGGTAGGTATCAAAACGGGTTTCCTCAGAGGGGATGACTGCTTTGCCTCTGTTGGCGAGCCAGGGCAAACCCATATCCTCAAAAGCCATCGCGGCCAGCTCATCGACCGTGATTTCCGCTTCGTAATAGTCGATTCCCGGTATATCACCGGCCTGCTTGCCTTTCCCCGGACCCTGACCCGAAGATTCCTGACCGATAACATCGCCTATTTTCCCCGGACCCTGACCGTAACCGGGTCTGCCATCATTCGGGTCGTGCCTGAATCTGGGGTGATCCAACCCCCTGATTGGAACCTTAACTATTTTTTTCCCGTCTGAAGTTATTATTGATTCCTGACCGACCAGATCCCCCAGCTGATCTTTAATCGCGTCTTTAACTTTTTCCCGATGACGTCTTTGGTCGCGGGGCGCCTGTCCGCCCAAGTCGAAATTATGCGGTGAAGCAATCATATAAGCTCTTCTGTCTGGTGCGTGGTCGGGAAGCATAGTATTTAACGGCTAAGCAGTGTTCCTACATATTTCAAAAGTTCAGGGGCGCAGCATTTGCAGTATCCGTGATCTGAGACCAATCTGTCAGTAACCTCACCCATTCTTTTCTGCTGTTCGGCATCCGGGGTTTTTGTCGAGGTTGTTACTTTAACCAAATCCTTCATATCGGCAAATAATTTCTTTTCAATAGCCTCGCGCAATCTTTCGTGGGAAGTATAGTCAAAACTTAAACCGCGTCTGGCAAGAGACGCCACTCTGATCAATATCTCTTCCCTGAATCCGGTTTTTGCAGCCTCACTTACCGCAATCTGCTCCTCAATCGAGCGCATCAGCGTCTCGTCCGGATCGATCTCCTCATCGGTAATCGGGTCGCGCAGTTTTGTTTTATTCTTAAAAGCCTCGGCATTGTCCAGATAATTGTTCATTAAGGTTACCGCCGAATCTTCATAGGCGTGGACAAAAGCTTTCTGGACCTCTATTTTGGCTGTATCGTCAAATTCGGCCCTGGCAGCCGCCAAAAGCTCCAGCATAGCGGCCTTTCTGTCTTTATCCATACCGGGAGCCTGGTCCAGATTATCCCTTAAAGCCCTCAGAGCATCTATCGGATTAATACAAGCTGCAGCTCCGTCCTTAACCAGGGCGTGGGACAGGGCATTAGTTACATATCTCGGGGAAACTCCCTGCATTCCCTCCCTAGTATCCTCAGCCTCTTTCCTTAATTCTTTTGCATCCTTATCTGTCGCTTCCGCTACATCCCTGCCGTCGTAAAGCTTCGCTTTTTTAACCAGTGTCATCCCGGCTTTTTTGGACGGTTCAAGTCTTGAGGTTACGGCAAACAGACTCGCAAGTTCAAGTGTTTGGGGGGCTACGTGAATTTCGCCGGGCTGGGGGGATCTGCCGATTGCCATATTTCCTGTCTGGTCCAGCATTTTCTGATAAATCTTTGCCTCTTCGGAAATTTTCAGGTTGTAGGGCACTTTAACCACAATTATCCTGTCGTGGAGCGCCTCGGATTTTTTATTGGCTATAAATGCCGCATATTCGTGCTCATTGGTGTGAGAAATAACCACTTCATCGGCATAAATCATCGCAAACCTGCCGGTTTTAATGTTCTGTTCCTGGGAAAGAGTCAGCAGGTTATACAAAAACTTCTCGTCACATTTGAGCATTTCCACAAATTCCATCAAGCCTCTGTTGGCTACGTTCAGCTCGCCGTCAAAACGGTAAGCCCGCGCATCCGATTCCGCACCGTATTTACCGATTGTGGCCAAATCAACGGAACCCGTAAGCTCTGAGATATCCTGACTCTTCGGATCGGAGGGTGCGAAAGTACCGATGCTCCTCCGCTCTTTCTCGCTCATCGTGTACCGTACAACCGGAACATCGTCTATTTTTCCGCTCCTGTCTTCAACCATCACCCGGCATTTAGGGCATAAATCACCCTCTATATGGATGCCCTGCTCTTTACCGACCTCTTTTCTCAATACTTCCGGTAAAAGATGTAAAGGTTCTTCCCACATCGGACAGTCCTTAATTGCATAAACTTCACCGGCGTCGGTATGGCTGTATGCTTCAAGACCGCGCTTGAGCATTGTAACTATTGTTGATTTACCTCCGCCGACAGGCCCCATTAAAAGCAGGATCCTTTTCCGCACTTCCAGTCTGCGGGCTGCAGAAGCAAAATAATCAACGACCTGCTCGAGCGGACGGTCTATCCCGTATAACTCGTCGGCAAAAAATCCGTGTTTTTTAGGTTCATCCTTTCCCTGATCGGTAACGCCGCCGGCCATAATCATATCGTAGACTCTGGCGTGGGAAAGCCGGGCAATGCCGGGATTTTGTGAAACTTTACCGTAATAATCAAGGAATGAACCTTCCCAGGAGATGCGGGATTGGTCTGCGCGGTGCTGTGCCAGTCTGTCCGCTAAATTAAAAGCTGCGGGTTTACCCTCTACTCGAAGCGCTGGAGATGATCCGTCTCTTTCTCTGCCTATTCCGCCTGGTTGAGGAACTGCATTCATCGGTAAAATCTCGGACCTTCTTTTCAATGTTAGTTTACCTGACGCTGGACTTTTGTCAATAGCGAATAGAAGAGGCTTTAGTAGTCACCCATCCCCGGCATTCCGCCTCCGGGGATCGCGGGAGTTTTTTCCGCTTCGGGCTTATCGGTGATTAAAACGTTGGTTGTCATAACCATAATTGCAACCGAAGCCGCATTCTGCAGAGCGGTTCTGGTAACTTTTACGGGATCGATCACACCTGCTTTAACCAAATCTTTTAGCTCTCCGTCCAAAACATCAATTCCCATATTGCCTGTTGAAGCCAAAACTTTTGTTAAAGCAACGCCCTCGTCGATACCGGAATTCTGGATAAGCTTTCTGAAAGGTTTTTCCAAAGCTTTTTTAACAAGCATTATTCCTAATTTTTCTTCATCGTTGTCAGCCTTTAAGGCATCGAGAACTTTCGCGGCTCTGAGAAGCGCCACTTCTCCTCCCGGAACAATACCTTCTTCAATCGCAGCTTTAGTTGCAGCAACCGCATCTATAACCCGCTCTTTCTTTTCCTTCATCTCAACTTCGGTTGCAGCTCCGACATTAATAACGGCTACTCCGCCTGCCATTTTAGCGAGTCTCTCCTGAAGTTTTTCTTTATCGAAATCGGAATCTGTTGCAGCCAGCTCTTTTCTGATCTGGGCAATCCTTGCATCAATTGCTTTTTTGCTTCCCTTGCCGTCAACAATAAGCGTGCTGTCTTTGCCCGAGGAAACTCTTCCGGCTCTACCTAAATCTTCAACTTCGGTTGATTCCAGTTTTCTGCCGGTTTCTTCGGAAATAACGGTACCTCCGGTTAAAATTGCGATATCCTCAAGCATTTGTTTTCTTCTGTCGCCGAATCCGGGAGCGGAAACTGCCAGAACATTAAAGGCGCCGCGGAGTTTATTTAGAACCAGAGTTGTTAAAGCCTCGCCTTCGACTTCTTCGGCAATAATTACTAAAGTTTTCGAAACAGCGACAAATTTTTCGAGGAATGGCATTAAATCCGCCATTGCCGAAATCTTTTTATCAGTTATTAAAATATAAGGATCCTCGAGCGAAGACTCCATCTTGTCGGAATCGGTTACAAAATACGGACTCTGGTATCCTTTATCAAACTCCATACCCTCTTTATAATCGACACTCATCTCCATTGTTTTGCCCTCTTCGACCGTGACGACACCGTCTTTTCCGACTTTATTGAGGGCTTCCGAGATTGTTTTTCCGATTACTTTGTTCTGGGCGGAAATTGTAGCTACCTGAGTGGTCTCCTCGAAATTGGTTATTTTTTTGCTCATTGTCCGCAGCTGAGCCACAAGTGCCTCAACCGCCTTCTCGATTCCTTTACGCAAAACCATAGAATTGGCGCCGGCCTGAATATTTTTTAAGCCTTCGGAAACAATAGCTTGAGCCAAAACGGTCGCGGTTGTAGTTCCGTCTCCGGCAACATCGTTGGTTTTAGAAGCCGCCTCCTTTAGAAGTTGAGCACCCATATTCTCAAACGGATCTTCGAGTTCAATTTCCTTAGCAACGGTCACACCATCGTGAACCACGTTGGGAGCTCCCCATTTTTTATCAATAGCTACATTCTGTCCTTTAGGACCCAAAGTAGCCGCAACAGCATCAGTCAACAGATTGATGCCTTTTAATAATTTTTCTCTTGCTTCAGTATCAAATTTTAATATTTTTGCCATATTTATTTACTTTCCGTTAGGCGAATAGCGCCTTACTCTAACTTCGCCTGGAACAAACCGCAAAACCCTCGGTTTAAATCCAGCCCGCTCTTTCTCCTTTAGTTCTTTTAGCAGAGCTACTTCTCTCGGTGTCCGGGCTGCACCCGTAATCTCGGCACCTATTACCCTACCATTACCGGCCGAACCGTCTCTTTCCATATCTACTTAACCGTCCCACCACCAGCACCTGCCGAAACAACTCTTCTGGTCGCTCTTATCGTCCGCACCAAATTTAAAGCCGGAACTCCCAGTGAGCGATCCATTGCCAGGGCTACACCGACTTCAGGGTGTTGTCTCTCCAAATCTTCAAGTGCCTGCATACCTAAAGCAACCTGCTCTGCTCTATTGTCATAACCGGCTGAGAGAATAGAGGCGACATAATATCTTGCCTGAAGACCGAAGTCCGGATCAGCCTCACCAGCAGCAGCCGCGGCCTGGTTAGCCTCCCATTCCATTGCCAAATCGCCGGCACGGGTTCTTAATATTGCACCGCGCGCTCCGTCAGGAACCCCTAAAATCAGGTCTCCTTGAGGCAATCTTCTTTGTTTTACTCTTGCTGTTTCTACCATAAATTTATTCAATAACCGCCATTAAATCGTCAAATTTAACCAATTTATATTCTATTCCGCTCAGTTTTATTTCGTCTCCACCCCATTTTTTATAAATGACTTTGTCTCCGATATTCACGGGAGCCCCGATAACCTTGCCTGATTCCAAAACAACAACATCACCAACTGCAACAACTGTGCCTTGCGCGGGTTTTTCCTGAGCCGAATCGGGAAGATAGAGACCCGAAGCAGTTTTGGTTTCAGCAGCTGACGGCTCAACCAATACGTATCCTGATAAGGGTTTTACGTTTACTTTTTTAATTTCACTATTTGTTTTTTTCATATTCGAGGCTGTGAGGCAGAATCGAGTGAATTTATACACCAAATTAGCAGTAGCTGTCAAGAGGTGCTAATTTAAAAAACAAATGCCAAATAAACCAACATACAAATAACCCAATCCCCAATCTTGCGTTTTAATTGGGTATTTGTATATTTGACATTGGGTTATTGGTTTATTCATACAGTATAATACCCTCTATGATTATCTATTTTGTCCGGCACGGCGAAGGTCATCATAACGCCAATAATCTCTATTCCTTACCTGAATTTGAACTCACAGACAAAGGAAAACTGGAGGCAGGTGCTGCCGGAGAAAGACTAAAAGCATTACCCATTAATCTTTTAATCGTCAGCTCCTATAAAAGAACTCGACAAACGGCCGAAATTATTAATTCTCAAATTGGCAACAAAAAAGTAATTTTTTCGGATCTGGCTGTTGAGGTAAAACGCCCGTCGGAAATTGCCGGCAGAAGAATTGATCTTCCTGAAAGTCAGGAAATCCGCAAACAAATGGATGAGAATGCTCACAACCCCAATTGGCATTATTCCGATGAAGAAAATTTTTCAGATCTTAAAAAAAGAGGGGCCGAGTTTTTGGAGTCTCTTGAGTCGCTCACCGAAGAACATATTGCCGTAGTTTCCCACTCGGTATTTATTAAAATGGTAGTTTTATTAATTATTGTGGGTGAGGATTTAACTCCCGATATTTTTAACAGATCTTATAAGGGAATGAAGTTTGCCACCTCGGGTTTGACGGTTTGCAGTTTTAAAAGCGGCGAGTGGAGTTTGGATACCTGGAATGACCAAGCCCACTTGGCCGACAACGAAAACAGCAAAAAAGGCGAGTAGCTATAAAGCTGCAAGTCTTTTCTTATACTCCGATAATATCTTTACGCCCTTATCTTCAGGATGGAAATAAAGAGCCCCGGATTCAATCCTTTCTTTGCCTTCCGGTTTTTTCATAATATTTAACTGAATTCTCCGGGCAACATTTTCGAGCAAACCTGATAGCGGTCCGGTCGAAACCGCTGTCTTAAAATTTCCGTTGTTCCAGTTTTTCCGGTCCATTCTTTCGCTGCTTTTCCAGTTTGGCAGGTACTTAAAGGCCCAGGAATTAGCGTGTAAAAAGTCAGAATAAATCTGCTGTTTTTGCCAGAGAGGACGCATCTGAAGCACTTCGTGTGCGACATAGATATTCCTTCTCTTCTGAGCTAAATTGCTTCTTTCGAGTATTAAGTTTATACAGATCTTACCGGCAGCCGAGAGTTTTTTTTCACGCCTTGACCGCCTTAATCCGATGACCGATGTTAACAGTATAAGAAGAAAGCGACTAATCCAAATCCTGTTGTTGTCGGTAATAATAAACAGGTCGATGTCATCTTCCTTCTTGCTCGCTGAAAGAGCTAGACTTCCCGATATTCCAACCATCTTAATCCAGGGAATTAACCTCATTAAAATTCCAACATACCCGGCCAAATATATATGACCTGCAGAAATTCTCTCCTTTTCCTCCCTCTGCTTTACCGTCCTTGTTTTACCGGTTAAATACCAATAGCCTTTTGATCTTGCAATCTTATTTTTCGTTTCCAATCTAATAAGGGCATTCTCAACCTGAACAAGCGTCGCTTTCTTTCCGCTCAGCCATTTGTGGACCTCCCAGGCTTTTAACGGGAAATTAAAAACATCGTAATAAGCTAAGGTTCTAAGTACGGCTTTTTCCATTTTTGATAGTCTATCACGAAGCTATGAAGTTGATAACCCATAATACTTATGCTATATTTTCTCACTATGCAAAGATCCGGACTGGGAAGATTTGGTGAAAGAGTTGCAAGTGCCTGGACGGGAACCCCCGCCGAACTTGCCAAAATAGCAGCCGCTGATGCGGTCGACCGAAACGGAACTCTTAAGGCTGTAGACAAAAGAGCTTTGCGAGCGGGCACAGCCGCAATGCAGGCAAGGACCACAAGAAGGAGATTGATCGGTATCGGCGGACCCTTACTTTTGGGAGGACTTGTAATCGCTTCAATCGAAATCCCACCCTTAATAGGCGAATTAAATAAGTCTGATGAAGAGCGCTTGGGCGAACATATTACCAGACTGGGTATAAAAGAAAGTCCGGCAGAAAAAGCGCTTTGGGCAAGCGCCGGATTTGAGCCTTACCCTCTAGCGGATCTCCGACGTCAACTTGCCCCGGCGGAGGTAGCCGCATTATCGGCTGAGGCTATCAACAGAATGAATAGGGTGATCGCGTTAATGCCTGATTCAGAAAGTCGGTTGGTTGCCTCAGCAGGCGAACACTTGAGAGCATCCCTTTACCGGCCCGATGGACAATCTGTTGTAACTTTCCAGTTAAGGGACGGTTCCCCTGCCAGAGCCGGGGAAAATCCTAACTTATCGATGGGTATTGGATTAGGCGCCCCGAGCGGAGAGACCGTGAATCTGCTGATAATGCCCACAATCCAAAGAGTGTTGACGGATACCCCCCAGGGACTTTCAAACCAACTCGTACACGAAGATAAACATATGGAACAATTCCAAAGGACGCTCGACACGGTCAAACAGGAAAAACTGCCCGTTCAAATAAAACAGGCTTTGCTTGCTCAGGACCTAAGAATGTATTGGAATGAAAAAGAGGCAGAAGCGTACGGGACCCAATTCCTGGCTTACATAGACAGTTACGGCCTGACCGGAGAATCCATCCGCTGGGCTGACCGTCACACCCTGGCGTTGATTGACCGGGGCAGTGATATTTCAAGCCGGGAATGGTTAAAGTATGTTTCCAGGAATTTGGTTTCAAGAATCCAGTAATTTATAGCTAGTCGGGGCTAATAATTTTACTCAAGGAAAAGATGTATTTATAAAATATCCTCGCCGGACCCTATAAATGCTACAATATTCAGATCAAATGCAGTTACCTCCTGAAAAATCCTTTAAAGAAATAACCACTCTGGCAATTGGCGGCCCAATCTCGGAAACTGTGACAGTAGAAGATCAAACCGGTTTTATCAACGCCATAGCTAAAGCTGCATCAAAGGGCGGCAAATATCTGGTTATCGGCAGCGGCAGCAACTTATTGGTTTCAGACGACGGTTATGACGGATCGGTTATTATAAACAAGGTTTCGGGAATACTGCGTGACGCGAATAGCCTTACCGTAAAAAGCGGCACCAAACTTCAGGATTTAGTCGATTTTGCAAACGGAAACGGACTGGCGGGACTGGAAAACTTAGCCGGTATTCCGGGGACAGTCGGCGGGGCGGTTTACGGGAATGCCGGAGCATACGGACAGACCGTCTCCGATCACCTTACGCAAGTCACTGCATATGATCATTTAAACAGCCGGACAGTAACTTTTAAAAAGGAAGATTGCGGTTTTAATTACCGGGACAGCATTTTTAAAAAAAATAGGTTTGCTGTTCTGGAAGCTGTTTTCTCTCTTATGCAAGGTGATCCGGAAAACTTAAAACAGATCTCACTTGAGACCATAAAAAAACGCGAGGTAAAATATCCCCCGGGAATAAAATGCCCCGGCTCTTTTTTCAAAAACATCCCGGCAGGTACACTCTCTCCTGAAGTACTCGGAAAGCTTCCGGAAAATTTTGTCCTTTACGGTAAAGTCTCGGCAGGAGCCCTGCTTGAATCTGTCGGAGCAAAGGGTGCGAGTTTAAGAAATATAAAAATTGCCGAGTATCACGCCAATTTATTTATCAACGAAGGAAACGGAACGGCCCGCGATTTTTATGATCTTGCTGAAACTTACAGTAAAAAAGTGTTTGAAAAATACGGAATCAGACTTGAACCCGAGGTTCAATTAATCAATCTTCCCCCCTTAACTTAAATTCCCTGATCAGTTCTTTGCAGGTTCCGAACTCACCGAGTGAATAAAGTCCGATAGCTGAACAGGAAAATTCATTTTCCGTCCAGTTAAGCCCGCTTATAAAACGCTTTGCTTTTTCAGGATCACTTAGGCAAGTAATTGTGATATGAGGATTGTAGAGATCCAGTAAATTGTCAAAGCCGTATTCAGCAATATTTTTCCTTTGACTCTCAGGGTAATTTAAAGCCTCTTCTTCACCAATTAAACTTCTTCCCTCTCTTAAAAAGTTCACACTTTTGACAACTTCTTCCTGAAATAATTTAACTCTTGGGGGCAAGTCCAATTGAACGCTTAAATAACCCGAGTGCTCCTCAAAACCTGCAAATCTGAAATTTTGCGGCGGAAGTTTCAAAGCCAGATCTTCCAGGATTTTAATCAGCCGGTCAAGGTTTCTGTCGGGAATTATCAGCTGATAAACGGTGATATGAGGAACATTGGTACTTTGGTCCAGAGTAAAGTTAACACGAGTTTTTGTTTTTATTTTGCCGGATAAGGAGACTGCGCTTCTGGAAACTTTTTCCGGTAAAGTAAAAACGATATTTAGCAGTTTATCCATTTGTCGTACGGTCTGCAAAAATTTCGCCTTCAATTATGTCAAAAATAACTTTATAGCCGTCACTGTTCGGATGGATGCCGTCTTCTAAAAGCTCTGGTACGTTCAAATTTTTTACTCTCTCGAAAATATCAATAAAAGGGACATCTCTCCTGTCGCAAAACTCTTTGATAAAGGTATTATATTTCTCGATATACTCGTTCTTGTAAACGGCACCGGGCTCCCAAATCAGAGGATTAGTTCTTTCTTCATCTACCGGAGTCAGCCCGATAAAGGCTATTTCCTTTGAATATTTTTTGGCTATTTCCCAGATATTCCAGATATTCTCCTCGAATAATTCCATCGCCGTTTCAAATTCATTAAGTGAGGGATAGAATCTGGAATCATTTATCCCGATTGCAAACAGAAGAATAGTTTCTTCGTCCGGATTAAAGCGGGGTATCAGCTCTTCCTCAAATCTGGCCAAAAGGCCTGAACTGGTATCTCCCGGAATCCCCAGATTATAGGTAAGGGTGTAGTAGGTTGAGTAGAGGTCGGTATCCTGGTAAGCCGCCAGCGATTTTGAATCCAGATAATTTCTTAATCTCCCCGCCCACCCGCCTTCAGGGTCCCAATTGCCATAAGTGATTGAATCGCCGAAACAGATAATTGTCATTTAACAGAATTTTATGACTATTTTGCCGGGGTGGCAACAGGAGCAGCTCTGACATATTTATCCAAAACCTGCTGTATGCCTTTTGCCGTAGTAGTCAATGCCATCTGCGGATCTCCGTTATTTGCTGCAGAATTTACAGCGTCCTCGTAGTATTTAATCATTTCATCATTTAATCCCTGATCACGGGTATTAGAATTCAGGTACCAGGATTTGTAATAAGGACCTTGGGCCACAAACGCACCGACCAAAGGATCGTTAATCACTTCTTTCTGAAGATCAACCCTTGAGTAAGGCAATCCGTAAAGTCTGACTCTTGAGGCTTCCTGGTAAAGCATCTTTTCCGTCTCCGCTGAAGTTAGAAACTTTAAAAATTCCCACGCTTCTTTCGGAAACCGGGATTTTGAAGAAACGGTATATCCCCAATAATTCGCCCAGGAAATATTTTTGCCTGCCAGCTGAGGCATCGGAACTATTTTAAACTTCAATTGCGGATTCATTTGGCGGAGTTCGTGAGCTCTCCAGGATAATCCGAAATAGAACGCCACCTTTCCTGCGGCAAAAGCCTGAGTGGAGTTTTCAAAAGTATTATCCCAGACTCTGGAATTGGCAACCCGAGCAAAATCGGTATAAAACTTTAAGACATCAGCGCCGTTTTGATCGGCAGGCAATTCAATTTTAGCGCCCGGTTGCTGAAGGAACAAAAGACCTACAATATCCGGCCAATGATCTACATTGCCGGTAGTGCCGACCGCGGCACCGGCAGTCTTGATAACGTTTTTTTCATCAGCAACCGTTAATTTAAATGCCGCATCACGGAATTCATTCCAGGACTTCGGGACAGGAATACCTGCCGCATTTAAGATATCTTCATTATAATAAAGCGCCAAACCGTCTATCCCCCTCGGTACCGCATAAATCTTGCCTTGTGCCACAAATTCATCCATTGTAGTTTTATTTTTGTCCGGAATGTTCGGATTTGCGTCAACGGCTGCTTTTATGAGCAGGTAATTGGTGAAGTCATCTCTCACAACCGGGTAAAACATCTGCTGATATTCCGAAACATTCAACACGTCAGTTGGAGCCGGATAAACATCACCTGATTTTAGAAACATCGGTGTCCAGGAGTTATTGATCATATAAATATCCGGGCCTTCTCCTGCTGCTATTCTAGTTTGAGTTCTTGAGCGGTAATTTTGGGAGGACTGGAATTCGTAGTTTACGGTCACATCCGGTTTAAGTTTTTTATACTCATCCAGAGCCGGTTTCATTAAGGCCTGATCCTCAAATAATCCCCAAATGTTAATTACAACCGGAATCTTTTCTTCAGGCTTCTTATTAAATGCGGGTCCAAATTTCCAGAATAAAAAACCTGCGATAACAGCAAAAACCAAAACTCCAATGATTAAATACTTCATCATCAATCTAGATTATACCAGCATCCGCAGACTGGTTACGCAGACAAATCTGAAGTAAAATATGGGGCATGCCGAAGAAAAAAACATCTGCTTTAAAATCCAAGATATTTCTTATTTTTCTGTTGGGAGGAATTCTTCCTTTTCTGGTAATACTCTCTATAATTAGTGTACTGTTTCTTTCTCAAAGAATTTACCCGAGCATTTCGGTGTCCGGGGTGGATGTAAGCTTTCTGACTCGCGAACAGGCTATTCAAAAAGTGAGCAATACCGTTTCGCGAAGAGGTGCAGCAACCTTAAATCTTGAATTAAACAATGCCTCGCTTTCGGCAAAACAAAAATTTCCCGTTGAACTTAATAAGCAGGAAACTGCGGGAGGGATCGAGAAAGCCATAACGGAAGCCTTTTCTTTCGGCAGAAGTAAAACATATTTTCCTAAAGCATCAGTTTTTGCAAATTTCACAACATCTCTGCCGGTTAAAAAACAAATCGAGAGCATCAGTCAGTCAATTAATCAGCCGGCGATCGACTCAAGTCTTAAGGTTTTAGACGGGGAGATAACGGTAACTCCGTCACAAAATGGAATTGTTCTAGACGAAGAGAATTTATACTCAATAATAAACGATTATCTTAACGGTAAAGAATTATCAAATATGAATTTACCGCTTAAAACCCAAGAGCCTGACCTTAATTTTGCTGAAGCTTCTTCGATAAAAAAGCGGCTTGATCAGATCAAAGACTCACCTGTAAAACTTACTTTCGAAGACCTGTCCTTTAGCCTTGACTTAAATACCGTACTGTCCCTTATTGATCTCGATAACTCCCGCGACTCATTAATTCTGATCGATACCGGAGATAAAAAATTCAATATTTCTTCAATAACGATGGATGGGACTAAAACTTCAGACAGTAAATTAACACTTTCGGATGAAAAGCTAACTACATATTTAAAAGGCATTGCCAATCAGATAGATAGGCCTGTACAGGAGCCGTTATTCTCAGTTGATCCATCCTCAACTCCTGACAAACCTAAAATCACCGAATTCCGCCCTCCCGTTGACGGAAGAGAACTTCAAATTAAGGAAGCTGCAGATATGATTTCTGTTGCGCTGATTACAGAGAAGAAATCGGAAATTAAACTTCCGGTTTCGATTATCAGACCTAAGAATAAGTTAACTAACGAACTGGGAATCCGTGAATTAATCGGAACCGGCGTTTCATATTTCTCCGGCTCGATCGAGAACAGAAAATTCAATATCGGTCTGGCCGCATCAAGAATAAACGGAGTTTTAATTCCGCCGGGCGAAGAATTTTCGTTTGTAAATACCGTCGGAGATATCTCCGCCAACACCGGCTTCAAACAAGCTTACGTTATCAAATCGGGAAGAACTGTCTTGGATGACGGAGGAGGAGTTTGCCAAGTCTCAACTACAATTTTCAGAGCCGCCTTAAATTCAGGCCTTCCGATTACAGCCAGAACAGCTCACGCATACCGGGTTGGCTACTATGAACAAGGCTTCCCTCCTGGAATTGACGCAACTATTTTTCATCCTTCGGTTGATTTTAAATTCAAGAACGACACAGATAAACATATTTTAGTCCAGGCTTCCGTTGCCGGTAATAGCCTGACTGTCGAGCTTTACGGAACATCAGACGGCAGAACCGTAACTATGACCAAACCGGTTGTTACAGGTATCACACCGGCACCTCCCGAAATAAGGCAGGACGACCCGACTCTTCCCAGGGGAACGGTTAAACAGGTCGACTGGGCAGCCAACGGCGCCAATGTTTCTTTCTCCAGAACCGTGACTAAAGGCGGTATTACCTATATCAATGAAGTTTTCCGCTCCAACTACCGACCCTGGCAGGCGGTCTTTTTGGTCGGAACGAAAGACGGGTAAACTTGAGATTTACACCTGCAGAATATATACTTCGCTACTATGCCTACACCGGCCGAAGTACTTCACCCCGCTAATCATTTAAATCCCAGAGAACAGATAATTCTGGCAACGCTCCAGCAGGGTATTAATGTATATACCGAGGCAGGTCTCAGACTGGCAGCGCTTTATCAGGAGTTGGGGATTGATCTGCCGGTGCCGAGTAATCAAACTCCGTTTATTGAATACCCCAGCGTATTAAATCTGCGTCATACCGGCTTACTGGCCATAGTTCACGAAGGCAGAATTGTTGAAGGCCTCAAACAAACTACGCTAATACCCGGACAATTCATTCTGACTCCGGCCAAACCGGGATATGAATTTGAGGATGTCCAACTTAAGGGGAGACTAGGGACACCTGAAAATATTGTCAGACTTTTAGATACAGCCCGGCGGTCCCTGCTCGTCCAGGGATCCGAACGCCATCTGGACAACCGGCTAAAAAGAACTCAAATCTATCATTAGTCTGCAAATACTCAATCGTTCACTCCCAAGTTAATAGCCCCTAAGTCTGAACAAACTTTAGAAAGTTCTGAGATTTTTTCTTTTGTAAAGAAATTTTTACGAAAAGACTCGGCGTCGATAATACCCATTACTTCACCGCTGTTATTAAATATGGGTGCACAAAATTCACTCTGGACCTGATTGTCGCATTCGTAATAGGGACCTTGGTATGCAGCCAAATCACCAAACACTACTGCTCTCCCTGTTAGGCCGACTGTTGAGTTGTTGCTCCCCTTTGCAAATTCTTCAGTTAAAGGAAACTCCGCTCTGGAATACGCTCCGAGATAGGATTCTTTTAAAAGAACCCATTCTCCGTTTCTGTTCTTTGTTCTTCTGTATACCCCCAACCAATCAGGTTTTACTTCTTCCATTAATTTCTTCAAAACTTGTTTCAATCTCCAGAGTCTTAGTGTCTGAGGATGGTTCCTGAGTTTAAAATACCGGTCCTGCAATCCCAAAGTTAAAGCCAGGTTGTATTTCTTTTCTTCCTTTGTTTTATTAACAGCGCAACTGCCGTTAGGACCGAGTTTGGGGACATCAAACTTATAGAGCTCCTCAATCTCCTGGTATCTGAAAAAATCTTTTTTTAAGGAAAAACATTCTTCGACAAAGTCATTCAGAGGTAATGAGTCTTTCTTACCTATGAATTCCTCCAAACCTGCTTGTTTTAAATAGTTATCCATTTACCTCTTTCAATAATGTCAGACAGGATTGCCGGTCCGACAATTCCCCAAGCCACATTAACTCCGTCCAGCCTCCCCTTAAAACCCGGCTCTCCTCCTAAGGTTTTTGACGGCCTGATTCCGGCTCCGAGTCCGATTGCATACGCTCCCGGGATCAAATCCCGCCCGCCTTTAAAATAAATCCTTCCGTTTCCGTCAACTTTGATTTGTCCGTCTGTATCCAACTCAGGTCCGATCACCGCTCCATCCTCATTAATAATAGGGACCAGATTTGGGCGGTATCCTAATCCCGCTATAACAACTTTGGCTCTTAGAAGCTGTTCTTTAACAGACTCAAAATCTCCATCTACTTTCACAAATCTGCTCCAAGCACTGGCCGGATCGAGTGAAGCGGCAGTTTCTGCGGACGCATACCCTCTGTTGCCGCCAAACCGCAACACTCTTCCCGTTACCGGACAAACGTCCCTGACGGCGTCAAAGTCGGTATATCCTGAGCTTAAAGCTTCTTCAACTGAATTGAAAAACCTTCTCGGGTAACTCCTTCCGTAAATATTTAAAACACCGATTTCTTTTTCAAAATGGTTTCTGATGGTGCGGACAACTGCATAACTGCTGTGACTTGACCCCAAAACTGCTACTTCGGGTTTCCCGGCTTCCTCACCTAGAAGTTTGCGGATTTCCTCAATAAAATCCCCTTTTAAAACAGTACCTGATAAAATCAATTTTCTTGAATAAGACTCCAGACCGGGAGGAGAATATTCATAGGCACCTGTCGCAGAAATGAAAAAGCGGCTTGCTGAAAGCTCTCTGCCTTCACTTAAACCGGTAAAGATGATTCCGTCTTCCGGAGATTTTGTTAACCTTACAGCTAAGACCTGCTCTCCTGTTGCAAGTTTGCATTTTAGGCTTTGTCTTAAAACAGTTTCGGTTGCCAGACCAACCTGATCACCAATCCACCCGGCTTCAGTCAGCGGAATTGTCTCGCCTTTATCTCTTCCCCCGAACGCGGAAATTACCCCTTTATATATACCGTCCCGGCTCAGGCCTTCAAGAAAATCGCCTAAGGGGGAGTTTGACCTGGCTTCTGCATAACTACCCAATTCGCCTCCGCGGAGACCTCTGCCTGCAACGACTGTTACTCCGAGGGTTCCCAGAAGGAAAGATAAATTCCCGGTTTTATCAGCAGCTACAAATAAACTTTCTGCTGCTGTCCCCCCTCCCGCTATTAAAATTTGACTTGCATTTTCTCTATCAATATTTCCCACAAAAAAACCTCCTGCACAGGAGGTTAATAATTTACCCATTAAAATTATGGATCAAATCGTCGCCTCCCGGCTTGGCTTTAGCACCGTTTCAGTTTTTAGATCGGTTGCTGGATGGATCTTCGAGCCAAATCTCTACCCATCGCTCATAATTATTCAATTGTCTTACCAGATGTAGGAGGGGTAAGTTTTTACCCCTCCAAATCCTTGCCTTACGGCTTCGGGTTTAGCACCTTATTTTTCAACAGGCTGCTGTGCGGATCAATAAGCCGAGTCTCTCACCGCAACTCTTGATTTGATTCTAACGGGCTGCAATTAGCTCTCTTCTGTGCACCCTTCCGTTAGCTGAGGGTGTTACTGCCAGCTTCACTTTATTAAATCTGACCGACGGCTCTGTTGTAAACGGAGCTCTCGGAATCTCCAGAAAGGGCTGGATATTCCCTGCAAGAGCTTCACGCAATTCCCACGACGGATGTTTAACTCTCTCAACCGTTCTTTGACCGTCAACAGTCCGCTCGGTTGTAACGTTAATCTCTCCGTTATAGGCATTCCTTCCGTAACTCACAACTTCGGCTGTCTCGTCTCCCGCTATTTTGCGGGCGGCTTCACCGGTTGCCAGAACGTGAACACCAATATCCACGACTCTTACCGGCGTCACTTTGCTCCGTATAGAGTTACTATCCAGACTACCGCCAAAACCTCCGACTGCAACAGGATGCTCTGTAACTGTAAATCCTTCAACGATGGCACCTGTTCCGTGTTTAGGAACTTCCAGACCTAAGTGCGCATACCCCGCAGCTCTAACTTCCGGATTAAAAGTTGCCATATTTTACTCACCTCCTTTTTGTTCAAAAAAATCCCCTCCCGAACGGAAGAGGATAAAAAACTTACAAAAAAAGTTTTACCTTAGACTTTGCTCAGGTCAAATCCTCTCCCTTACGGGAATTTGGGTTTGGCACCGTGAAGATTTTGTCCTTCGGTTGCCGGGTAGTTTAACGAGCCAAATCTCTAACTACCGCTCTTGATTTCTAAATCTATGTTAAAACATTCAATGGTATTTTGTCAAACAGGTTTTTTCTATATACTCATTTAATATGCGTTTCTTTATTTGCGACAGCAAAAAAGAAAGTACATTAGAATATTAATATGCGTTTCTTTATTGCACTGGAAATCCCCAACAACAGCAAGTCCGAGTTAAGACAGGTTCAAGCAACACTTGGCAGGATACTGCCCAATTTCAAGCCGACAGATCCCGCTAAGTTCCACCTGACAATTGCTTTCGTCGGAGAACGTAATATTTCGCTGAAGGAGCCCCTGGTTGAACTCCTTGCCAAAGCATCCGATAAGATTCCGCCTTTTACCGTCCAGCCCGCGTATATCGACGGCTTCCCCAGTCTGCATAATGCCCGGATTCTTTGGGCCGGAATAAAGGGAGATATTGATAAGTTATTTATTCTAAGGGAGCGGATAAAAGACGGATTGAAATATTTAAATCTTGAAACCGATGAACGCCGGTTTATTCCGCATATTGCACTCGGAAAATTATCCGACTTTAAATTGGAACCATACCAGGAACTGGAGCTGGAAAAAGTTGAGCAAAAAAATTTTGCCGCGATTGAAGTTGATTCGATTAAGCTTTTTGAATCCATTCCGAATCAGGGTTTCCATCACCACAATACTTTGGCTGAAATTAAACTTAACTAATTTGCTTGTTATTTTAAGAGGCTCCGCCTAAAATACTGCTTGTGAATAATTACAAAGTTATTTTAGGCATCGAAACTTCCTGCGATGAAACAGCAGCTGCCGTTCTTGAAAAAAACGGTGAGGAAATTAAAATTTTATCAAATATAGTTGCGTCCAGCGCCTCACTGCAAGCTAAATTCGGAGGCATTATCCCGGAGCAGGCAGCAAGAGAGCAGCTTAAATCAATTATTCCCGTTATTCAAACGGCAATCGATACGTCCGAAAAAAAACTGGAAGAAATTGATGCGATCGCCGTAACGGAAGGGCCGGGATTGATCGGATCGCTTCTCATCGGGATTGAAACTGCGAAGACTTTAAGTCTTATTTGGAAAAAACCTCTAATACCGGTTAATCATCTTATCGGTCATTTTTATGCCAACTGGATTTCGGATGATAACCAAAACTCCCCACCCGCTTTTCCTGCAATTGGACTTCTCGTCTCTGGAGGTCACACCGATCTTGTCCTTTTTGAAGATCATAATAAGTACCAGTATCTGGGCGGAACCCGCGATGACGCCGCAGGAGAATGTTTTGATAAATGCGCCAGGCTTTTAGGACTTCCTTACCCGGGTGGACCTGAAATTTCCAAGCTTGCCAAAAACGGCGATTCTTCGTATATCAACTTTCCTTTACCAATGGCCGATTCCGGGGATCTTGATTTCTCTTTTTCCGGCTTGAAAACCGCAGTCGGCAACTACATAAAAAAGAACCCTGATTATAAAAAAGAGGATATCTGTGCCGCTCTGGAAAAAACCATAATTAAGATCCTGGTTAAAAAAACTATGTCCGCATCAAAAAAATTCGGCGTTAGCGAAATTCTGGTAGCGGGCGGGGTCGCCTCAAACCCCAATCTTTCGGTTGGGATTAGGGAAAACTTGCACGTCAGGGTATTTTGCCCGTCGCACAATATTTGTACCGATAACGGTGCAATGATTGCTGCTGCCGGTTTTTTCAGTAAAAAAATAGCAGATCCTCTAAGCCTACAGGCCAATCCAAACCTCTCCCTATCTTGATTTATTATAGGAAAATTTTTTATACTGCGCTTTATGTCTGAAGCCCGCATTAGCTACTCCCTGCATAAACCATACTGGATTGATGGAAGAAAAATGTACGGGGCCAGTTCTTTTACCCTAACCTCTTATCCCGATGGTAATTCGGAATGCCCGATTATAGATGTCCCGATGGTGGTAACAGCCTGCAAGAATACAGGTGATGAACATTATCCGACAAAAGACGGGGATGTCTGGACAGAGCATTGGTTGCCCCGTAAACGCTTTTCAAACGAAGCTCCGATGAGGATTGTCCCTAAAGATCTAAAAGTTGCGGTGGCATATGTCCCTGAGAAGACCGATCCGCGCAACAACAGATTTATCCCTGATTTAAGCTCCCCTGCGTCACCTGCTGATATTGGCGTCAATCTTGGCTCTGACGTTATTACTTTTCAGTCATATGTTGAAGACCCTCCCATCTCTTTCAGGGTTGAGCCAAAAGACCCCAGGATTTTACCATTCATAATGAGAGTGAGCCAGGCAACAACTTTTACCGACACAACAACCGGTCTGACAAAAGCCATAATCACAGAACCGACGGGAAAGCACAGGTTCATCGACCCTGACGAATTTGCATCAGCTGAATTATTTACTCCCAGGGGGCGTGGGCGGGGTCTCAGAAGATAGAATTTTTGAAAACTCCCGTGCTTTAAGTTAAAATTGTACGCCTATGAGAAATTTCGGCGAAAAATACGAAGGTTGCCCTGTCTCTGTGGCCGAGTCACCGGTCAGGCTAACCTCCTCACTTATGACAGAAACTACTATTCCTTGGAGCCGCGGGAGTGCTCCCCTCGGATTTTTTGAAAGAGATGCTCATTTTGGAAATGTTGAATGTTTACCCGGAAATTCTTTTAACTCCGATGGGTATACGCGCCTGATTTTACACGGAAATACCGGAAATGCAGTACCTGTAGTACTTGAGGATATTACCTGGGTCACCATAGATGGCGATAGACAAATTGAAAAAATAAGGATGGTTGGCCGCCATATAGGCTTTGACCCCGGTTCCGTAATTTTTAAACAAAGAGTGAAGTAGCTCAAGTTTGATTTTTATATTTATACAGGAATATTATTGGGGAGGTAAAGCGCGGATACGGGAGGTAACGTCGCCTGTTGAGCTTTTAGGGTAGGCCCTCAATAGCCTAAAAGAGAGAAAAATTTGGGTGGTACCACGGTTTGAATATCCGAAAGGATATAAAAAGGTCTTAAGGATCTGACAGCACATCGTCCCAAGAAAGGACTGGTGTGCTTTTTTTATGGGCAAAAGTAGTCCCGAACTGGCTTTTATTATCAGGGGAGCAAACTTGTTGGGGGAGAAAATATGCACGTCTCTTCTCCCTCTTATCGGTGTAAAATATAAAAGACATTGGTATTATCTTTTGAAAAGAGGCGGCAGGGATGTTTGGGCCGACAAGGATAGTTTGTTTAACAGGCAGTATTCTCCGGATCCGGAGAATATCGGACCCGATAAACCTTACCTCGATTTTAGGGATAAGCTTGGATATTTAAGGCTTCAGGCTATAGAGCAGAGTTTAAAAAATTAAATATGGATAAAATTTACGATCAGACAAAAGCGGAAGAAAAGTGGTACAAATTCTGGGAAGATTCAGGATTTTTTAAACCGGAGATCAATCCTGAAGGGAAACCTTATACGATCATCCTTCCCCCGCCCAATGCCAACGCCGATCTGCATTTCGGTCACGCGATGATGTCGATTGAAGATATTCTCATCCGGTTCAAGAGAATGCAGGGGTTCTCGACTCTCTGGCTCCCGGGATCCGATCACGCCGGAATAGAAACCCAGGTTGTTTTTGAAAAACATTTGGCTAAAGAAGGCAAATCGCGTTTTGATTATGACCGGGACACTCTCTATAAAATGATTTTTGAGTTTGTTCAAAAAAATAAGGGTAATATGGAACATCAGTTAAGGAGAATGGGATTCTCCGTTGACTGGTCAAGGGAAAAATTTACTCTGGATTCGGATATCATTAAATTAGTCTACCAAACATTCAAGAAATTGTTTGACGAAGATCTGGTCTACCGCGCCAACAGACTGGTCAACTACTGCACTAAAATGGGAACCGGATTTTCCGATCTGGAAGTTCTATATATCGAGAGAAAAGATAAGCTTTATTTCGTCAGATACCCTTTCCTCGACGGTTCAGGGTCCATTACAATTGCCACCACCAGACCTGAAACAATGTTCGGGGATACGGCTGTTGCCGTAAATCCTGATGATGACAGATACAAAAATGTTATTGGGCAAACTATCTCTCTACCTCTGACGGATAGACATATCAAAATCGTTGCCGATAAAGATGTTCAAACCGAATTCGGAACGGGCGCCGTCAAAATCACTCCCGCCCACGACCCGCTAGATTTCACGATAGGGGAAAGAAACGGGCTGAAATCAATTACCGTAATCGGTTTCGATGGTAAATTAAACGCTTTTGCGGGGAAATTTAACGGTTCCTCCGTGGAGGTTGCCCGCTCCAACGTGGTAGCTGAATTGGAATCATTAGGCCTGGTTGAAAAAATCGAAGATTACACCCACAGGGTCGGTACTTGTTATAAGTGCGGCAAGGTTTTGGAACCTCTTCTAATGGAACAGTGGTTTTTGAATGTTCAAGAATTAAAGCAAAAGGCAATAGAGGCAGTAAAAAATGGAAAGATAAAAATTCACCCGAAAAACTTTGAGGTGCATTATTTTCAATGGCTCGAGAACCTGAAAGACTGGAATATCTCCCGCCAACCTGTCTGGGGGATCCGTATCCCGGCGTATAACTGCATAGATTGTCATAAATGGACAGTGACCGACGGAGATACACCATCCGCCTGTTCTTCCTGCGGTTCCAAAAACATCACACAGGATACCGACACGTTTGATACCTGGTTCTCTTCCGGTCAATGGCCGGTGGTTACTTTAAAAACCGGCAAACCCGGGGATTTTGAAAAATTCTATCCGACCTCGGTTATGGAAACTGGATACGATATTTTAAAAGCCTGGGTTTCCAGAATGGTGATGCTGGGTCTTTATATTACGGGCGAAATTCCATTTACGGATGTAGTGCTTCACGGACTGGTACGTGATCCGCTGGGCGCAAAAATGAGCAAATCAAAAGGGAACGTCGTATCGCCTATGGAAGTAGTCGATCAATACGGTGCTGATGCGGCAAGAATGGCTCTAGTCTACGGAACCGCACTGGGCCACGATCAGAATCTTTCCCATCCGAAGCTTCAGGCAATGAGAAATTTTACCAATAAGCTTTGGAACATCGGAAGATTCATCATTGAGTTTAAGCCGGGTGATGCAAAAACATTGAATCCGGCCGAAATTCCTGACGCCTCAACGGATGAAGATAAAGCAATTCTTTTAGGACTTGCCGAAACCGCCAAAAAAATAACTGAAAGCCTTGATCAATACCGATTCCACGACGGAGCAGAAGCACTTTACGAGTTTATCTGGCACGACTTCGCCGATAAGTATATCGAGTCGACCAAGGAACGCAGAGGTGAAGCCCAGCCGGTATTGGAATACGTTTTCAGAACATCTTTAGAGCTCCTTCATCCTTATATGCCGTTTATAACCGAGGAACTGTGGCAAAAACTTCCGCACACCGGGGACTCCATAATGACCGCTTCCTGGCCCGATAAAAAATGAGCATCTGAGGACTTCGCTACACTTCGCTCACAATTTCTCTTCTTGCTCTCCTTCGGCAAGATTCGCCTATCGGCAAAATAAACTTCATCCACGGATTAACAACCGCGGATTCTCGTTTGAAAGAATAATCTGCTAAGATTATTTTATGTCTCCTAAAAAAGTAAAAGGAATTGTGCTTCTTATCGCCACAACCCTTACTCTTTACTATCTTTTCGTGATGGGCTTCAGTCTGATTATCAAACTTGCAGTTCCCAACCGGCCGGACTGCAACCCCCTGTATTGCCAGCAAATTGTGAATGAAGAGACCGCCTGCCTTCTTCAAACTCCGGGATTTTCGGAATGCGTCGGGGTCGAAAGCTACTTTTATGTTTTGTCGGCAAAAGTTGCCTACTCACTTCTCTTTTTATCGCTGGCTATCGCTTACTATTTTTCCAAAAGATTTTACCTTTCAAGAATTCTAATAGTCCTGCTGTTTTTCAGCTCGATATTTTTTGCCATACGTCTTGCAATAGGTGCCGCCGATTTAACAGCTCCGGGGCTGATCACAGAATTCAATAAACTGGGTCTTAATCAGCCGTTTATAGGAAAAGCGGGGAGTACTTTATTTAAATTGTTCAATCCGAAGTTTTAGACAATTATTTCTTATAAAATCTCTTTAACCAGAATTTCTTAAAGTAAGGGAGTGTCAGCGTCGACAGCAGGAACCCGATAGTCGGGACAATCGCATTAAACCAGGGATCGTTCTGGAGAATATAGCGGAAATATAGAGCTATTGAGAGATATGTAAAGAGGGCGATCAGTATCCTTCTTGTCCAGGAATCGCTCCAGGCTTTATCTCCTTCTACCCTCCTATTTCTGGACTCAATATCCGATACCCTCTCCTCAAGCTTCTTCAAACTGTCCATAAATTTATTGTACAACTCAATTGGAATTTTTTATAAAACGGATTAAGATTTAACTTCTTCTTCGGCAGCTTCTTCTTTTTTGGTTTCACCCGACTCTTCCCCGCCCTCTACTGCTTCAGACTCCCCCTCTGCAGCTTCTGCTTTTTCTTCCGCTTCACCTTCTGCGCTCTCGCCTTCAGCTGCCTCAACTGCGGCTTCTGCTTCTGCCTGTTGCTCTTCAAGCAAGGCTTTCATTTCTTCCGTAACTGCTGGAGCAAGTTTAACAACTACTGTTTCTGCATCAGCTAACACTGTCAATTTTGTCCGATCATAGTTTAATTGCCCGACTGTAATTGCATCTTCCACATTTTTAAGAACTTCGATGTTAACTTCAATATTCTCGACTAAGTCTCCCGGCAAAGCCTCAACCTCTACCTCGGATAAATTCTGAAGAACAACGTTCTCTCCCATTTTTACCGACTCCACTTCTTCTCCAGTAAGGACTATCGGCACCGGTACAGTAACTTTTTCCTTAAGATTAACTTGGTAAAAACCGATATGGAGAACCTGGTCCTTTACCGGTTCTATGTCCAACTCCTTAATCATCACCGGCCTGCTTCTATCCTCGCCGATCTTTAAATCAATTAACCCTGTCTCTCCCGCCTGTTTAAAAACTTTGGCAAAATCCCCCGCCTCAACAGTTACGTGTTCTACTTCTTTAATATTTCCAAATACGTGGGCCGGAATCTTGCCATCTTTTCGGAGATTTTTTACTTTCTTGCCGAAAACACTTCTATCTTGGGCTTTTAATGCAATTTTATCCATAATCTATTTCCGGAAAAGATCCACTCTGATCCGTAAGTACGTAAGATAACACAGACTGGGGTTTGAGGCAAGCTCAGAAACAAAATTACTTTTTAACCTTGAACTGAAAAACTCTGTCGGTCAGCATATCTGTCGCTATTTTTATTTCCTGAACACCGCTGCTTCCCTCACCTGGTTTTTCTTCGATTTTGAAATTGATCGGATAAGTCAGAATTAAATCCAGCGGGTCAGATATCGTACCGGGTTGTTTAAATATTTCCATTCTGTACAAACTTTTATTGTCTTTAAATGATAGCGAATCCTTCAGTTCATACTCCATAACCAGAGCTTTCGTTTCCTTTGGTGCAATTTGAATAAGTGCCGAAAAAGCGCTTCTTCCGTAATCCGAAAAGCTTGTAAATTGACTAGTTATATCAGTATCCCCTAAAGTCACTTTTGTTAATCTACTCCCCAGGGGGGTGTAGACCTTGATTCTGTTTTTATAAATCCCGGCCGGAAATATTTCCGACGGAGAGGTATTTTTATAATTTATTTTCAGGTTATGCATTATCTTACCTTCCTTTGTAAATGAAACATTTAGAGCATATTTTCTCTGAAGATAGTAGTTAGCCTTATTCGCCCCCATATTAGATTCTATAACGGCCAGAAAATCGGTTGTCTCACCCTCTCTTGCCTCGCCGGACCTAGGAAAAACTCCCGACCAGTTGCTTGAAGCCAGATAGGAAAATAGAGTCGGATCCTCAAGATAAACAAGCATATGCTTTTCCTTAAGCGACTTGCCGATTGCCTGGATAATCGCCGGCCAATTTTGTTTTGATAAATAGAAAATCTTATTGAATAGTTGATTCTGCAGAGAAGTCAGATAATTCTTCTTTGCCTGAGAGCCCGGGAAAAAATTAGTCTCAGCGTGAGAAATCGCCTTTTCAAAAAGATTAACTCCGCTCACCTGCTCTCCGTATTCGGGCAGATCAATGCCTCCTACGGCATCCAGTAAATACCCTGAAGCCTTCAAATCCAGAGCTATAACACCTTGAACCGTTTCCCCCGCCTCTTTCCTGTAAAAAAATTCAGCCTGTCTGGCCGAAGTCGGAAAATCGGGATCAAAATTAGAGTCCCTTAAGTAAAGCCTTTCCAAATTTAAATCATTTCTTAAATCAACAGGCGGAGCGATAACCTCCTTAAGAGCCCCGTCAAGGCTGTAAATATCGTCAACTTTGATGTTTGTCAGCCGGCCGTTATCAAAATCAAGTTTGGCATAAGAGCCGATAAATCCGCCCGTCGGGCGCAGCTCTAGATTATTCTGCAATAAGACCAGGTACGATTTTTTACCTTCAAGCCCGGTGATTTTAGGCATCAGCTTACTTGCGGATTTTGCTTGCTCAACAAGAGCCTGATAATAACCGACTCTGATTCTTAAATCATCAAGTCTCTCATTAATTAACAACGGCATCCCTTCTTTAAGTGCAGGATCTCCCAGATTTGCATACACTTTCGATAATTTTGTTGAAGCATAGTCAAGCTCCCTTTCCGCTTCAGAATAATATTTACCTGGATCCTCTCTTGATTCGCCTGAAATAATTTTCGTTGTTTCAAAAAGCGCCTTGCTTCCGGTTGTGGCATACAGAGCACCATCAATGCCTTCGGATGTAACAGCCAAAATTTGGTCAGCTTTGTATACCGCATCCTTTATTTTCGGAATCTTTTTGAGTATTGATGCCCCTTCGAGTAATGATTTGTAAGTATCCAAACTTTGCCGGGCTTTGGCAATTTCTGATTCCGACTTATCAAAATTACCGTCTTCCAGATATGTTTTTGAAGCGATAAGGTGGTTCTTGATGTTAAAAGCCTCATACCCCAGATAGGCGACGGGCCAAATTAAGCCGTAAAGAATTATCAGACCAAAAACAACAGTCAGGAATGCCCTCTTTGCGCCTCCCCTTTTGGGCTTAAATTCCTGCTCTTCTTCATCCTGAATATTTTTTACGGGCTGCTTTTTTCCCTTCTCCGGCAGCTGCTCCGTATTCTCCTGCTTTTTCAGAAAACCGGTCCCCTCAAACGACCAACTTTTATCCGTAGAAAAGCTAGGTTTTTTAGTTTCAAGTTTCGGAACCAAGTCCTGCCTTTCCTTAAAGTAAGCCATTGTTTCTCTTAAAGCCTTAAGCATCGGCGTCTTCGGAGACCAGGAGAGCTCCTTCATTGTTTTTTGTAGGTTAGGAGTGAGCCAAAGCGGGAGCTTAGTTAGAACCGGGGGATTTTCCTCAGACCAAACCGGATCGGCGATGATTTGCTTAATTTCTGATAGCCTCACCGGACTAGATAATGCTCCGTCATAAATCTTATTCGAGGTCGCACCGGATAAAACGGATTTAATAAGCAACGATACCGCATCGTCAACGTATAGGCTTCTTTCAGAAAAGTCTAAGCTGACGCTGACATCGTCTAGTTTGTCATTAATGGCGGCAGTAATCAGTCTGGAAAGCGGATTTTTCCTATCAAGATCCATACCCGGACCGAAGACTTCCGCTAGCCTGACAACTCTACCGTTTAATTTGTAGTGCTTAATTCCTTTTGCAAATTTGGCTTCAGATTCTTTTAGAATTCTGTCTTTACCTTCAAGATTTTTACCATATAGATTTATAGAACTCGTAAAGGTGAGGCGGGGACGGTCGTAACTGCCTTCTTTTTCCTTATTAGTTATCGCCTCGTCCCTGATTTCTGCTGCGAGTCTGACAAAGTTTATAACTCCCTTACCTAAAACAACATCGGGGACTGTTTCGTCCGTCACAAAAAAAGCGTAGTCCAGACGGTCGATACCGAGCTTGCGAAATTTTTCTAAAATCTCGTCCTGATCAATCCCTAAATCTATTAAATGAAAGTCCTTTTCTTTAACTGCACCCCTTATCCTCCTTTTATCAGCGTAAGAAAAATCATCAACCCCTATTACCTGGATACCTTTATCCAACAGCAACTCACTTAAACGTGCTCCTAAAAACGTGCACGTATTAACAACCAGAGCCACAGGACGGTTGCGTGAAATCAAATTACTATTTTTTTCGATTCGTGAATCGGCAGAATCTCCCACAAATAAATCGTAGTCCCTAACGTGAAGAAGATCAAGTGCGGATCAGTAATTTTTGAAGTATTCCCTGATCAAGGCGCTGATAAGACCCAGCAAAAATCCTCCGGCAAGTCCCGAAATAAGGTACTTAATAAAGGAGGGTTCGATTTGACTTATCTGAGGCTTAGTCAGCTCTATAACCTGAAAATTAGAGTTAAGATATTCTGCCCGCTTAATTAACTGCTGATAAGACCTATCGCTATTTCCGGAAGTTGATTCAATCGTCACAGAAATAGGGGAACTCTTATAAACGTTAACGGAGACGGCCTCTTCGGTCTCAAAGTTAAGCACTCTCAGCTCGCCCACCGCTTGATCGGTCAGCGCAAATACCGTGTTTATATTATCCAGGGTATAAGCCAGTTTGTAAGTCTGCGTTACTCTAATAAGTGTTTTTACCTGAGCAAAGAAATACAAGCTGATTATTGACCCTAGCAGTGCGGGTAAAAAAAGAAGTAGAAGATTACGCTTTACGAATGCTAAATATAACCTGGACTCTTTCATCAGATAATCTTTTTCTCAAAGGCGCGGTTAGCAAGCCGGTCTGCCACAAAATTTTGAGCCCTGGGAACGCTCCTGTAGAAAACATCGCCTGTTTCAATTTCAAGCTCTTTGATTTTCCGGATCAGCGGTATCAGGTGAGGGCTTTTTATCTTAAACCTGCCTGATAATTGCTCCACAACCAGCCTGGAATCTGCAATTACCTCGATTTTATGGGGGGCCTTCAGAGCAAATTTCTTAGCTATATATTCAAGAGCCTTAACGACAGCCGTATACTCGGCGACATTATTCGTCGTAATCCCGATCAACTCCCCTTCTTCGTGCAGAATTGCTCCTCCCCGGGATTTGATAATAAATCCGTATGATGAAGGTCCGGGATTTCCTTTTGAAGCTCCGTCCGTATTAATAACAAGATCCATAATTTAGCCAATATTAACAGAACTTTTTCTAAAACTTAAGCCGAGAATAAGAAAGAGGATTCTTTGACCCTGGGGCAGGGTAATAAAGTAGTGATCAAATAGCCCCAGAAAGGTGATTGATAGTAGTGAAGCCAGTAATATTCTTGAAAGATAATTGCTGTTTTTAATGTTTATATATATTGAAGTTAAAAACATCGCTAAAAATCCGACAAGTCCGATAATTCCTGTTTCGGATAGGATTAAAAGAAAGATGTTATGGACCGGCTGAAGGAATCTGCTTGTTCCGACCAATACTTTATCAACAGCAAGAGCATTGACGAAATTATTAACTCCGGTACCTGTCCAGATATGACGCCTGAAAAGCTCGACCGAGTATTCCTGAAGTTCCTGCCTCCGCAATATCGCCAGGGTATCGAAAGTAAATATTGATACGAATCTCACCACAACAAGGGGGGATAACAAAACCAAAGTTATAAGCATCAGCTTCCAGTACTTACGGTAGATAACTAAAAAGTAAACAGCCAGCAGAACTAAAGCCGGTCTTGAGAAAGTCACAAGAACCGTAGCACAGCCGAGAAGACCGAGAATTAAAGCAGTTTTCTTAAAAACCTTCGGCAATCCGTATATGACCAGAGGCATTATTACTATCAAAAATCCTCCGAGTAAGTTCGGGTGGGAGAATGTCGAATAGGGCCTTAAGAAGATTTTGTCGTAATAATTAAATTTGGCCACCAGAGGCGTGGTTACCGAAAAATCCCTTTCTCCCAAAGCCCAAAAACCTAAAGACCGTCCGAAGAGAAATTGCAGAAGAGCCAGAGAACATATGAAAATAAAAGAGATTATAAGCGCCGGAAATAAGATTTTTTTGATTGTAATTGAATCTCTTCCGGCTATGTACAGACCGAATAGAGCTGCCGACAAATAATCCTTTATCTGAACCAAGCCCGCCTCGGGATTTAACGCCTCTTTAAAAGAGGGGAGCAGGGACAAAAAGAAAATGCCTAAAAGAATTGCGAATGATTTGTTTACCTTAAATTTCCTTTTCAGGAGTAGAAGATTAAAACCGGCAACAGTCAGCAACAACAGCACCAGCAAATCCCAGAAATAAATTGTCGGAGACAGGTAGTCGATTTTTAAGGAATAGATAAATGCTGATTGAGGCCAGAAATGTTTGCCAAGCTGGGTGGGCAGAAGTAAAACTGCCAAAAAAAACAACACTTTTTCCGTTTGTAGCAAAATTGCTTGAGTATTGCGCAAAGCTTAAACTTAGGCAGCTTTTTCAGAATCAGTCGTAATTACCAGTCTTCTCTCCGGCTCCTCGCCAATGCTTTCCGATTTAACACCCGGAGTCTTTTCGATTGCCAGATGAACGATTCTCCTTTGCCAGGCAGGCATAGGAACAAGCTCCATAGGTTCACCTGTTTCAATCACCTTCTGTGCCCACTGTTGAGCTTTTGAGTCCAGTTCTTCTTCTTTGGATTTCCTCCAGGAGGAAACATCAACAACAACTCTTTTAGGATTCTCATCCTTCATCTGGCGGGAGACAACCAGGTTTATAATTAACTGAAGAGAGGACAATGTTTCGCCATTGCGTCCGATAAGGATTCCCGGATCTTCAGCGTCAATGGATACGAATACTCCTTCTTCTTTTTCCTCAACCTCAAACGAGCCCTCAAGCCCTAGAAGTCCTAAAATATTTTCTAAAATTTCTGAAACTTTCTCTTCCATAAATGTAATCTTTGGGATTTTAACCTCTCCGAAGTTTTTTTTCAAGCAGTAGTACGCGGCAGCTTCTTTACTAACTCTCCGAGACCACCCCAGCCGGAGATTCTGTGCTGCTGCCAAATTCCCACAATCGTCAGCGTATTCCAATACAAAGCCAGCCCGAGAGGGAAGGTGAAAGCAATATAGCCGATCATTACAGGCATCAAATAGGTCATTTGGGATTGGACTGCCAGCATCGTATCTTCGGCGGACTCCTTTTCCTTTTTCTCCTTGGGGGAGTCAGAGGGATATTCTTTAACCGGCTTCGGAGTCATCATCTTTGATTGAGCTAACTGGAGCAGTCCTGTTATAACCGGAATAAGCAGAAGGAGGTACCCCGCAGTCATAAAATCGGAGGGTTTTAGCGCCAGATTAAGACCGAAGAAATGAAGATCCGGAACGGTAGTTAATTTCCAGCTTGGATTATAGAGAACACTGTTGATCCTGGTTATTCCGGCTTCTCCCTGGAAAAATGCAAATATCACCTGGTAAATTGCAATCATCGGAGGGATCTGGATTAAAACGGGGAGGCACCCCGCTGCCGGATTAACTCCGTGCTCTTTATATAAAGCCATCTGAGCCGAGGCCAGAGCCTGTTTGTCGGTTCCGTGTTTTTTCTTGAGCTCTTCTAGATGAGGCCGCAGGTCGGCCATCTTCTTCGCTGATTTCATTTGAGTCGCCATAAGCGGCCAGATAAGAAATCTGATGCCGATAGTCAGAAGGATTATGGCAAACCCTAACGCGCCCGGGATGTTCGAAGCTTCCAGAACCCGGATGATAAAGACGATCAGATTAACGATAGGACCGAAGAACAGAAAATTGAAAAGATCACCAATTACCGGCATGAAATAATTCTCCTTATTCCCGACACTGAACCTTCAACAATGCCGTGCTTTAAAATCTGTTGTTTTGTGTATTCCGAACAACTGACTTCATATTTACAAGCACCGTTTGGCGCAAGAACAGCTAAAATTCCCCTGTCGAAGGAGAGAAAGACTTGATAAAATTCAATTAGTTTGCAAATCAGATACCGCATTTTTAAAATCCCCGAGTAAAACCTCAAATTCCGTTTCAAGTATTTGAGCTCTTGGCATAATAACTAAATTTATGTTTTTTGGCAACAGAGCGAGAGACTCTCGCGCAGCTTCAAACATTAATCTTTTTGCCTGGTTCCTCAAAACGGCTTTTTTAAATTGAGATGAGGTGATCGAAACACCCACCTTCGGCTCGGTATTATCTCCGTACCTATAAAATATTTTAAAGCGGGGGGTGGTTTTAGATTTTCCGGAAGCTACCCAGCGGAAATTTTCTTTCAGATTAAGCCTGTGGCTTTTATCGAGCATTAGATTGCGAGTTTAGCGCGTCCGGTTTCCCTGCGTCTTTTGATAACTTCTCTTCCTGGGGATGTTGCCATTCTAGAAAGGAAGCCGTGCTTGCGGGCTCTTTTTAATTTTTTAGGCTGGTAAGTTCTTTTGGTTGACATAATCCTGGTAATTTTACATTTTTGAGATCCTTTTGTCCAGCACGCGTGTTAAATGATCTACTAATTGATATATGAGCTATCTTTACTGGGGATAACTTGTCCACTATATTGAGTTACTTATGGACAACAGCGCGTTATGGAATCAGATTCTCGAGCACATTAAAACCCAAACTTCACTCAGCAATTTTAAAGCCTGGTTCTCTCAAACCGAGATCGGGTCGATCGATGACAGTAAAATCTTAATAAAGGTGCCGTCCTCTTTTCATAAGAGTCAGCTGATAACCCGCTACGAATCAATAATTCTTGAAGCAAGTTCCAAGGTTTTAAATAAGCAGATGATTCTTGAGTTTGTTATTGACTCCAGTTTAAGCAAAAAAAATACTTCTTCAAAACCTGAACCCGTCCAGGATTTTTTTCAGATGCCTTCCTCTCCGATCAACCGCACCATCAGCTTAAATTCTAAGTTTACACTGGAAAATTTCGTGGTCGGGTTAACCAATAATCTGGCGTTTGCGGCAGCCCAGGCTGTTGTCGAAAACCCCGGAATGGCATATAACCCTCTATTTATATACGGACCCTCCGGTGTAGGAAAGACCCATCTGATGCACGCCATAGCCAACGCATTAATGACTAAAAACCCCGATACTAAACCGGTATTTGCTTCATCCGAGCGGTTTATGAATGATTTTGTAGAATCGATTAAATCCAAATCCACGGAATCCTTCCGCCATAAATACCGTTCCTGCGATATTCTGCTTTTGGACGATATTCAGTTTATTTCCGGAAAAGATTCTACACAGGAGGAGTTTTTTCATACCTTTAACGATTTGCATTCAAGAAATTCCCAGCTGGTTTTTACTTCCGACCGTCCGCCGAACGAAATAGAGAAACTCGAAAGCAGACTGGCCTCGCGGTTTCAGGGAGGACTGATGGTCGATGTCCAATTGCCGGATTTTGATACCAGAATGGCGATTCTTAAAGCCAAGTTATCCGAAAAGGGGGAGACTTTACAGGAAGAATTTTTAAATCTGATCGCGGAAAGCATCGTTTCAAACACTCGTGAGCTTGAAGGGAAATTAACCCAGATCCTGCAGAGAAGAAAGTTATCCGGAAATCCTCTGACCGAGGAGGAAATCCGCAAGGTACTCGGAAGCCGGTCGGCTTCGGAAAAAGCCGCCCCTTTAAATCCGGAGAGGATTCTGGAGGGAATCTATAAGTTTTTTAATTTGAACGCATCAGATATTACCGGTCCCCGCAGACAGAAAGAACTGGTTTTGCCCCGCCAGATTGCAATGTTTCTAATGTATAACGAGTGCCGGACGCCTTTTGAGAAAATAGGGGAGCTTCTGGGGGGACGGGATCACACTACTATTATGCACGGTGTGGATAAGATCCGGGAAGCTTCGTTAAGAGACAGGGAAATCCAAAGATTGATTATCGAAATTAAGCAAAAATTAGTTAACTGAAATAGTTATCCCCAACTTATCCCCACCAGTATCAAAGTTATCCCCAATTTATCCACTAAATTTAACGATTTTCAACACGAAACCGCTCCCGAAACTAAGGCTAAAAAACGGGTATTTGCACATACCCCCATCCCCTAATAATACCTATTACTATTTTAAAATAGGTGATATAAGGACTTTTCAACACTGATATGGGGATAATTTTCTGATAGAATAAACCTTCTTTATGGATAATCAGTTACTGATATACACAGGACTCATATTTTTAGGACTGGTTATTGCTTATTTACTAGGAAGGGTGCATTCAAAAAAAACTCCATCAGATATCCCTCAGGATATGATCGACTTATATAAGAAAGTTGACACTTTGCCACTCCGGATTCTTCAGACCATACAAGGGTCAATTAACCCTCAAAAAGGCAAGATGGCAGAGCTTCTGACCTATGCAGAGCTGCGTTATGATTATGACCGGATTATTCCTCTCGGTTGGCCGATAGATTTTGTCGGAATTAAGAATAATGAACGGATAGATTTCATTGAGGTAAAATCAGGCGAAGCTTTCATATTGACAGAAGAGGAGAAACATATTAAAAAACTTATAACTCAGGGACGTGTGAATTTCAGGCTGATAAAAATCACGGAAGCTGAGATTAATCAATTCACTGCCGCCCGGGGAAGAGAATAAATGCAGATAAAAATTCTACAACAGGATTTAACAGGTCCGTTACAGGCTGTTTTAAGATCGGTCGGTGTCAGGGCGTCCTTACCAGTGCTCGGAAATATTTTGCTGGAGACAGAATCCGGAAGGCTAAAACTCTCGGCAACTAATTTGGAAGTGGGTATTATTAAAACTATTTCTGCGCAAATAATTGAAGACGGAGCGATAACCGTACCTGCAAAAACCTTAAGTGAGGTTGTATCCTCATTATCCGGAATGGAGATTGAATTAAATACTAAAGGCGATACTTTAAATATTACTGCCGGTAAATTTAAAGCCGACATTAATGCCTTACCTGCTTCCGAATTTCCGGCAATACCTGTGGCAGGAGAGTCGGGAATGTCGTTGCCTATTGAGGTTTTTAAAGAAACTGTTCCTGAAGTATCGTTTGCTTCAGCTGTGGATGAGGGTAGGCCCGTTCTTACCGGAATTTTAACGGAAATAAAAGACGGAAGATTGGAAGTTGTTGCAACCGACGGATTCAGGTTGGCTCATAAAACCTATGTTCAGGAAAAACTTAAAGGCATTAATTTTAAAGCCCTGATACCCCGCCGGACTCTGGATGAACTTGTAAGATTGATAGCGGAAGATAAGGAAGAGACGCTGAGTGTTGCGACTACCGATAATCAGAATCAGGTGGTATTTAAAATCGGGACTACGGTTTTATCTTCAAGATTAATCGAAGGTAATTTTCCAACCTGGGAGAAAATAATTCCCTCCTCTTTTGTTTCCAAAGTAACTGTGAATAAAACTGATCTTTCAACGGGACTTAAAAGGGCGACTGTTTTTGCGAGAGGTGAAGCGAATGTTATCAAATTGAAAGTATCAGGGAATGTTGTAAGTATCAGTTCAGAAACTAAAGAACTCGGGCGTCAGGATGATGAGATTGAGGCACAGGTTACAGGGGAGGATCTGGAAGTAGCCTTTAACTCCAGATATTTAATTGATGCGGTCTCCGCCTGTCCTGGTGAGGAAATTAATATTGAATTTTCAGGCAATTTATCGGCGGCTAAGTTAAGTCCGGAGTCCGAGGGGGGGCTGGAATATATTGTAATGCCTGTGAGGGTAAATTAAATTCCCGAGTAATTAATAACGTTAAACTGCATTCCGTACTCTTTTCCTAAAGTTTTTCCGCCTTTGATTTTAGTTTCCGGCTTAATGAAAATTGTGTATCCCTGACCTAATTTATACGGCTTAACAGGTGTGATTTTTGCGGTTTTGCCGTCAGAGCTGATGTCGATTTTTATCTCGGCGGGAGGATCCAGTATCAGTTTTGTTTCCGGGCCGTTTTCAAGTTCGGCGTTAAAATGCAGTTCTATAATTTGGTCTGGACGGAAGATTAACGGCTTTTTTTCGAATAGTTCAACAGGCGTGGTAGATATAAGCTGAGGCTCGCTTGAGTTTACTTCCATTTTTTGGTTTTCAACAACCGGAACGGAACTGCCTCCTAATCCGAATTTAAATAACGCAATTAACGCCAGTCCGACAGCAACTACAACGGCAATGATTTTTTGTTTTAAAGATAAGTTCATAATAAAATTATACTTTATTCAAGAGCTCCCTCATTATACCCTTCAGTAGCTCTTCGTAGCTCCTGTTCTTTTGCCTCTTTAATATCCTGGCCCCAGTTTAACAGATACTGCTCGAGAGTTGTCGATACAAAGGATTGGATTTCGTAGACTGCATCCGTAGCCGGGTTAACAATAAAAGCAAATCCCCTCTCCGGATAAACATAAGTTTTATATAAAGGACCGTACCTGCCGGATCCGGTAAACTCTGCCTCAGGTTTTCCATATTCAGCAAGGTACGGACTGAAACGAGCAATATCATAGTCATCACTGGTAATACTTACTACACGTTTATATATTGCGATACCATTTTTTGTTTCTATTAAATTGTCTCTTAATGCGTCAGCGGAAGTGAAGAAAAACAATTGTCTATTGGAACCGAGATCCTCAATTTTAACAAGACCGGCAAAATTCTGAATATCCTTAGAGCTAGTCTTTCCGATAACAGTCTGTTGGTAACTTTTAAAAGTAGGGTCCTCCTGAAGAGGTCCGGTTTCTAAAATTATAGGAATACCTTCAGCTGGCTGTTGTTTTTTTGAATTTAAAACCGGTTGTTCAAATTCCGGGGGTTTTACCAGATTTATTATCAGGAGAAGAATAAAAGAGAATCCCAAAAATAAGCCAAGAAAGATAACAAGTAATCTAGTTTTAGGCTGGTACTTAATGAAATTCAGGTTCATAAACAAGGACCTACAATCTGTTCAACTAACGGCTTATATGAATTTTCCCACAGAGAAACTGAGGTAAGTGCTCCTACAGGCCTTTTTGTTAAGCAATAGCTTATCATTTCCGGATAATTCTCTGTGTCAGCGGGCCCGGTTTTCCCGTAACTAGTTACAGCTCCCTGATTGCTAAAAATTTTCGCTTGCTCAAGTTTCAAATTTTCCTTAGGATCTTTCAGGTGATAAATAACGTGACTCATCTCGTGGACGAGAGTTCCCAGAAACTTTTCTCCGTCACTGAAACGGTCGCTGGCTTTGGCTATATTCTCATATGCATTGGATCCTGCCGGGTCCGGAATCCAAATAACCGGTTGCCCGCGTACCAGATCAATAAACTTAGGATTTGTTTGTTTCCATTTGTAAAATGCTTCATAAACCCATTTTAGTCCCTGTTCGCTCCAAGGTCCCTGCATACTGACCCTAAACTCTTTATTAATGGTTTCCGCCAGTTTTTCTGCTTCAACACTGGGAGCTCCGGTAGGGGTTAGGGCGGACGAGCTGAACGAGCAACCAATTGGGGCGGGCTCAGTTGGATTACCCACCTTTACACAAACCTTATTGCTTTGAGAGGAGCCTGAAAAATTTGTTGCCGGGCTTCCCGCTTTACACTCATCAACACCCTGCCATAACCCCTGCCTGTATACTTCAAGCTGATCATCCTCGCCGTAATACAATCTGGCAATTCTTAAAACTTTTTCTTTATAAGCGTCTTGAGTAGGGGGTTGTTTCCAAGGATCTTCATCTTTGCCAAGCTTGCCTAGAATAAAACCCCCGGAGAGAATAATGCTATAGCGAGGGTTACAATATTCCTGGTAAGATAATGTCGTATTGGTTTTTTGAATTCCAGTCGCTTTTGCCAGATATTCTGCAGCTTTTTCAACAGAAGCGTTCTTCCCGTCCGGAGAGTTATTACCCGTCGTTCCGTAAGGTTGAATTTGAGTTATCCCTAAAGCTCCGGTGGTGCTATGGGGGCAGAGGGCTTTATTGGTGGATCCGATAGTGCTGTCTATATTGTTTCCATCGGCAGTTTTGCTGAATTCCTCCATAGCTTTTATATCTTCATCGGTGTAATCGGATATTGAATATGATTTTCCGGTAAGAGAATATTTCTGAGGAACGGTTGATTCTATACGTACCACCCCTGCCAGAATGGGAGCGGGGACTCCCGTGATTTTAGATGCCTCTTCGATGTAGCTAACCAATAAAGGGCTTTTAAAGGAAAGTCCCGGTGCACACCTATCGGTCCCCTCCGTTTCCGGAGGACAATTGCCTGATCCGGGAGTCTGATCGGGTCTATAAAACTTACATGCTGCAATACCGAGAGATTGTAGAGACGTAATATTTGTGCTTGTTGCTTCGCCTTGGCAGTCTTTTCCGTCCAGAAATTTTGCAATGCCGTTGCAATAGCCTTTGGCAATAGTCCCTATATAAGGATAGATGGTTTTGTAATCATTAGTCGTTTTCATATAGTTTTCCATTATTATTCCGGGCATCGAACGTTCATTAATTATTTCCTCTACTTTCCCGCCATACATTTTTGCGGTCTTGCTTCCTTTGGGACCAAGCACGTAATACTCCAGTCCGTTTCCTTGGGCAACCCCCGTTGATCTGCTCTCAGTTACTTCAAAAGAGACGTTTTTAGATTGAGCAGTTAAGGCTTGGACAACAGCCCTTCCGATTTCATTTGCGAATCTTAAGCTTTCCTCCGAGTAAGGCCCATTCTGGGAATATATAGGATTAAACTTGTCGTTTTGTTCTCCACTATCGGCGTGAATTGATATATATAAACTTGCGCTCAGGGAGTTTGCGTAATCAACTCTGCTTTGAAGATTTTGATAGTAATCATCTTCCGAACAGCTGCCATTACCATTGGGGTTATAGATTCTGGCATCGTATCCGTTTTTATCAAGAAGATCAGCTAGCGCAATAGCCTGCATCATATTTAAAGTATTCTCAGGTACTTTATTCTCTTTATACTTGTCGTTTGAGCAGTGTCCGGGATCCAGTACGACAATTTTTTTTGATGTTTGGGCTTGAACCAAAAGAGTGATTTCGGTAACGCCGAATATGGTTAAAAAAACCAGTATGAAAATAAAAAATAAGGTTTTGTTCATAGCTACATACCCTCTAACTTTTCGGTCTTAAAGTCAAAAAAATATTCTTTATCAAGGGAAGTGAAATCTTCGCGATTAAGACTTCCGGTCAATCTAATCGTATAGTCGGTATTAAATTTCCAAGCTTGAGCCGGCTGTATTTGAAGAGTTTGTTTGTCCAGTGAATAATATAAATTTACCGGAGTTTCCGGAGAAACCTTGACTGTTATAGACTTCTCGCTTACCGGTCGGCTGAAATAAACTTCGATATTCTCAGTAAGTCCAATCAATTGTCCAATAATATTAGACCGTGCGGAAATATAGAAAACTCTTTGGGGAACTGGACTGAACGTTTGAGGAGAAGATCTCGGTAATTTATCTTGAACAGGGGGATTAACAGGCGCTAGAAGAATTTGCAGCAGAAAAACAACTGCAAGAATAAAAATAATTACAATCAAAGGCAAAAGAACTTTTCTTCTCATATTTCTTATTTTATCTTTCTCAATTACTTACACATATACCAAGATCTTTATCCGGGAATTTCCAGCCGGGATCATTAAAATCGTTTCCTCCGAAATTTGCTATGTTCAAGCCGATGTTAATATGTACGTGATCCTGTCCCGGCCCGATATCAGCCACATAATCGCCTGAAGAGTATGTTGTATTTTCATCAAGCGCCGGCGTACTTGGGTCTACGTGAACCATATAGAGCGACCAAACTCCTTCGGGTGTTGATTCGCTTTGGAACAGACGCAAGTAACCGTACCCGTTTTTATCAGTTACCAATCCCTTGAATTTCCACTTCAGATTTTTACCGCTTATTCCCGGAAGAAATGCGTGATCTCCCGGCTGTCCGTTTCTTCCTGCAGGCATAATGTCAATTGATTTGGCTGTTCGTTTCAAATTACCGTCAACAATTAATCCTCCGCAAAGCGCCGGATTTGCCTTTGCATAGTCAGGCGTGCAGTGACAAGCGTTTACTTTGCCCGGTACACCCTCATATGATCCGCAGCTGATTTTTCCGTCGGGAATCGGGCAGGTTGCCGAAGCTCCTATGGACAATGAAGAGGAGGCAGTGATCGTGCAGTCAACCAGTTCCATAGCGATCTGAAGAGTGTTGTTATATCCGTTGCAGTTTGTATGGGCGTCGTCCGTATTATCCTTAAGATTAGGTGAAATTGATCCATGAACATCATAAAGATCATCAAACTTAGTAATAGGCATACTTATCGGAATGGTTCCGTAAACTTCAGGATGGCCGGCCCGGATACTTTGTATATATTTACAGGCATAACTATCGGCACTCCGGCTTAAGGCGCATCTTGGTCCGAGAGATCCTTTGTCTTCATTTTCACCGGGCTGGCTTCCGTCGATTTTAAGTCCTAGTGCGCAGTTAAGCTCTTGCTCCAGTGGCAGTGCCGGTCCTGTAGGGTCGCAGCCGAAGCTGTTGCCGAAACCTGATTCGGCTTTCCAGTAACCTAAAAGAATAGCGGGGTTAAGTCCGACTTGCTGGGATTTTTTAATAATAAGATCGGTATTGGCTTTAAATTGATCCTTTGATCCCGAATACTGAGGAGCATATTTTTCAACAAAGGCGTCTATCTTTTGCTGGCTTATTGAGGTGTTAAATATATCAATATTGGGAGTAAAGTACGAACAATATTTTCCCTTCTTACGGTTTTCGTCGATCTGCTGTAAAGTGGGACAGCTTCCTCCCGCAGTTTGGGAAGATCCGGAACCTGAGTATTTCATCGTTGCCTGATTTACAACCCAAACATCTGATTTGTTGGGAACTACGGAATAACTTAATTTCTTTGTGCCGTTTAAAGAGGGGAATCTCCAGGTAATTTTTTTGCCTTCTACCTTTCCGCCTTCAGTAATGGAAAGCGGGTCAAGATCTCCGTTCTCTCCGATCGTGTCCTCGATAACAAAGTCTTTACCACAACCGCCTTTCGAGCTCAGCGTAAGAACATAGTTAATGGGTTTGTCGCTTGTTGTAACGTAATAATTATTTTCCTTTGTTAAGCCTGTGACCTCCTTCTGAAGATTCACAGTTCCTGAAGCGCAGGGTTTTATAGCCACTTCTTTTTCGCCAGGGGAGTTAAAATAACCAAACATAATGAGGATAGCTATAAGAAGGAGGAGCAAGAGCAGTAACCACTTTTTAGAGGCTTTTATAGAAAAGTTCCCGAAAGAACCATTGGGTGCTCCTTTTAGATTGAAAATTGACCGACCGTTCCCTGTCCTCCTTGGACTGCTTGTATTGAACGTTCCGCCGCCGCCTCCTCCTCCATCCCCCCCCCTTAGATTATTTCCAGCAATAATGTTTGATATGGTTCTGGTTCCTCCCGAAAGCAAGCCGCCTAGACCAAGCGCTCCTCTTGTGAGCCCCTTCTTGCCTAAGATTTTTGTAGCAGAGGCTGTGTTTAAAGCTGCATTTCTGGCGATATAAGGGATGTGGATTTTTGGTAAAGGATTAGGGCGGTTTAAACCTGTGATACGGGAAGGAATTTTACGTGTAGCCGCAGAAATTTTTTGTCTTTGAAAAACAGGTTTTCCAACCGTTCTTTCGGGAAGTGCATTGAGCCTGGGTTTCTGCGTTGCAGGTTGTGGCGTTGCCGGTTGCTGAGGGGGAGGTGTTTGGGCTGGAGATGTCTCGGTATTTTTTTCAGAAGCTCGAGTCTCCTGGTTCTCAGGTTCCTTCCTTCTGGATGTTTGTCTTTGCCCCTCATCCGTCGCCTTCTTTTTCGCTGTAGTTTGTTCTATGGCAGGCAAAGCCTGAGCAGATATCCCTTCCGGTTTTGGGGGTTTCAGCTCGCCTTTCAGGGGTTTTTTAAATGAGGCATCTCTGGCTGTCGGATCGATAATGCTTAAATCATCATTCCAGACAGCCCGCTTAATCATATCGTAATACCCCTGCTCGGATACGCGTTCCAATAGCGTCTGGAAAACTTCAGGATTGTAAACTCCGGTGATGGTTAATTTCCTCGGGAATTCGGCCAAGTTGGGAAAATATCTGAGAAGGGACGATTGAACGTTTAAAAGACTCTGCCTGCGGTAGAATCCGTTGGCTACCGCCTCTTTTACCATCGGAACGTCAGGATTAGGCGCAATTTCTACAACCGCGCTGAGCTGTTTTTTTAGTGCTTCTTCAAGTTTGACCGCCATTGTTAGGGATTAGGTGCAGCAGGCTCCCCCGCGTTTTGAACCGCTTGTAGAACCTCTGCCGGATTGGTGGTAATTAATTTATGTTCTTCTGGTGAGGCAACAACGCTCATTGCAACGTGGGTGGGGCCCGCAAAAAATAACCCCTGTCCGACACCTGCCGAGAGCAAAAGCAGCTTTTCTCCCTCGGATAAGTTAAAAACTTTGGCAACTTTTTCTATAGAAGCGGGAGCCTGTTTCAGTAAGACCTGGATGGAGGAATTGGAAATGATGGCTTTCCCCCGGTCTTCGGCTAGAAAATCCTCAACGTCTTGGGTTATTGTAGTCACGCCTAAATAATACTTACGCGCCCTTTTGGCAATTCCTACTAAAAATTCGGCGCTATCTTCATTCTGCATCATATACCAGGCCTCATCAACGACCAAAAGTCTCTTTTGAACGTCCTTGCGGATCTTGGTCCAGATATAATCCAGGATTAAATACATTGCCAGAGGTCTTAACTGATCGGCTAAATCCCTGACAGAAAAAACAATCAGACTACTGTTTAAGTGTAGGTTTGATTGGGCGGAGAAGATGCCGGCTAGCGACCCTTTAATAAATCTTTCGAGACGGTAAGCAAGTTCCTGGGCATTTTTGTCCTCCATTCCCACCAAAACTTTATAAAGGTCCTCCATTAAAGGAGGGGGGAGCTGCTGGGTTTTCGGATCCTGTGTGATTCCTTTTAACCGGTAAGTCGTGATCAGCGCTCTATCCAGAATGGCGGATTGGGAGGCATCAAGTTGTCCTAAAACAAGCTTCAGGAATCCGGTCAGAGTCAGGATTTTTCTGCCCAACTCATTTTCTCCGGCTTCGGCAATTGAGGAAAGCTCAAACGGATTAATATTGACTGCAGAGTTGGAGGAAAAGTCGATGTATTGACCTCCGACAGCCTGGCAGAGTTTTAAATATTCGTGCTCGGGATCGATGATGATTACCTGGGTTCCGAACATTAAGTATCGGACGGCCTCAAGCTTGACCATATAAGATTTTCCAGCTCCGGACTTGGCGAATACGACCGAATTGGCGTTTTCCAGCGAAAAGCGGTCAAAAATAATCAGCGAACCGTTATGTTCGTTGATCCCGTAAATGATACCCTCGTTTGAAGTAAGTTCAGAGGTCGTAAACGGAAAAGTTGTCGCAAGCGAGGTGGTATCCATATTATGGTCAAGCTTAAGAACGTCTATGTCCAGCGGGGATGTTGAATTAAAGCCCTCAACCATCTGCAGAGTTGTGGCTCTGGCGGTAATGGAAAGCGACCCCAGAGTTGACTCGACCAGTTTTGAGATATTGTTGAGCTCCTCTTTATCTTTTGCGGGAACTGTAATGTATAAAGCGAGTCTGAAGAATCGTTCGGCGCCTTTAACCAGCTGCTCCTGAAGGGACTTGGCATCATCCAGTGCAACCTGGACAGCCGGGTCCAAAGCTCTCCCCCGCTCCATATCAGTCTGGATAGTTGCTTCCATTTCGGCAATTTTTCTTTTTAAGTCATCAAGAATATTTTTGGAAGTTGAAGGGTAAATATACATTGAAATATTTAAGGAATGCTCAAAAGAGATTAAAGGCTCAAGCCAGTTCGGCTCAACATACCGGGGGTAGCCAGAAACAAAGAAGGATCGGTAGTAGTGGTCGTTTAATCGTAGATAGGTAAAATCGATTTCAACTTCTCTCGGCGCTATTGCATCGTTTAAGGTAAATTCCAGTGTTTCAGATACTGCTTTGGGCTTTGCAGATGTCTTATCATCCGGGGTTGGATCGCCGGTTTTCGGTTTTGAAAAGGGGAGTTTCACGCGGGCAGTTCCTCCACTACAAATGGTGATTGACGCGAACTGCTCGATGAGGAGTAAAGAGGTTGCCTCGCAGGCTGGCTTGGGTATTGGGCAGACTGAGTGGCGGGTGCAGAAGCTTGGGCTTGAGCGACAACCGATGCCGGAGCTTGCTGGAGAGGTTGGTTTGGTTGGGCTGCCGGAGGCATAGGCGGAGGTGTCTGGACCGGTCCCTGATTGGCGGGTACCGGAGCTTGCGGAGTTGCCGTACCGTGCTCAAACTTGGATGGCGCGTTAACAGGAGTCTGATTTGCGGGATTGGCCTGAACGTCTGCTAAAGTAACCTTATCCTCGTCATTGTAAATGTCGTAAAAGAGTCGGATAAGCCGCTCGTTGGTTAACTGGGTAGATTTTAAGCCGATTCTGGAAAGCTGTTTTAAGATATGGTCCCGTCTCGGGCCGAGAAGATTTTGAGCTTTGGGCAGATTTTTCTCATAGTTTGAAGAAGATACTACTCCAAGCTCAATCGGTGACACAGCCAGGATTACATAAAACTGTTTATCCAAAACTTCATTATCTCGGATGATCGCTGCCACAAATGCCCGGTATCTTTGCATCATCAACTGGAGAAGAGGATTGGTTTGCTTTCTTTCCGCTTCTTTTAAGGTATTTAAATAGTGGGAAATATCCAGTTTCTTTGAGCGGATTAAAATCTGAATGGAGAAAGAAAGCGAGTTAAGAAGAGCCGCAAACGACCCGATGATGGCTAGCTGTTCGTTTTCGGAGAGCAGATCGAAGTTAACAGCGGAAGTCTGTATTACCATAACTACCGATCCGTCTTTTAGTATCGCAACATCATCGGTTATTTTATCTATTAATATAAACTCTTTAGTGTTTGGCAATCGGACCGCGTTTCCCTTTCTGTTATGCAGCAAAGCTGCGAATAACTAATAATGTGATCCCGCGGGAGATCGCTTGCGGAAAGTCTCCAGTGGAGAATTTCCGACAAGGGTAAATCTAACCTGCAGCTAATTTCTTAGCTGCAATCAAAATAGGCGGTAATATCTCATTTTTAAGCTCGATACCCACTTTATCAAAAGCCAAATTATCCTTCTCAACAACTATTGTATACTCGCCGTTCGGGAGCGGAGTTGCGGCAACAAACTGGCCGAGCTTATTGCTTTTTAGAGCCCTTACCGGAAGACCTTGTTTGTCGTGGGCCACAACGATAGCACCCTCAATATAGTTCCCGGTTGAGTCGGTTACAATGCCGTTGACTACATTCGGGAAGGAAGTGAGTTTTAAAGTGGGAATGCTTTTAGCCTTGATCGGAGCAGCCTGAGTTTCCGGCTGTTTCGGTGTGGATTTTGAGACCTCAGCCAGTTCCTTTGCTGTTGCCGAAGCTTTCTGATTCAGTTCC
>CAYOSW010000003.1:0-35668 GCA_964406775.1 uncultured Gammaproteobacteria bacterium
AGTTTGGAGATTCCAAAAATAAAACTCATGCCTGGTATACAGGTTATGCTCCTGCCGATAATCCGGAATTAACGGCAACAGTTTTAATTGAGGCGGGAGGTGAAGGGTCATCCGTTGCCTCTCCAGTCGTGAAGGAAATATTCAGATGGTATTTTTCGCCAGATAAGAATAATTTGATTAAAGACAGGGGAGTTATTGCGACAGAATCGGCAAAAATACTCGGAGAATAATGGATCAATCTGAAATTGAATATCTTTTAGCGCTTCATTCCATTGAGGGCTTAGGACCTGCCGGACTCAAAAAACTTTACGATCATTTCGGCAAATTTGAATCAGTTTGGAAATTTTCAGCTTCTGAGAATTTAAATCGGCTGAAACTTCCGGAAAAATTAATCGGCAAATTAAAAGAAGCGAAGAATAAGATTAATCCGGAAGAGTATTTTTTAAATCTGCAAAAGAAGCAGATCAGCGTCATTACAATTTTTGACGGCAACTATCCGGAATTATTAAGAGAAATTCACAATCCGCCGATGATTATTTATTACAAGGGCGAGATAAATGATTCAATTTTAGAAAATTGTTTTGCTGTTGTCGGTACTCGTATGCCAACCGGTTACGGAAGGTTGGTTACAGAAAAATTAACAGCCCAGTTGTCTGAAGCCGGACTGGTAATTGTCTCAGGCTTGGCCAGAGGTGTGGATACCGTTGCCCACTTTACGGCGATTGAATCGGGAGGGAAGACGCTGGCTGTTTTAGGAGGAGGATTATCGAATATTTTCCCGTCAGAAAATATCCGGCTTGCTGAAAAAATATCTTTGGGTAATGGCGCTATACTTACCGAATTTCCGCCCGATTATCCTCATTTGGCCGGAAATTTCCCCGCCCGCAACAGAATTATTTCCGGTTTATCAAAGGGAGTACTGGTTACGGAAGCGGCGGAAGATTCCGGCTCGCTGATAACTGCCAGATTTGCATTGGATCAAGGGAGAGAGGTGTTTGCCGTTCCGGGTCCGATTACATCTTCCGTCTCAGAAGGAACTGCAAAACTACTGAAAGAAGGGGCAAAGCTTGTTTCAACGGCCGGAGATATCTTGGAAGAGTTAAATATTGCGGTAAGAACTGCGGAAATTGAAACCGGGAATTTAACAGATACGGAAATTGAAGTAATAAAACTAATAAGCCGCGAAGAGCATCATATAGATGAAATATCGAGGCTATTGCGTAAGAATATTGCCGAGATATCCGGGCTTTTATTAAAACTTGAGATATCGGGGATTGTTAAGAATTTGGGCGGCGGTAATTACATAAAGTCTTAACTTGCGTATCCGCAAGCTAAATGCAAAAATTAGATATGGTTTCCAAGGGAAAGCTACTTATACTCGTGCTCTCGGTAATAGCAGTTGTCAGCCTGGCGATTGTGTATGTTCACGAATTTAACCCCTTTAATGCGGCTGTAAAAGGCAACTATAAACCCGGATTATCGACGGAAATTGACACTATGGTCGGCCGTGCCCAAAGGCTATATAAGGACAGAAAAGCTATGGGGATGGATTTTTCTACGGGACCCTGCTTGACCAATGATCTGGCACAGGATTGGGTTGCCGATATTGTTCATAATCCGAGGGAAGTTTCAGATAATTTAGCGGAGAATCAGTGCCCGGCATTTTTGGAAGGACGGGCAACTCATTTTGTGGAACTTGATCCTGAAGGAGAAGTCGTTAAAGTTAAATAATTTATGCTTCTGCTGCCCCTACATCTAATACTTTACTGGTACCCCGGAGCTGCTTTGGTTTTTCTCCGCAGTTTAAAAAACATTCTTTTGGTTTTGGAAGAAGATCTTGCCGTCGGTCTTATGATCCGTTTAATTTTCGTTCCCTTGTTTCACGATGCCAGTATCGTCGGAAGGATATTGAGTTTCTTCTTCAGACTAAGCCGCATATTTATCGGCATTTTCGGTTTTCTGTGTGCAGCAGTTGCGGTTTTTATTATTATGCTCGCCTGGTATTTTGCGCCGGTGGCAATTATAGCAGCAGCTTTAAATCTGCTTCCGCTTTTTCCGTTCTATGATATTTTTCTAATCGTAAATATTACGGTTGTTTTACTAGGTATAGCAATTTTTTTCTATAAAGAGCTCCATAAGGGACTGAAACCGATTTGGAAAATCAGCTCAATCAAAGATATTTGGAATTCAACAAAATTATCCCCTTCGGATATTACCTGGAAGAAGCTGATGGCAACCGATGAACTGCAGTTATTTTTGGCGAGTCTAGAACTTTCTCCTGCCAATATTCTTGAAGAGGAAGCGGTTTTTAAGGAAGAATATCTTGAAAGAGTGTTTGAACTGGCTAAAAAGGCGGAGGCGAAATATATTACCGAGAGTTATTTTTGGGTTGCTATGCTTGAAAAAATTCCGGGGGTCGAGAACGAACTTTTAAAGATTGATCTGAGCCTAGAGGACTTTTCCGGGGCGCTGTCTTATCTTGAAGAAAACCGCAACAGGTGGCGGAAAGTCTATATCTGGGATGAGGATTTTGCGATTCATCATTTAGCGGGAATAAACAGAGGATGGCTGGGTGCACCTACTCCGGCTCTTAATTCAATCTCGAGTGATCTGACGAAGCTGGTTTCGCTTTCAAGAACCCCTGAATTTGTCGGCAGGCAGGAAATTGTCGCCGAAATAATTACCGTCTTATCGCAGGAAAAAGACCGGAATGTGATGCTTGTCGGCGAGCCGGGAGCAGGAAAATCAACGTTAATATCTTATCTTGCCAAACTTATTGTCAGAGGGGATGCACCCGGGGCGCTGGCCACCAAGAGACTGGTAAAACTTGAAGCGGCGCGCCTCCTGTCTGCGGTCAGGACCGAAGGAGAGCTGGCCGAGAAAATTCAAATGGCTTTTGAAGAGGTTGAATTTATTGAGGATATCATCATATATATAGATGAAATTCACGAACTCGGAGTCGGAGATGCGGGAAAAAGCTTTAATTTATACTCTCTTCTGCTTCCTTATCTGGAATCCGGCCGTTTCCAATTTATAGCAACAACCCAGCCCAGGAATTATTCGAAAATTATTGAGAAAAACGGCAGTTTCGCCCGTATTTTTCACCGGGTTGAACTTCCTCCGGCAAAAACCGATGAGACAATTAAAATTATATCGGATAGGGCAATTAATGAGGCAAGATTCAACCATATCCGGACAACGTATGTGGCCATCAAATATCTTGTAACTAAAGCTCAGGATTTAATTCATAACCGCGTTCTTCCGGATAGCGCTTTAGCTATATATGAGGAATGTTTAAGCAAAGCTGTCGGAATGGGACAGTCAAGCAGCCTAGTCAATTTATCTGTTGTTAAGGATTGTTTATCAAGAGTTTCCAAAGTTCCGATAGCCGATCTGGAATCATCTCAAAAAGAACTGCTTTTAAATCTCGAGGAGGAAATTCATAAAAGAATGGTTGATCAGCAGGAGGCGGTGACCAAGGTCTCCGATACTTTAAGGCGGGCATCCGCTCAAATCAGGGAGAAGGACAGACCGATCGGCTCATTCCTTTTTGTCGGTCCGACAGGCGTTGGTAAAACGGAATTGGCTAAGACTCTGGCGGAGATTTATTTTAAAAACAAGGATGCGTTTGTCAGGTTTGATATGTCCGAATACCAGACAGTTGATGCTGTAAACAGGCTGATCGGCGATACTGATAATCCTGGGGAGTTAACTGATGCCGTTAAAAACCGTCCTTACTGTCTGGTTCTTCTTGACGAGTTTGAAAAAGCCGAGCCGAAGATTTTAAATCTCTTTCTCCAGGTTTTAGATGACGGCAGATTAACCGATTCTTCCGGTGCAACTACTGACTTTACTGAAACGATTATTATCGCCACTTCCAATGCAGCTTCGATGACAATAGCAGAAGGTTTAAAAAACGGAAAGAATCTTGACGATCTGGATAAAGTGGTAAGAGATGAATTGCTGGGCATTTTTAAACCCGAGCTCATTAACAGATTTGATGAGGTTGTTATGTTTAAACCCTTAAGCCGCGAAGATTTGAAGAAAATCGTTGGAATTAAACTTTCCTGGTTGAAAAATCTTTTGAGAAAGGAAGGTTATCTGGTTGAATTTAAAGAGAGTGTCGTTGATAAACTTGCGGAAGTGGGATTTGATAATATGTTGGGTGCAAGGCCTCTCCGAAGGGTAATTCAAGACACGATTGAGGCGCGGTTATCCAGAAAAGTTTTGGAAGGGAGTTTGCCGAAAGGTGAAGTAATTTGGGTAGACGAGAGCTATTTAGCTTAAGGGTTATTGACACGTCCTGTACAATTCCTTCGCCCGGTTTTTTAAAACTTCCTTATTAATAAAGGCCCGGAAAAAATAATATGGTAAATAATATAGTTATTGTAGAATCACCGACCAAAGCCCGCACCTTGTCTAAATTTTTGGGCAAAAATTACCGGATTGAAGCATCAATGGGACATATCAGGGATCTGCCCAAAGCGGAAATCGGAGTTGACGAAGAAAATTTTGAGCCTAAATATATAGTACCCAGAGATAAAAAGAAGAAAGTTAACGAACTCAAGAAATTGGCTCAGGACTCGAAAGTTTTATATTTGGCTACCGACCCTGACCGTGAAGGTGAGGCGATTGCCTGGCACTTGTCAAAACTTTTAGATCCTGAGAATACTCCTTTAAAAAAAGGCGCAAAAAAACAGACTATTGTGCTAAAAAGAGTCGAATTCCACGAAATTACCAAAGATGCGATCAAGGATGCCTTCGAGCACCCGAGGGAAATTAACTTGAAACTGGTGGATGCCCAGCAGGGGAGGAGGGTTCTGGACAGATTGGTGGGTTATAAGCTGTCGCCTTTGCTTTGGCGAAAAATCAAAAGAGGATTATCCGCCGGTAGGGTGCAATCTGTAGCCTTGCGTTTAATAGTTGAGAGAGAGCGGGAAATTGAGGCTTTTAAAGCGAAAGAATATTGGACGATTGAGGTAACTCTGGAGACCCCTGCGAAAGAATCATTTGTAACCCAACTGATCCTGGTTAACGGTCAGAAAGCCGAAATAAACAGTGCCGAAAAAGCCAATCTGGTTGTCGCCGGTTTAAAGCAGAGTGATTACAGCGTTCAAAGTATAACCAAAAAAGAGGTAAAGCGTTCCCCTTCAGCTCCGTTTACAACTTCAACTTTGCAGCAGGCATCCGGAAACAAGCTGGGAATGTCAGCCAAAAAAACAATGATGATAGCCCAGAATCTTTACGAGCAGGGTTTTATCACCTATATGCGTACCGATTCGGTGAATCTTTCTTCCCAGGCAATAGGTATGACCAGAGAATATATCTCCTCGACTTTGGGGGCCGAATATTTACCCGCACAAATCAGGGTTTATAAATCAAAATCCAAAAATGCTCAGGAAGCTCACGAAGCAATCAGGCCGACGAACTTAAAAATTAATGCGGAAAAACTGAAAGGTGATAATTTTACCCGTGACCACAAAAGACTCTATGATCTGATTTTTAAAAGAACCGTTGCCAGTCAGGTAAACGATGCGTTATTTGATCAGACCTCGGTTGACGTATTGGCCGATGCGCGGAGCAGTTCCTACATATTGAGGGCAACAGGCTCCCAGCTTAAATTCCCCGGATGGTTAAAAGTTTACGGTATAGATCAGGTGGAGACAGAAGAGCCGGAAAAAGAAACCGAGAAAAGTAAATCGGAAAATCAAAAAATTCCCCAAATAAACGAAGGTACGGTATTAAATGAAAAAGACATTAATCCGGTACAGCATTTTACCCAGCCTCCGCCCAGGTATACGGAAAGCTCGCTTGTTAAAAAGCTGGAAGAACTCGGAATAGGCAGGCCGTCTACTTATGCTCCGATTCTGTCTACAATCCAGGACCGTTTTTATGTTGAACGCAGCGAACGCAAATTTAATCCGACACCCTTAGGTACGACCGTCAATGACTTTTTAATGAGGTATTTTCCGGATGTATTTGACTACCAATTTACGGCACAAATGGAGGATTCGCTGGATGATGTGTCCAGGGGTGAGAAGGATTGGAAGGCAACAATCGGCAGTTTTTATAAACCGTTTTCAGGAAAATTAGCAAGTGTTGAGGAAACAGCCGAAAAAGTTGCACTTGAAGTTGAGACTGTCGATAAGAACTGTCCTAAATGCGGAAAACAGCTGGTCGTCAGAACCGGTAAATTCGGAAAATTTCTGGCTTGTTCAGGGTTTCCCGAGTGTAAGCACACAGAAACTTTGCAGGAAAAAATTGATGCCAAATGTCCTTTGGACGGAGGAGAGGTTGTTGTCCGTAAAACACGTAAAGGTAAAACCTTCTTCGGCTGTAAAAATTGGCCGGAATGTAAGTACGCCTCTTGGACTAAACCGAAATAAGTGTATTGACAGACTTTCCCGATAAAAGTATAAACTAGAATCCTGAAAGCTTATTATGGCTAATTCGGTCGATCGTGAACCCTTAGATAATCCGGAAAAAGGTGAGTATTACCGGGCCTTTCAGGAATACTTAGAAACGCACGATCGTTTAGTGCCTAAAATCAGGGAAGATATAGGTGCACACGCTCAACCGAGGGATCGGGAAAAAGCTCCAGTTGCAGGAAATGTTATCGATATTCAGCCACCTGTTGTTAGAAGAGGCGATGCCGGAAATGTTACCGTAAATATGGCCGGTTTGGTAATTGCATACAACGAAAAAGATCCGGCTCAAGCAACTTTCGTACCCGGAAGGGCAACCGACGAGGTAACGGAAGCGGCAAGAATGCTTTTCAGGGCATCAGTCAGGCTCAGAACTCTGGCTCCTGATGATGTACAAAGAAGAATGGCAGGTGTTGCCAAGATTAATGCTTCGGCTAAACTCCTCGAGCTTCAGCGGCCGGATATAACTTTATCTACCAGACTCCTGTTCGATGGTGACGTTCCGGGACTTCCTGCCATATCCCCGAAAAGAGATTAATTCTTGCCAAAAAGTTAATTTTTTGATATTATATTGAGGGCCTCAGAAATCAGAAATTTCCTGAAATTCCCAAATCCCCCGTAGTAATTTTAATTATTGACTTGATTCCGTAAATATTTAATTATTTAACGGAGCAGTTAGGAGTTATATGAAGTACATCTTTGTTTCTGGTGGTGTTATAAGCGGTATTGGTAAAGGTATAGCTACCTCGTCCATCGCCCTCCTCCTCAAATCCGCAGGCTATAAAGTCGCTCCTATTAAAATGGATCCCTATTTAAATGTAGATGCGGGAACAATGAATCCGATCGAACACGGAGAATGTTTTGTGCTGGATGATGGCACTGAAACCGATCAGGATTTAGGTCATTACGAGAGATATTTGAGCGAGTCTTTATCCAAAAATAATATTGCCACTCAGGGTTCTATCTATTTATCGGTCATTCAAAAAGAGAGGAATCTTGAATATGACGGAGCTTCTATCGATGTTGTTACATATATTACCGAGGAAATATTAAGCAGAATCAGGCACGCGGGAAGAAGCAAAAACGCGGATATTGTGCTAATAGAAATAGGTGGAACGGCAGGGGAGTACCAGAATGTGCTGTTTTTAGAGGCCAACCGCCAGCTTAAACTTAAAAGACACGATGATGTCATTCACGTTCACGTAACTTATTTACCGATTCCGGGCAGCTTAGGGGAAATGAAAAGCAAGCCTGCACAGATGTCGGTTAGGGATTTAAATGCGGTCGGAATCCAGCCGGATATTATTTTGGCCCGTGCTGAAAAACCATTGGATCAGGCGAGAATTAAAAAGTTGTCGATTTCGACAGGACTTGAACCTGAAGATATTATCTCTGCTCCTGATGTACCTAACGTTTATGCGGTCCCCCTGAAATTTGAAGAGCAGGGTTTAACTGATAGAATTTTGGGTAAATTAGGCCTCAAGAGAAAAGAAACGGATTTAAAAGAATGGAAACAATTTGTTGAATCATCGGAAGCTGCGGGAAAAACAGTCAAAATCGGTATAGTCGGAAAGTATTTTACGACAGGTGATTTTACATTAATGGATTCGTATATTTCTGTTATTGAGGCTGTTAAACACGCATCATTTAAGATCGGTGTAAAACCTCAGATTACTTGGATAGATGCTTCCAGACTAGCCGAGAAGCCTGAGCAATTATCAAAGTTTGACGGAATTATTGTTCCGGGCGGGTTCGGGTCCCGTGATGTTGAAGGGAAAATCGCTGCGGTAAAATATGTCAGGGAAAATAATATTCCGTATCTGGGACTGTGTTATGGAATGCAGCTTGCAGTTGTTGAATTTGCACGCAATGTATTAGGACTGGAAGATGCCAACACAACTGAAAATGAGCCGGAAACTCCGCATCCTGTTGTCCACGTTATGCCCGATCAGGTTAAAAAACTTCTCAAGCGTGATTACGGAGGAACTATGAGGCTGGGAGCTTGGGAAGCTGAGCTTAAAGCGGGGAGTAAAATCCGCAAATATTACGGTAGGGATAAAGTTTCTGAGCGCCACAGACACAGATATGAGGTTAATAACGAATATCGGGACGAGCTTGAGAAAAAAGGCTTTATGGTTGTCGGTCAAAGTCCTGATAATAAACTTGTTGAGATTATGGAGCTTAGAGATCATCCTTTCTTTGCAGGCAGTCAGTTTCATCCGGAACTTAAAAGCAGACCGCTCGAACCTCACCCGATGTTTTTAGGGTTCATCGAGGCTGCGTCCAAGGCAAAATGAAGGGTAAATTCATAGTTATAGAGGGTCAAGGGTTTACCGGAAAAACTACTCAGGCCAACTTTTTAGTTAAAAAGCTTCAGGAAAACGGAATTGAATCTCTTTCATTGAGGCATCCGGGCGGAACCGAACACGCCGAAAAATTCAGACAACAACTCCTCGAGAAAAAGGAAGCTGGGGTTTTAACTCCGGATGAAGAACTTGAGCTTTTGCTTAAGGCTTTGAAATCGTTAGTTGATGAGCTAATAATTCCCTCGCTTGAAAAGGGCGTTTGGGTTGTTCTGACGAGATTTATTGCCTCGGCTATCGTATATCAGGGATATCAGGAAGGGCTGGATAAAGATTTTATTGCCGAGCAGGGCCGGAAAGCTTCGCAGAATCTGCATCCTGATTTATCAATTCTAATCGATCTCCCCGAGGAGGAAATTTTAATGAGACAGTCGAAGGCTGACGATAATGAAATCCACGCCTATAATAATTCCGACAGGGAAATTCTGAAAACCCGACGGGAAGGGTATCTTAAGGTTTTTGAAAATATTGAGGATTCTGTAGTGATCGATGGAAGTAAAGCCAAAGAAGAAATAGCACGAGAAATTTTTAAAATGGTGTCCGCTAAATTAATCTTGCCCCTTGATTAAAGTATTTTTTTTAGATAAGTTAGTAAAGTAAAAAATGCCGACAAAACACGATTCCCTTAACATTATAGGTACACTCCCGGACTGGTCGATTAAGGAACATATCGAACAACAAGTCATCAAGATTGATCCGCTTCCCGAAAATTGGGAAGACCTCGTTGATGAGGTCACCATCGACTTTCATTTAGGCAAACATCTTAAAGTCTTTAAGAAACAGGGTTGGGAAACGATCGATACTATGCATACGACTAAAGAGGAGATGGAGTCGATGATGGAGTATGTCGAGCTGAAACCCGGTCAGCCCTTTATTCTGACTGATGATAAATTTGTTATCGCAACTACAAGAGAGCGTTTAACCCTTCCTGACGATATAATCGGACATCTTCACGGCAAATCCTCCTTAGCCAGAATCGGTGTTGTTGTTCATTCAACAGCCGCCAGATTCGATCCGGGCTGGGACGGATGTCCGGTTTTGGAATTTGGAACGTTTCTTAAGGGTAAGCAAATCATTATTTATGAAGGATCACCGATTTGCGCATTTTCTTTTGAGAAATTAGCCGCACCTGTTTCGCGCTCCTATGATAATAATCCTAATAACAGGTATGGAGGTTCTGATAGACCGGAAGTATCCAACATCCGCGGGAAGAAAAAGAAATAATTAGTCCTATGGGAGTCTTAGGCATCCACAAAGTTCTGGAATTAATCAAGGAAGAAAAGCTTATTGAAAACTTAGGAGCACGCGATTTAAGCAATCCTGAGGGTGTCGGGTTGGATTTGAGAATGGGCGAAGCTCATAAAATTGTTGAAGGCGGAGCTTTTATTGAGGCTGACGGGACAGCGGGACTGGGAAAACGTAAAGGCGTCAAAACCGAAATGATCGGGAAGTTCCACGAAGGAAGTGAAACCCAGACGGAAGTTGAGGTAAAGCCGGGTGAATATTTGCTGGTTTCGACAATTGAGCAAATAAATACGCCTAAAAATTTAATGCCTATGGTTTACCCGAGATCTTCATTATTCAGAGCAGGTTTGCTTTTACTCGTCACAAAGACTGACCCGGGATACCGCGGAACTCTGACGATGGGTATCAGAAATTTATCGGAATTTCCGGTTAAGCTCCAGATGGGTGCCAGAATTTGCAACGTTGTTTTTTATCAGATTGAGGGCGAGGGCGTAGAGTACAGAGGTCAGCACCAGGGAGGCAGGATCAGCTTCGGAGAGGAGCAACAGGTATGAAAGATCATCCCGAATATCAATATCTGAATCTTTTAAAGGAAGTTTTAAGCGACGGGGTTTGGAATATCGACCGCGGGACCGGGGTAAGGTCGCTTTCCGTTTTTGGGCGTCAGACAAGATACGATCTCTCAAAAGGCTTTCCGCTACTCACAACTAAGAAAGTGTATTGGAAGGGCGTGATTCACGAACTTTTCTGGTTTATGTCGGGGGACACGAACATCAAGTATTTAGTTGATAATAACGTTCATATTTGGGATGACTACCCTTATAAAATCTACTTAAACAAAACTAAAGATGGTAAAGCTAAGCAGTTCAGCAAAGAAGAATTCATTCAGAAAATTGCCGAAGATCCGAAGTTTGCCAAAAAATGGGGTGAACTGCCTAAAATTTACGGTGAAATGTGGAGAAGCTGGCCAACAAGATACGGAAAAGGTATTGATCAGCTTAATTGGGTTGTTTCAGAACTCCGAGAAGACCCTTATGCACGGAACGCGATCGTGACCTCCTGGAATCCCGAATATTTATACACGATGGCTAGGCTCGAGGACGCTTCGCGGTTCCCGATTTGCCACAATATGTATCAGGTTTCGATAAAAGACGGGAAACTTTATCTTCAGCTTTACCAGAGATCTGCAGATCTGTTTTTAGGCGTGCCTTTTAATATCGCAAGCTATGCTCTTTTGACAATAATTTTAGCGAAAATTTTAAAAGTTCAGCCCGGTGAGTTTGTGCACACGTTCGGGGATGCGCATATTTACGAGAATCATATCGATCAGGTTAAAGAACAGCTAAAAAGAAGACCTAAAGCTTTCCCCGAAGTTAAAATTGACGCATCAGTTAAAGAAATAGATGATTTTATGGCTGATAAAGTGGAGTTGTTAAATTACGATCCCCACCCCGGGCTTAAGGGCGAACTGACTGTCGCGGGGGGATTATTTGAAAAATCATAAAAATTCCTTGATTTAATCTTAACTACGACTAAATTACCGTAATATGGCTTTAGTTGAATCCCTAATGACTGTTGCGTCGATACAAGTTGCAAGTATGGCAGATAAAACTCCTCGGTTTGTTCCGGTTCTGGCTGTTGAGGCTATCCCGGCACCGGCCTTGCAATACGGCATACTGGGTTCAGCTGACGGCCATACAAGTAAGGTTGCTCCCTAGAGAGTCAATCCGAGCGATGGTCATCATATGTCCAGACACGGTAACGTAAGAACCGCTGCGCCCAGCAGAGCTTACCGCCGCTGGTAGTCTTGTTTTTAATTTCTGTTTTTGTTAAACTACCGCAAACACACATTCAGTACCTTATGTTTTCCTGAGATTCTTGGGTACTGGAGAAGTTGAAGGAAAACTAATATGGCAATTCAAACACCGGATATGCAGGAATTATTAGGAGCGGGTGTCCACTTCGGACACAAGGTTTCGCGTGGTCATCCGAGAATGAAGAAATATATCTTCGGTGCCCGCGACGGAGTCCACATTCTTGATTTAGCACAATCGGAAGCCCAGCTTAAAGAAGCAGCTCAGGCAGCTTATGATCTCGGTAAATCAGGCGCAGTTATGCTTTTGGTCGGGACTAAAAAACAAGCACAGGAAGTAATTGAGGAATTAGGAAAAGAAGCGGATACTCCTTATTTAAATCAAACCTGGTCCGGGGGAATTTTTACTAACTTTGACGAAATCCGCAAGAACTGGAAAAAACTTTCAGACTTAAAAGCAGAACAGGAAAAAGGCACTTTAAGCCGCTACACAAAACGCGAGCAAATGTTAATTTCCAAAAAACTTTCCAAATTCGTAAGGGAAATGGGGGGAGCTTTAAGTATGGAGAAACTGCCGGATGTTTTATTCGTAGTTGATGCAGTTTCGGATAATATTGCCGTAAGAGAAGCTAATAAAATGGGAATTAAAGTCATAGGGCTTTGCGATACTAACGCCGATCCAACTTGGTTTGACTGGCCGGTTGCAAGCAATGACGACGGTATTAAAGCAATAAAGATTGTATGCGAAACAATAATCCGGGCTTATGCAAAAGGAAAAAAAGATGCGGGAATTAAAGTCGGCGAAGCAAAAGCTGAAACAGTAAAATCCACGGAAGAAAAGCCGGCTAAAAAGAAAGCTGCGGAGAAAACTGAGGAAAAGGAAGAAGCTCTAGACGCTCCCTTAGCTGAAGAAGCTGCCGCAATTGAGGAAGAGGTAGAGAAAGAAGTAGTTCAGGAAAATTCGAGAAAGGTAGAGTAATAACCTGATGGATAGGAGGGTCAATTACGCTGCATTTCAAGGTAATGAAGGTTTAGAATGGTCAGGTTGGGTAAGATGGGAGGATATTCCCAGTTCTGCGGTTGCGAAAGGTTTTGTAACTTATAGGAAGACTTGGTTATTTAGTAATTGGAGAGTAAATGGTTTAGCAGGTATTGAGGTAGCAGAGAGATTGAAACTAAATCCTCTGGTTCTTCAGGCAGTAGCTGATGAAAAATTCAGGCCAGCAAAATGGAGCTAATAAATGGCAGTTAATGTAAATTTAGTTAAACAATTAAGAGAAGAAACCGGCGCAGGTATCGCGGACTGCCGGGTAGCTTTGGAAGAGTCAAAAGGAGACTTGGTAAAAGCCAAAGAATTTTTGCACAAAAAAGGTCTGGACAAAGCGGGCGAAAAATCCGACAGGGAAGTTTCGGCAGGTGTTGTCGAGACTTATTCTCACGCAGGCAGAGTCGGAGTTCTTGTTGAAGTTTTATGCGAAACTGATTTTGTTGCAAAAACCGAAGATTTTAAAACTTTAGCCCACGAAATCGCACTTCAGATTGCTTCTATGAATCCTGAAACGACTGAAGATTTAATTGAACAGGACTATATCCGCGATCCCGCACAAAAAATCGGTGATTTAGTTAAAGCTACGATCGCCAAACTTGGAGAGAATATAAAGATAGGAAGATTTGCTAGAATTAGTTTAGGTAAGTAAGCGAAGCTAGCGAGATAAACCTCTAAAGCGAAGCTTGCGAGATAAACCTCTAAAGCGAAGCTTGCGACTTCGATAAATAAAAATGGATCCAGAACTCGTTCAGTTTGCTCAAAAAGTCCAAGACTCCCTTGACCACCTTAAAAAAGAATTGTCAGCGGTACGTGCGGGGAGGGCTAATCCTTCACTTCTTGAAGACATCCCGATCAATGCATACGGTGCGCAAATGAAATTAATGGAAGTCGGCACAATCGCTTCACCTCAGCCGTCACTTTTAACTGTTCAGGTTTGGGATGCAGGGTTGACCAGGGATGTGGAGAAAGCAATTATGACCGCAAATTTAGGTTTAAATCCGTCTACGGAAGGTCAAACAGTCAGAGTACCGATTCCTCCGTTAACCGAGGAAAGACGTCAGGAATTTGTTAAAGTAGCCCACATTAAAGGGGAGGAAGCTAAAATATCCATAAGACAGCACCGTCAGGATCAGAAAGATGAATGGGTCCGGTTAAAAACGGAGGGAGAAATAGGCGAAGACGAGCTTTACAGGCGCGAAAAATTAATGCAGGAAATTGTCGATAAGGCGAATGCCGAGACTGAAAATCTGGTAAAAAACAAAGAAGCAGATCTTATGCAGATTTAATCTGTATTCGCTGGATTTATTCAAGTAAATAATTTAAAATCTTAGTCCGTATTCAAAAGAGCTTAGCTCTATTGAAACAAAGGGTTTAATAGTTGCGAAGTTCCGGAAATCATTTTCAATAAAATGTTTATAATCGCTTTCATTGCTACCATCCTGGTCCTGGTTATCATTCACGAATTAGGCCATTACTTTGCCGCAAAAAAATTCAACATTAAAGTTTTAGAATTCGGATTCGGAATTCCGCCCCGGGCCTGGGGTAAAAAAATAGGCGAAACAATCTGGAGCATAAATTGGCTGCCTTTCGGAGGATTTGTCAGGCTGCTAGGTGAGGATGAAGTGGATAAAGATGTCTTGGATAATAAAAGGTCTTTTGCGGCTCAGCCTGTCTGGAAAAGAATCTCCGTAGTTGTTGCAGGAGTCTTAATGAATCTGCTCTTAGCCTGGCTGTTATTTTATATCGTACTCGGCGCACAAGGGTTCAAAACTAAGCTCCCGCTTTTATCAGACTATAAATTCGCTGGGGTAAATCAGTATGTTGAAACATCGATAATAGTCGGAAATATTGCTCCGGATTCACCTGCTCAAAAGGCAGGATTAAAAGACGGGGATAAGATTCTGGCTTTAAACGGTAAGAAAGTAAAAGAAAGCAGTAAATTTGTTGAAGATATAAAAGCATCCGCAGGTAAGCCTGTTTTACTCTCTATTTCAGATTTGCAGGATCAGAATATACGGGAAGTGACGATTACTCCGAGGGAAAATCCCCCGGCCGGTCAGGGAGCGCTCGGTGTTTCTCTTGCGGGAATGGATACGGTAAATGTAAGTTTTGATACCCCGGTTCAGAAATTGTTCGCCGGACCGATCTACAGCTATAACTTAATCGGTTATTCAGGCAAAATCTTAGGCGACACGATCGGATACTCGATAAAAGAGCGTAATATTGAACCAGTTTCCCAGGCTGTTGCGGGACCTGTCGGAATTACCGCCGTTGTAAAACAAATTTTGGACGTCAGAAATCCTCTTATTCCATACCTGGATTTCATCGCAGCTTTATCCCTGAATCTTGCGGTTGTGAATGTTCTGCCTTTTCCGGGGCTGGACGGAGGGAGATTGCTATTCCTGATTATTGAAGCTATAACCCGTAAAAAGACCCACGCGGTGATCGAAAAGTATGTTCACACCTTCGGATTATTGGTTCTTTTAAGTCTGATTGTTTTAATTACGATATCCGATATCCGCAAACTCATTTTCTAAATTGAAAACTGTAAAAATTTGTTTCATACTTAGTTAGCGTGTTTAAAATAATCCAAACTCTTGCCCTGGTGATTATGATTGTGCTGTTTCCGCCGGCAGCGCTAATTACCATCTCTCAAAATGCAGTTCCCGGAGAGATGACCTACCCTCTAAAACTTAAATTGGAAGATGCAGTTTTGTTTGTTGCCTCATTCACGCCTGTTACCAAGGCTTGGTTTGCCCTTGCGCAGACTAACAGGCGGTATGCCGAGGCTTCGGCGCTTCTGGATAAAGGTGTAAACGCGACGGAATCATTACAACAGTTGGTCGCTCAGGCAGATATAACGGCTGGGGATATTCAGAGGGTGCAGAATACTTCTGAAAAAGGGAAAATAATAAGCGATCTTACCAGACAAATTACAACTTATAATGAAAATCTCTCCCAAACCCAAAACCGGATAGATAATCAGCTTATTGCCCAGGGCGTTTCTCAACCGACTCCTCAGCCTACGCAGGCAGCGACCTCGAAGCCGGGTTCAACTGCGTCCCCAACGCAAACTCCTCAGCCTTCAGCGAAGTCCGGAGACACAGAGACAGGGGAGACACCGGCTCCAAGCCAAACAGCCAGACCGACTCCCCGTCCCACACCCAGTGCTCAGGATCAGGAGCTGCTGGAACAGCAAAGAGCCTTAGAGGAGGCAAGGAGGAGACTCGAGGAGTTAAAGAAGAAGCTGGAAGAGGAGCAAAGACGGCTCCAGGAACAAGCAAAATCACAACAAAAATCGCCCTCACCTACTCCGAAAACAAGTCCCAGCCCGACGCCCAGACCGAGTCCGTCCAGAACGCCTACTCCCACGCCAACCCCGACACCCAAGCCGAGTACGGCAGGTACGCAGGATTTTGTTCCTGCAGCAGCGGCATCTTCGTCGGTGAGCCCTACGCCCACACTAAGTCCCACACCCAGCCCTTCCGTTAAAAATTACAAACAAAGTAATAAAAACACCTCTAAAGACGATGATGATTAATTTTTTTGATTGACACTTTTTAACCCGTAAAATATAATAGGCTCAGTTTATAAAAGCGTTGAGTTTGGTTTCCCGCCAAACAAGCTGCGTACGATGAGTATGATGGGAGCTAACCATAAAAGTATTGCAAAGCGTGTCGGTAACGGAGCGCTCAATGAGAATTATCTTGAGACTTCCACCGCAAGGTGGATTTTTAGAAGGTAATTGACTCAAGGTGGTACCGTCCTTCAGTAGCCTCAGGATAAACCTGATTAAGAAGGGCCCTTGTAAGAACTTAAGTTGGCTTGAGTTTTTGCAGGGGCTTTTTTTAGGGATAAATTATGGAAAACGCAGAAAAAAGAAGAATAGTTGTTAAAGCCGGAAGTAATGTTCTGACTACGCCGGGTGGAAGATTTAATACCCGTCTGGTCGGCAGACTTGCCGGGGAAACGGCCGGACTTATGGAGGAAGGCCATCAGTTTATTTTTGTGACTTCGGCTTCGGTCGCTATGGGAAAAAGAGCCTTAGAAGGGTATAACGGTCACTCGGATATGGTGGATAAACAAATGCTTGCAGCCACCGGCCAGATAACAGTTATCGGGGGTTGGGAAAGAGCATTCAAAAAACAGGGGGTAAGAATTGGACAGTATCTCCTATCGGAAGATGATATTATCCGTCTGCAGGATACTGATCAGAGTCCGAAATTGCCCCTGGTAAGATCTATGGAAAGAGGGGTGGTCGGGGTTATAAACGCCAACGATTCCGTAAATACTTATGAATTGAGTAGGCTTCCCATTTCTGCAGACAATGACCGCTTGGCTTTATTCGTAGCCAGACTTGTGAACGCGGATACTCTGATTTTCTTAACCCAGAAGCCGGGTGTATTGGACGAGGAAGGACGGGTTATACCGGAAATAAAAACCCTTTGCGATCTGCAAAAAGTAAGTATTACAGACAAGTCGGCACACGGAACGGGAGGAATAGAGTCAAAAATTGAGACGGCGATGGACTTTACATCTTCGGGTCTTGCAGTAATTGCCAGGGGAGGTGAGAGGCTGGTTTTAACAAGAATTCTGGCGGGAGAGTCTGTGGGCACTAGATTTTATCCGCTTTAAATGACAATAATAAAAAGATGAAATATTCACAACTATTCCCGAAGACATTAAGAGAAGCGCCGAGCGGAGCGGAGGCTGTAAATCATAAACTTTTAGTTAGGGGCGGATTTATGGATCAGCTTATGGCAGGGTCCTGGACGCTGTTGCCTTTCGGGCTCAGAGTTGTTTCGAAAATTAACGATATTATCCGTGAGGAGCTCAATAAAACCGGAGCATCCGAGATGGTTATGCCTCTTTTACATCCGAAAGAAGTTTGGGCAAGATCGGGCAGGTGGGACGATCCCGGAGTTCAGGAAATTATGTACAGATTCAAGGATCAGCACGAACGGGAGTATTGTCTCTCTTTTACTCACGAAGAAATTGTTATGGATCTTCTGGGAAAATACAATCTTTCCTATAAAGATTTTCCGGTTAAAATCTACCAATTTTCAACAAAATTCAGGAATGAAGTCAGGGCTAAATCCGGAATTTTAAGGGGAAGGGAATTTTTAATGAAAGATCTTTATTCGGCCCATATTTCGGAAGCCGATATGTTTGAGTATTACAACCGGGTCAAGGAAGCCTACGTCAGAATATTTGAACGGATTGGATTTGGTATTAAAGTTGTCGAAGCTTCAGGCGGTGTCTTTACCGATAAACATACCCACGAATTCCAGGTTATAGCAGATAGCGGAGAGGATACGATCTACTTTTGTAATAGCTGTGATTTTGCCCAAAACAAGGAAATTTTTGAAGGAAAAACGGGCGAAAAATGTGTCAGATGCGGTAAAGGGGTGATTGAGGAAGCTAAATCTATCGAGGTCGGTAATATTTTTCCTCTGGGTACAAAATATTCGGAAACAATGAAGGTTTTTTACCGGGATGAGCAGGACCGTGATCAGCCGATCTGGTTTGCGTCTTACGGAATCGGACCCACCAGAGTAATGGGGACTTTGGTTGAGGTTTTTAATGATGACAGAGGCATAATTTGGCCGGAATCGGTAGCACCGTTTCAGGTTCATTTGATTGGATTGGATATGGAAGATGTGGAGATTAATAATAAAGCTGAGGAAGTTTATAACAGATTAAAAACCGCTGGTGTTGATGTGCTCTTTGATGACCGGAATATCAGGGCCGGAGAAAAATTCGCCGATGCCGATTTAATCGGCATACCCCTAAGAGTGGTAGTTTCCAAAAAAACGGAAGATAAGATTGAAGTCAGGAAAAGACCGGAAAAGGAAACGAGGTTTATAAGTTTAGAGGAGCTGATATCGGAAACGGGGGCTTGAAATTCCTGATCAATTTTGTTACTATAGGTTAATGTCAGATATTGAACCGAAATTTCCTGTCAGATTAGCGGATATCAGAGCAAGAAAAGAACAAGCACCCTGTTTTGGTCTTGCAAGACGTGAAGAATTAGAGGTTTTGGCTTCTTCAGGCGTTCTTGATGAGATTGCTTTAACAAGCAGACCCGGCGTGTCTACATTTGAGGATTTACGTGCTGAGCGCAGCAGAATAATTCATATTGCAGTATTAACCCACTAATGGCCAGGGAGCAGCTAAACACCGTAAACGCTTTCATTTTAGACGTTATCGATCATTCGATGGCTAGAGAAATTGATGAACATATTACCGGGAGTGAGCGGTTTAAAAGAAGGCAGATATCTATAGGGATGAAACAATTTCTGGGCAAGGTTACAGCTAGGCTTGAAGCAAAAAAATATGTAAGAATCAGAGTGAGAAGGCTTCACGAAGGCAGTAGGTATTTTACAATTGGGCGCGCAAGACAGGTTTGTTATTTTGTTCCTAAAGAATCTTTTGAGCATAATTTCCCCAAGGATCCTGACAGCCGTTTGATTCCGCCTGCATAATCTGTTAATATTTACGCTTGTTGCGCGGATAGAAAGTAATTTTTTATGGTCAGTAAAAATATTGTTAAATTACCTAAATCACAAATAGACGTTCAAATCACAGTGCCTTGGGCTGATTTACAGCCGAAATGGGACGAGGTCTTCAGTAAAGCCGCATCGGAAGTTGAAATTCCCGGCTTCAGAAAAGGCCAGGCTCCCTTGAATATTGTCGAACCGAGAATTCTTCCTCAAGTCCAGCAGGATGCTTTGAAGCTGATTATGCCCCAATCCCTAATTGAGGCTCTACAGGGAACAACTTATGTGCCGATTGATTATCCCCAATACAGCGTCCAGGCTTTTACAAAAGGCGGAGAGTTGAAATTTACAGCAAGAGTTACTGTTAAACCTGAGGTTAAAGTAGGAAATTATAAGGTCTTAAATGCATCACGTCCCCAGGTGAAACAGGTTTCTGAAGAAGAAGTTGATAAAATAATCGCCGATTTGTTCGGCCGATGGAAAGCCCGTCAGCCGGTTCAGCCCTCAAACACCCAGGTGCCAAATCAGGGTCAGGGAGGAACTGTCGCTTTTAATCAGCCTGCAACTCCTCAGGCAGGGGAAGTGCCTGCTGCACCCAATGATGAATTTGCAAAACAAATGGGTTCAAATTCATTAGCTGAGCTTAAAACTAAGATTAAAACCGATTTGGAAGCCGAAGCTAAATATAATAACGAACTGGATTACGAGGAAGCAATTTTACAGGAAGTTGAGAAAATTACCCAAGTTGATATCCCGGAAGTTTTAGTACAGGACGAACTTGCCAGAATGCTCTTATCTTTGCAGAGAAACGTTTCAGACCGCGGACTTTTAATGGAGGAATATTTGAAAGGCCAGAAAAAAACTGTTGAGCAGCTGAAGGCTGAATGGAGACCGCAGGCTGAGAGAAATGTCCGGATGGAATTGGGCCTTTCGGAAGTAGCAAGACTTGAGGGTGTAGCCATTGCCGATAACGAGCTTCAGGCTGAAATTGATAAAATCCAGGATAACCGCGTTAAACAGCAATTTACACAACAGGAACCGAGAATGCACTTGCGCCACGCATTAAGACAGACAAAAACCCTGAATCTTCTTAAAACCATCGTAAAATAATCCTATGGGTACAATCGTAAGAGGTCTGGAACGGATGACCAGATTAATAGAGCCAAACGGAACTTTCTCGGGAGCGATAGGAAGCATAAAAATTGAAATCGGCAATGAAGCAAGAGGTGCGGCAAGGCTCCGGGCTCAGGATCCTATGGTGCGTCCGCTTAATGTGGAAGTTCTTGGAGATGCAGTATCGGAATTAGTCAGGTTTAAAGAAGGAGATCAGGTTTTAGTTATGGGAGATCTCAGAGCTTACGTTTTGGCCGACCATAACGGTGCGGAGCACGGTCTAGATCATTTTGTCAGAGCCCGCAGGATAGTCCGCGCAACTGTGTAATTGTTCTTCATTCCTTAATGTAGTAAAATAGATTGTCTTAAAGGAGGTGTTTTTTGATGTCCTCAATAATTGTGAAAGCAGGACCAAACGATAATAGTGATGCGGTAATACGCAAATTTCAAAAACGGGTAGTTATGGATAAAGTTGTCCAGGAATACCGCGATATTATGTTCCATAAAAAGAATTCCGAAAAGCGCAAAGAGCGTTTAGCTGAACGTGACCGGAAAATCAGAAGAGCTAAAAGGTTAGCAAATAGTTAATGGAACAAAAACTTCGTGATGATCTAAAATCCGCTATGTTGGCCAAAGAGGAAGTAAAGGTTGTGACCTTGCGTCTTTTGTTGTCCGAACTTACCTATGCAAAAGTTGCCAAGGGTGTTGAAGTGTTACCCGACACGGATATTATTACGGTTGTCCAAAAAGAGGTAAAAAAACGTAAAGAGTCTATTGAAAGTTTTAGGGGAGCGGGACGCACTGAATTGGCGGCTAAAGAGGAGTCCGAACTGGAAGTTCTTCAGCGATATTTACCTTCGCAGATTTCCGATGAGGAGTTGACTAAAATTGTCGAGGAAGTTATAAATAATATGGGTGCATCGACTCCTGCCGATATGGGGAAGGTGATAGGCGCGGTTATGGGTAAAGTTGGCCAGAGCGCCGAAGGAAGCAGGGTGAGTGCTTTAGTCCGGTCAAAACTCGTTTAAATTTATGGTCAACGTAATTGTTAATTCAGATCCAAAATACCCTGTCAGCAAGTTAGGAATCCAGGCAACAGTTCTTGAAGTATTAAAACAACACAGAGTTTCAGGAAATCTCGAAATCGGGGTCTCGGTTATGGGCGACCGTAAAATGCACGAGATTAATAAGAAATTCCGCGGACACGATTCGACAACAAATATTCTCTCATTTGCTCTTGAAGACCCCGCGACAAGCTCGAGTCTTCAGCATATCCCGAAAGTCGGTTTTGTTAAAGCTCCGGATAAAGTTTTACGGTTAGGTGATATTATGATCTCTTATCCCCAGGTTATTAAGGATGCCGCGCTTGAGGGCATCTCGGTTGAGGAAGAATTGAGATTTTTGGTTGAACACGGTACTAAACACCTGTTGGGAATTCATCACGATTAGCATATAGGGTTAGGCTGGAGCGTTTAGTTTCCCTAAAAATCAACTAATTGTTTTTTTAGACCGTACCCTATACGCTATAACCCTAGTTCAAGAATATGGTTTTCTACCGCAAATACCGCCCTCAAAACTTCGAAGAATTAACCGGCCAGGATCACGTTAAAAAAACTTTGCTTGCTGCAGCCGCATCCGGAAAGTTAGGACACGCTTATCTTTTTTGCGGTCCGAGAGGTTCAGGAAAAACCTCAACAGCCAGGATTTTGGCAAAAATTGTTAACTGTACGTCAGGAGAGGGAAGCTTGCCTTGTAATAAATGTGAAGCCTGTATTTCTATTACTGCGGGAAGCAACCTGGATTTAATAGAAATTGATGCCGCCTCAAACCGCGGAATAGACGATATCCGGGATCTGCGGGAAAAAATTAAGCTGACCCCCGCGAGTCTTAAGAAAAAGATTTACATCATAGACGAGGTTCATATGTTAACTACAGAGGCTTTTAATGCTCTTTTAAAGACATTAGAGGAGCCCCCAGCTCACGTTTTATTTATTCTGGCAACAACCGAAGTTCAAAAACTACCGGCAACGATTTTATCAAGAGTTCAAAGATTTGATTTTAAATCGGCCGGACTCTCGGAAATTAAAACAACACTCAGTCAAATCTGTGCAAAAGAAAAACTGGAATATTCCGATGAGATTTTAACCTTAATAGCCGAGTGCGCGGAGGGGAGTTTCCGCGATGCCGTAAAATTACTTGATCAGGTAGCCTCAATGGGGGATGTCGGGATTAATGAAGTGAGGCTGAGTCTGGCTGCGAATGATTTTTCGCAAACCACGGAATTAATTAAACTGCTGATTAACGGTAATCCAAAAGAGGCTCTGGAGCTTTTAGGGAAAATGAACGAAAAAGGAGTCAGCGCCAAAGAATTTACGACTTCAGTCTTAAAATTATTGAGATTAATGCTGCTTTTGAAAAATCAGGCAGGCGAGGCGGTTAAAGAAGAGGTGGGTACACTGAAGTTTGAGGCGGTCAACAGTTTAGTGGGGAATACCGATTCGGGGAAAATTATTCAGTACATAGAGAATTTTCAGGCTGTATTGGAGCAATTAAAATATACTTCTATACCTTCGTTGCCTCTTGAGGTAGCGGTTATAAAAAGCGTATCAGGCACCGGATATCGGGTATCAAATGAAACCAGGATGGAGCATAGGAGCGAGGCCATCGTAAATCCGGGAATTCCGGAAGTGCCGATTGCTGAAATTAAAACGGCCGAAGACGGTTTGATTCCTTCGGTGGAAACGATGAGGACTTCAGATGATGTAATAGTTATTACCGATAAGTGGACCTATATTTTAGAAACTATCAAACCATACAATTATTCTCTGGAAGCACTTTTAAAGCAGGCGAGAGTTGTTAATTGCAGCGACTCAAACGTAATACTTGAAGTTCCTTATTCCTTCCACCAGCGTATTTTAGAAGCCCCGAAGTCTAGAACTTTGCTGGAGTCGATATTAGCTGATGTTTTAGGCAAATCCGTCAGGGTATCAACGGTGTTAGGGAAGCGGGAAGTTAAAACCGCGGAGCTTGCGAATGTTGAGATAGCTCAGGATGATGAAATAGTACGCCTCGCCTCCGAAATATTTAATTCTTGACATCGTTAATTTTTCCTTGTAAGCTATGGGATGCCCAATGGCTAAATCCGGTTTGAATTATTCGGTTTTAAAAAAGTCTTCTCCAAAAATCTATTCGCTTATCCAAAAAGAACAAATCAGACAGCGTGAAGTGCTCGAGATGATCGCTTCGGAAAATTATACGTCAGCCTCAGTTATCGAAACTTTAGGCTCGGTTTTTACCAACAAATACTCGGAAGGCTATCCGAACAGACGCTATTACCAGGGTAACGGGGTAGTCGATACAGTCGAAATTTATGCTCAGGATTTAGCAAAGAAATTGTTCGGAGTCCCTCACGCTAATGTTCAGCCTTATTCCGGTTCACCCGCAAATGCGGCGATAGTTATGGGATTACTTAAACCCGGTCAGAAATTGATGGGGCTGGCTCTTGACCAGGGCGGTCACATAACCCACGGGCTGGCTGTCGGATTTTCGGGAATATTTTTTAAAACTGCAAGCTATAAGGTCTCGATGACAACCGGGCAGCTTGATTACAAAGAAGTTGAGGCGGCGGTAATTGAGGCAAAACCCGATTTATTAATCTGTGGATTCACAGCCTATCCGAGAGAAATTGATTTTGCCAAGTTTAGGAAAATTGCCGATAAAGTCGGAGCTATTTTGATGGCAGATGTCTCCCATATTGCCGGTTTGATTGTGGGCGGAGTCCATCCGTCACCCGTTCCTTACGCCGATGTTGTTATGACAACAACACATAAGACCTTAAGAGGCCCGAGAGGTGCGATGATTATGGTTACTGAGCGTGGTTTGAAGAGAGACCCGGATATGGGTAAGAAAATCGATTCAGCGGTTTTCCCCGGTCTTCAGGGAGGTCCGCACGATAATCAGACAGCGGCGATTGCCGTAGCTCTTGAGGAAGCATCAAAACCCGGATTTAAGAAATACGCCGCACAAATTGTAAAAAATGCCAAAACTTTAGCTGAAACCCTTTTAAAAAATGATTTGGATTTGGTATCGGGTGGAACGGATAATCATTTAATTTTAGTTGATCTTCAAAGACAACAGGTTTCAGGAAAAATTGCCGCAGAAGCTTTGGAAGTAGCCGGAATTGTACTTAACTTTTCTCTGGTTCCTTATGATCCGATGCCTCCGTTTTATTCATCCGGAATCAGAATCGGCACTCCGGCTTTAACAACCCGGGGAATGAAGGAAAAAGATATGGTAAAGGTTGGAAATTGGATCGCATCGGTTATTAAAGAGGTCGAAGGTTATACTTTGCCTTCGGATAAGGAAGGCAGGCTGGAGCTTTTGCGTAAATTCAGGTCGGAAATAATTAAGAATAAAACTCTTCTTAAAATCCAAAAAGAGGTTACGGCTTTTGCCAAAAAATTCCCTGTTCCTGGAATTGACTAATTCTTTTGCGTATAATTTCCATAAATGAGCAAGATAATCGACGGTAAAGCTTTAGCTGAAAAGCTGGGTAAAAAACTGGCTGAAAAAATCGGAAAACTTAAAGAACGTCCTCTGGTGGTCAGTATTTTGATCGGAAACGATCCTAACTCTCTTTTGTATACCCAAATGAAACAGAAAAGAGCCGAGGAGTTTAATATAGACTTTCTGCCGATGAAATTTCCTATAAAATCCACTTTTGAAAATGTGGCGTCTCAAATTCAAAAATTAAATGATTCGTCCGAAGTTAAAGGAATTATGATTCAGCTTCCAATCCCGAGGGATTTTTTGCAGGGCAGGTCCAAATGGGATTTGATTAACCTGATAGCTCCTGATAAAGACATTGACGGAATGCTTGAGATGAGTCCGTTTGTTTCCGCAACCGTGAAGGGCGTAATAAAAATCCTGGATGAAATAAAAATTGATTACCAAGGATTGGTGTTCGGTGTAGTGGGCTCGGAAGGCGAGGTCGGTAAGCCGATGGTTGACGAACTCTCAAAAAAAGGCGCGAAGCAAATAATCGGACTAGATAAAAGAAATCCCGAGTGCGATTTAGGTCAGCTAATAAAAGCAGATGTGGTTGTTTCCTGTACCGGTGTTCAGGGTCTCGTAACTGCGGAAATGGTCAAGAAAGGCATAATTGCGGTTGATGTCGGACTAGGGGATTTTGACCCGGCTGTTTATGAAAAAGCAAAGATGTATACCCCGAAATTCGGCGGAGTCGGCCCGATGACAATTTATTGTCTGATGGAAAATATTCTGGAGGCAGCGGGGAAATGAAACTGGCTATATTTGCTTCAGGAGCAGGCACGACAGCGGAAGTATTATTCAAATATGCCTCTGTAGTCGTTACTAATATTCCCGATGCAGGAGTCATCGGAAAAGCTGAAAAGGTAGGAATTCCGGTTGAGATTATCGAAAAAAACGGACTCAGTCTCGAGCAGTTCGGTGAAAAAATACTTGAGGTTTTAGGTAAATACGATTTTGATTTCATCTCCCAAAACGGCTGGGAAATGATCACTCCCATTAATGTATGTCAAAAATATGACGGTAAAATTACCAATAATCACCCTGCTCCTCTTGATCCGGGTTATCCCGATTTCGGAGGAAAAGGTATGAAAGGACTTGCAGTACACCAGGCGGTTCTAAACTTTTTTCATAAGGCAAAAAGACCTTTTAACAGTGAAATTTGTATCCATCTGGTAAATCCGGAACTTGATAAAGGAGAACTTCTGGCCTACGAACCTGTTGAAATTGAGGAATCAGATACCGCTCAAAGTTTGCAGGCCAGAGTTAAGGAGACGGAGAAGGTTTTAATCGCTCAATTTTGGGCAGACGTAGAGAAGTCAGAAAAATTAATTCCGGTCATTAGGGAGGAAAGACTCATAAAAGATGAGGAGTTCGGGCTGCTTGAGGAAGCAAAAAGTGACGCGATTGCAGAATTCCGGAAAGGATAGTAAAATACACCTCTATGGGTTTTATGGATAATATCAAACAACTCGGTGACTTAAAGAAAATGCGCGATCAGGCTATGGAAGTGCAGAAAAAACTCTCTGGAATTAAAATCACCGTTGAACACAAAGGAGTAACTGTCGTTTTAACCGCAGATCAAAAAGTTATTTCAATTTCAGGCGACAATGATTTCGAAAAAATTACCGAGGCCATAAACGAAGCTTTAAAACAATCCCAAAAAGTTGCCGCAGAGGAAATGCGCGGACTTATGGGCGGTATGGGTCTCCCCGGAATGTAGTTTTTTCTTTGTGATAGAATCTTTTGATGGCGACAATTCCTAAAGTTGTGCGTGATTTGATCGAGGCATTTGAGAGACTTCCCGGTATCGGGCCGAAATCGGCTCAGAGATTGACTTACTATTTATTACACGCTCCGAAAGAACAGGCGGAAATGTTGGCATCCTCAGCTTTGGCATTAAAAGAGAAAACTGTACTTTGTTCAGTTTGTTTCAATATTTCCGAAGGCGACCCCTGCGAAATAGATTCCGACTCCGGCCGGGATAAATCTATCATTGCGGTTGTAGAAGATCCCTTAGATGTTTTGGCGATGGAAAAGGCGAATTTAAACACTCTCTACCACGTTTTGCACGGCTGTATTTCGCCTATGGAAAACATCGGCCCAGAACAGCTCCACATAAAAGAGCTATTGCCCAGGCTAAGGGATGGTTCTGTCAAGGAAATAATTTTGGCCACCAATCCGACTATGGAAGGTGAGGCTACAGCAATGTACATAGAAAGATTGATTAAGCCGTTAGGGGTTAAAATTACCCGGATAGCCCGAGGGCTTCCTGTAGGTGGGGATTTGGAGTATGCTGATGAAACAACACTTCTTCGAGCACTCGAAGGGCGGAAGGAGCTTTAAAATATGCCGGGAGCACCTCAACAGCCATCATCCGAAGAGTCCAATGAATTCGAGGATTTGGAGCAGGCCCAGCCTACTCAACCAAAAACATCTCAGCCTCAGCAGGCCCAGTCTAAACCTCAGGAGAAATTTGATATTAAAGATGAAGTGGGTCAGGCTATAGAAACCGCACAGCAGTCCATATTTGGTCCGACAGATCCCGCAAAAATTCAGCAACAGCAATTAGAGCAGGCTCAAAAAAAGCAGGAAGATCAGAAAAAAATAGCCAATATTAAGCAGTTTTTAAGCCAGATGGCGCAAGATGAACAGCAGTTAAGACAGAAGAGGCAGGAGGAGCAGCAGGAGAAAATGCAGAAACAGCAGGAAGAGCACGAAGACAAGCAGGAAGAGGAAATGAAAAAACAAAAGAAGGAAGAAAGCTTCCAACAGCAGCATATCCAGGCCGAACAAACGAAGGCTGAAAGAAAATTAGGCGTAGGCGGTTAACTCATACTTCCGTTAAGATACTTATTGAAATTCTTCATACGAAATGGTTTATTGGCTATACCTGATAATTTTGATTCAGGAAGACTTATAGTGTATAATTTGTGATTGAGATCATTGACAGAGCAAATATGATCCTAAATTAAACTATGGAAGTACTGATTGATAGAGGAGACTACGCATTAATTGTCAGACCAAGCCAATCTCAAGGTAATGGAGAAGTTACCGTACGCAGAAGCCCGAATGGTTTACAATTCGATGGTACCTGGGAGGCTATGCAGGGTTATGATGGCATTGTGGATCTTTTAGGCAAGCGTCCAACAGCATACCGTCCTTACAGAGAGGTATTGGAGTTGCTTGGTGGAAGAGTTCCGGAAGGGAAACCTGTAGAAGACGGGATGCCGATTGGCATAATCGGTATAAGAAATCTCGCCGAAAGACACTTCAGTTTAAAAGAAAGCGATAGGAGGCCTCTGCCTAGGGTGAGAGCAGCCGGAAAATCGGCATTCGTCGCTTGCACCGCTGATGTGCGAATTGCAATGCCGATAATTATGGGATTCCCCCGTTCTCGACACGATAGATTGTTTGTAGCACCGGCGTGGGCCTTAAGAGAAGCTGGTTTGGATGTTGTACATGCTCCAACAGGAGGAAACAAGCCTCCCTATAGACATCCGCTGCATGTCAGGGTGATTCCGGCGGGAGAAAGATATGATAATAACGGCGATATACCATTGTCCTTAAGAGAAAATGCGGCCATTGTTTTTGGCCAGTATTTAATGCCCCTAGCCGTAGGACCTGTTGATCGGGTGGGTAGATAACTACCTCCTTTCCTCTTGCTTAAAAACTCAAGATAAGCTTAAATTGGATTTAAATGCTTAAGCTTTTTAATACTCTATCGAGAAAAATTGAGGACTTTGTTCCGCTTGAAAAAGAGAAAGTAGGTTTATATACCTGCGGCCCGACTGTATACGACTATACCCATATCGGGCATCTGCGCAAATATATTAACGACGATATTTTAAAAAAAGTTCTCCGGGCTAATGGATTTAAGGTCCGCCACGTAATGAATATTACCGATGTCGGTCATTTGACTTCCGATTCGGATTCCGGTGACGATAAGATGGAAAAAGGAGCGAAGGAGTCGGGCCGGACTGTTTGGGAGGTTGCACGTTTCTTTGAGGAGTATTTTTTTAAGTCCGTAAATACCGTAAATGTCGAGAGAGCGGATATAGTTTGCCGCGCAACTGAACATATCGGAGCGCAGATAAAGTTAATAAAAGCCTTGGAAAAAAACGGTCTGACTTATACAACTGCGCACGCTGTTTATTTTGATGTCACTAAATTCCCGAACTATGGGCAACTTTCAAAGCAAAATTTGGAAGATAAAGAAACCGGCGCGCGTTCTGATGTTTTCGTTGATAAATCCAAAAAACATCCGGCTGATTTCGCTCTCTGGTTTTTTACGACCGGACATTTTAAAGATCACACAATGAAATGGAATTCTCCCTGGGGTGAAGGTTTTCCGGGCTGGCATATTGAGTGCTCGGCGATGAGTATGGAATATTTAGGGCAGTCTTTTGATATTCATACCGGGGGAATTGATCATATTCCTGTTCACCACGAGAACGAAATAGCGCAAGCAGAAGGAGCAACCGGAAAACAGTTTGTTAAATATTGGGTACATCACGATTTTGTAAATATCGATAAAGAGAAAATGAGCAAGTCAAAGAAAAATTTTCTGAAGGTTGATGAAGTTACCGAAAAAGGTTTTGATCCGCTGTCTTTAAGATATCTTTATTTAACCGGACACTACAGATCGGAGATGGCGTTTTCTTTCGAATCACTGTCTGCCTCTCAGGCTGCTTTTTTTAAGCTGAGGGAAGAAGTTAGAGCCTGGGAAAGCCCCGGAGAGGTAGTCGCACAATATTGGCAGAAATTTATCGAGGCTGCCAACGATGACTTAAATCTTCCGAAAGCTTTAGCTGTTGTTTGGGAGCTTGTAAAAGCTGATATTCCTTCCGGGGATAAATCGGCAACTCTTCTTGAGATGGATAAAATTTTAAGTTTAGGGCTTAACGAATATATTGGTAAAAAAGTTGAGGTGCCAGAAAAGATTCAAAAATTAATTGAAGCACGCGAAAAGGCCAGAGAGGAAAAGGATTTCAAAAAGTCAGATGAGTTGCGCAAAGAAATTAAAGACTTGGGCTATGAAATCGAAGATTCTTCTTCAGGCTACAAGATAAAAAAAATCTGATCTTGTGATGATAATCACAGTTTTTTGTTTCCGTCCGAATTCTGTCAAGTGTTAAGACTTCCTTTTGGAAATGATCTAATAGAGTACTTGTTGTCGGGTAGAAAGACGGCTCCCCGGGATTTTTTCAAAATTTGACTATAAATTTAAGGAGGAGTATATTAACTATAGGTTGAGTTTGTTCTTTTTTTGGAAGGAGATAAGGGTTTTACCGACCTGAGAACCAATCTTGAGCCGCGAAAAACGGCTAATCTTTGATTTGAGGGCCAGACATTATGGCTGTTTCAGAGAGAGATAGACAAGCAGTATTCATTCTGCACGCTTATAATCCCGACCGCTATGGGTCGTATGTAGATCTCCGTGGTAAAAGTACCAGCTTAGACGGTATCAATTATACATTGAGAGTGTCGGACAGATCCTATGGTCCTGTATCGCAACTCGGTTTACTGGAGCGTGTTTCATATACTTATGCTCCGACGCTTGCCAGACAGCTTGAAGATCACCGGCCCGAAGTTGCCGCAGAATTTGCCAGGAATTTTAGAACTAACGGCGTTGCGTCGCCCGCAATTCATTCCATACTTGTTCACCGTAGTATTGATGATAAGAGGATTTTGGTCGGTGCAGGCTTACAGAAAAATCCTTCAGCTGATTTTTGGGCGCCCGAAGGAACTTATGACCGGGAAACTTTAGAGGTTTTGGGGGAATATAATATCAGGGCTTTTATTTGCCGGCCGGATGGGATTGTTCTGGATGACGGCGGTAATCCTGAAAATACACCGGTTAAAATTCCTCTAAGCAACGGGAAATCCATAATAGCCATACCTTTCGATAAACACCTCTCACATATGCTGGGAATGGATCCGAAGCATAACGCAGATGAGTTTGCTGCCAATCACGTTGAGCCAAGACTCAACGGCAGGCCGGTATTCGCTATTACCGACTTTGAAACTTTCGGCGAACATATGCCGTACAGGGATAAGTTTCTGGCTTATCTGGTACAGAGAAGGCTTGCCGATAATGTTGTCCCTTTGAGTAGTATCGATCTTAGCGGGTCCAAAAGCGGAAGACTTGAGGGTATTACTTCCTGGAGTTGTTTCCACGGAGCTTTGAGATGGAAGGATGCCTGTCCGTGCCACGAGGAGGATATCAGAGACCACGGAGCCGATATATCCTGGAAAAAGCCTTATTTCGAAGCAACCGTTTATCTTAATGATCAGATGACAGATTTGGTCAGACCGGTTTTTGGTAAAAATTATGTGGACGTAATGAGTAGGGATTTTGAAAAGGCTTTATATAATCCGGGCGCCAAGGTGAATAGGAATGAAGAACTTGCTGTAAAGAGTGCAAAAGCATCGGGGCTTGCTGATGTTGCAAGTTGTCCGACTTTTTTCCCCAGTATATATACCACAGGTTTGGTAAATATGATTATGGCAAGGCAGGCTGTCCTTCACGCCCGCGACGCAGGGTTTGTCAGTGATGCGCGGCGCATCGAGGAAGGATTTAAGACAAGACTGGAAGGTGTAAGCGTTTATCACCCGTATACTGCTGAGAAAATTTCCGGTGTTCAGATATACGAAGATTTAATCGGGGATCAGACCCTTATCCGTAAACCTAATTGATCTTCGTCATTTTTTCGGTTATATTAAATTTCTATGAATCCTCTGGCTGATCGGCTTAGACCTAATAAACTTTCCGAATTTATCGGACAAAAACATATTATCGGTGAGGACAAATTGCTCCATAAAGCGATTAAGTCCGGAAATATATTCTCAATGATTTTTTGGGGACCTCCCGGAGTCGGCAAAACTACGCTTGCGCGGATTATTGCCAACGAAATAGAAGCGGAATTTATGGAATTTTCTGCTGTGACAACAGGTATCGCCGAATTGAAAAAGATTTTCGAAGGATTGCACGGCCAATTAAAATTAGGTCAGAAATTAAAAACAGTTATTTTTGTTGACGAGATTCACCGGTTTAATAAAGCCCAGCAGGATGCTTTTCTTCCCTATGTTGAAAACGGAACAATAATTCTAATCGGAGCGACGACAGAAAATCCTTCATTTGAAATAATCAGCCCTCTTTTATCACGGTCCAGAGTTTTTGTTTTAGAACAGCTGGGCGAGGATGATTTGGATGAATTGATAAACAAAGGACTTAAAGAACTGAAAGCGAAAATCAAAAAAGACGCCAAAAAACTTTTGATTGAATTCGCAAACGGCGACGGCAGGGTGATATTAAATACATTGGAAATAGCGGCAGACTATTCAAAGAATATTACGAAAGATTTAATTGAGGAAGCTTTGCAGAAAAAGGCCTTATCCTACGATAAAGCGGGCGAGGATCATTACAATACAATTTCGGCTTTCATTAAATCAATGCGGGCCTCAAACGCGGATGCCGCTCTTTATTATCTGGCAAGAATGGTTGATGCGGGAGAGGACCCCTTGTTTATAGCCCGGAGAATGGTAATTTTTGCCTCGGAGGATATCGGGATGGCGCAGCCCACAGCCCTGGTTGTAGCCAATGAAGTTTTCAGAGCCTGTGAGACGATCGGGTATCCGGAGTGTCAGATTAATCTGGCTCACGGTGTCGCCTATTTGGCTTTGGCTAAAAAAGACCGTGCTTCTTATGATGCGTATTTTGAAGCTCTGGGAGATGTTAAAAAATACGGCCATCTCCCGATTCCTCTTAAAATAAGGAATGCGCCGACGAAATTGATGAAACAATTGGATTACGGTAAGGGATATCAGATGTATGGAGACGAGGATCTTCTTCCAGAAAAACTTAAAGCTAAAAAGTACTTGATTAAAAAGTGAATTACTATAAAATAACGGGATGGCTAATAATTGTGAAAACCCCTGTCCTTATAGAACAAGCCCGGAAATATCCGGCGTTTGCCCGGCTTCAGGAATAAAATCAAAAAGATGCAATCAGTTTTTGTGCTCAGGTGATGGGCGGTAGAAGACTAGATGCGGATATGCTCCGTCTGAGAGTCGGGAGGGGAAGTGATCCGACTATTTACGAATTAAATATGAAAGCTGCTCAAGTTACTGCAGATGAAACCGAGTTACCTCAGGAAAGAATGGTCAGATCAGGTGTAATGGGTTCCGGAAACTCCCATTGGCGGGGAAGGTAAAAAAGGCTATTGCCCGCGCGTTGGCTTAAACGTATAATTCTTTTTTAGTGTCCAACGTAATCACTATTGACGGTCCCACTTCTTCCGGAAAATCTTCCGTCGGTTTATTGTTTTCTCAAAAAATAGGTTATCAGTTTATTGATACCGGTCGTATTTACAGAGCAGGTGCGCTATATATATTGAGACACGGAGTTCCGATAGAGAACGAAGACAGGGTCGCCGATGTTTTTAAGAATTTAAACATCAGGTTTGAGATGGTCGGGGAAAAGCAAAAACTTTTTCTTGATGACGAGGATGTCACTCCTTATTTACATTCTCCGGAAATAACTTCTATTGTTCCCGTTGTCGCAGCCCACGCCAAAGCCCGGGAATTTGCTAAAGCTTTGCAAAGGAAAATCGGTTCAGCACAGGATACAGTTATGGTCGGGAGAGATATTGGCTCGGAAATTTTTCCTGATGCTAAATTAAAATTTTTCCTGACAGCATCGCCTGATGTCCGCGCAGATAGAAGACTCAAGCAAGTTCAAAAAGTTAATCCGGAAATTACCAAGGAAGAGATTCTTGAGGATATGTTAAAGCGCGATGATGCGGATTCAACAAGGGAAGCAAGCCCTTTCCGCAAACCTGACGACGCGGTCATTGTCGATACAACTTATTTAACTACTGAAGAATCGGTTAATAAAATGCTGGAATTATTTAATCAGGTATTTAAGTAATGGATATTCTACAGGCACTTCTGCTATCTGCAGTTGAGGGTGTAACCGAATTTGTGCCTGTTTCCTCAACTGGCCACTTAATTCTGGCCTCCGATATTCTGAAAATTCCTCAGACTGAATTTGTTAAATCTTTTGAAATTTTTATTCAGCTGGGAGCGATTCTGGCGGTCGTGATACTGTATTTCCGGAAATATTTCAAAAATTTTAAGGTTTGGAAGAATGTAATCGCCGCATTTATCCCCACTGCCGTTATCGGGCTTTTACTTTATAAATTTGTTAAACAGTTTTTATTGGGCAATAGTTTGGTAGTTATTGCTGCTTTGTTTGTAGGAGGTATCCTGCTGATTTTGCTTGAAAAAATATATAAAGAAAAAACACGTCACGCGGGAAAAATTGAAGATTTAACATTAAAACAATCGGTATTAATCGGTTTGACTCAATCTGTATCAATAGTCCCCGGAGTTTCGCGTTCGGCAGCAACAATTTTGGGCGGGATGTTTTTAGGTGCTAAGCGGGAAACGGCGGTTGAATTTTCATTTCTTCTGGCAGTTCCGACTATGCTTGCGGCAACAGGACTGGATCTTTTTAAGAGTGATTTAAATTTTTCCCAGCAGGAATTATTAATCTTAGGTACAGGATTTCTCGGGTCATTCATAACTGCCTTAATAGTAGTTAAATGGTTTGTTAAGTATATTCAGAAAAACAGTTTTTTTTGGTTTGGAGTTTACAGGATAGTTTTAAGTCTGATATTTCTAGCGTTTATATATTAATAAGGATAATTATTGCTATTGAGAGATCTTATTCTGTATTCATTAAGGGGCGACTTGTGTTTATATTGATGCTCTGATATCCTTTCAAAATGTTCAAAATTAAAACTCTAAAGAACGGCCTGACTTTAATTACAATTCCGATTCCCTCACTCGAATCCGTAACGACTTTAGTTGCCGTAGGAGCCGGTTCGCGCTACGAATCAAAGAATATTAACGGTATTTCCCATTTCCTCGAACATATGTTTTTTAAGGGATCAAAAAAGTATCCGACAGCGGAAATTATTTCTACAATGGTTGATTCAATCGGAGCGATAAATAATGCCGCAACAAGTAAAGAGTGGACTTATTATTGGATTAAGTCTTCAAGTCAGCATATTGAGCTGGCTACTGATCTGATTTCATCAATGCTGAAAGATTCACTTCTGCAGTCGGAGGAAGTTGAACGCGAGAAAGGGGTAATTATAGAAGAGCTCAGAATGTATAGGGATAATCCGACCCGTTATATCTGGGATCTGTACGAAAATTTGCAATTCGGTGATCAGCCCTTGGGTTGGGATATCGGAGGAGACGAGAAGACGATTAACTCTCTGAAACGTGAGGATTTTGTTAAATATGTCGACTCACTTTACGCCCCGACTAATTGCGTTTTAGTTTACGCCGGGAAATTGCCGGAGAATATCGAAGAACTCGCCGAGAAATATTTTAAAGATCTCCCGCAAAGAGCCGAGCACAAGCCTGTGGGTTATAAAAAAGTTCTTCAGGAAAAACCCCGTTCGAACGTGTATTTTAAAAATACCGATCAGGCAAACTTAATTTTGGGTGTTGAAGCATTTGACCGTGATGACGACAGAAGATACCCCGCTAAAGTTTTAGCCACAATTTTAGGGGAGGGAATGTCCTCAAGACTATTT
>CAYOSW010000003.1:35678-72722 GCA_964406775.1 uncultured Gammaproteobacteria bacterium
TGCAGGTAAGAGAGAGAAGAGGCCTTGCCTATCACGTTTCTTCTGACTCTGATTCCTATATCGATACCGGTATGTTTATAAATTATGCGGGGTTAAAGCTGGAGAAAGTTTATGAAGGACTGAAGGTCATCATTGATGAGTTGCATAAAATTTCAGATAAAAAAGTTACGGTTGAAGAACTTAAAAAAGCCAAAGAAATGATCAGAGGAAGGCTGGCTCTGCGAAGTGAATCAACGAATTTTCTGGCTGAATATTTCGGTGTGAATTTTGTCCTGGATAGAAAAATTGAAAGTTTTGAGGAATATTTAAGAGGAATTGATGAGGTAACTGAAGATGATGTTCTCGCGGTTGCCAAACACCTGTTTAATAAGAATAAGTTTAATCTTCAGGTGATTGCACCCATTAAAGATACGGCCGAATTCGATAAAATCTTAAATTAAATCCCTTGGGACTTGCGAGGCAAGCCTCTAAAGTCCTTTTTTTGTCAAGCTGACATTACCGGTCTCATATATCCTTAAAAAATGAATGATCCTTTTGCGGGCGGTATAGGAATATTAAATGAGGCGGCCAAATATTCTGATGCTCCGGATTGGCTTGTTAAGTTACTCCAGGAACCTGAGAGGATTATTCAGCTGCGCTTTCCTCTGGAAAAAGATGACGGAACTATAGTCCCGATGTCTGGCTACCGCGTCCAATACAACAACATTTTGGGTCCTTACAAAGGCGGAATACGCTACCATCCTCAGGTCAACTTGTCGGAAGTAAAAGCTTTATCCTTTTGGATGATGATTAAAAATGCGGTTTGTGATGTGCCCTTCGGAGGAGGAAAAGGGGGGATTGAGGTAGATCCTAAAAGTTTGTCGGAAGCCGAACTTGAGAGATTAACCCGCGGATTTGCGCAAAAGATTTTTCCTAATATAGGTGCGGAGATTGATGTGCCTGCACCCGATGTCAACACAAATTCCAAAATTATGGAGTGGATATCGGATGAATACAAAAAAATGGGTGGAATGAAATCCGAAGCAGTCGTCACAGGTAAACCTTTAGGAAAAGGCGGTTCGGAGGGGAGAGGCGAGGCGACGGGTTTGGGGGGATTCTATATACTGCAGGAGTTACTCAAAAAACTTGATTTGAGTAAGAAGCCGACGATTGCAATCCAGGGATTCGGTAATGTCGGATCATATTTTGCGAAATTTGCGTATGAGGCAGGTTTTAAAGTGATTGCGGTTTCGGACTCAAAAACCGCAATACTGGATCAAAGCGGTAATGGAGGGCTGAATATTCCCGAAATAATAAAGCTTAAGGAAGAGGGTAAAAGCTTCGCTGACATAAAAATAGATTCAACTGAAAAAATAACCAACGAAGCGCTCCTTGAGCTTGAGGTTGATATATTGGTTCCCGCAGCCTTGGAAGGTGTAATTAACAACCAAAACGCTTTGGATATCCGGGCGGGAGCAATTCTGGAACTTGCCAACGGCCCAACCACAAAAGAAGCAGATAAGATTCTGATGGAAAAGGGAGTAGTTGTCGTACCGGATGTTTTAGCAAATGCAGGAGGAGTAACAGTATCGTACTTTGAGTGGTATCAGAATATGAATAATGAGATCTGGACACTGGAGGATGTCAGACAAAAGCTCAAAGAAAAGATGGATAAAGCATTTGATGAGGTTTGGTCGATATCCGAGGATAAAAAAATCAGCCTCAGATGGGCTTCTTATGCACTTGCCTTAAACAGGCTTGCTTCCAAACTCTAAAAAACCTTAAACTGAATAGATGAAGTCGGCAGTGCGAAGATTAATAAACTTCCGTATATATCTCATTCTCGCAGGTACTGTCTCGCTTATACTGGCCATTTTATCAAAATTTTATCCGTACTTCTTTTTTGACTTACTGATTACAAAACAGATTCAGCTTATTACTAACCCGTTTATTTCGGAATTACTTATATTGGTCAGCCGGCTCGGAAATTTTAAGGAAGCTATTTTAAGTTTGATTACCGTCGCAGGTGCAGTATTTATTTATGGTTATAAAAAGGAAGGTCTGATGCTTACACTATCAACGCTCGGGGCAGTGACTTTGAGCGAATCTTTAAAATTCCTCATTGCGAGGCCCCGTCCGGATGCTTTGTTAATAACTCAAGTAGAAAAATTTTTCCGGAATGATAGTTTTCCCTCAGGCCACGTCCTGTTTTTTATCGGATTTTACGGCTACCTTTTGTATCTTTCTTATGTCAGGTTGCAGAAGAAAAAAATAAGATATTTTTTCAGTATTTTATTTACCGGCTTAATTGCTGTAGTAGGAGTTTCAAGGATTTATTTAGGATCCCATTGGTTCTCGGATGTTTTGGCTGCTTATTTAATCGGGAGCATCTGGCTCTACATTGTTGTCTTGATCTCAAACAAGCTTAAGATATAAAATAAACTAAGTGGTAAATTTAAATCAATTGATTACGAATTTAGTAAGTATTTTAGTCTTCTTCGCTCTGCTTTTCGGTTTTACGAAACTGCTGGGACCGATTCCATTTGATATTAACAGTGTGACAACATCAAAATCCGATGCTTTTTCCGTTACCGGTGAGGGGAAAGTTGACGCTAAGCCCGATTCCGCAACTGTGAGGCTTGGGGTGGTTGCCCGGTCTGCGACTTCTGAGGCTGCGCAAAACTTATTAAATACTAACATAAACAAAGTTATTGCGGCAGTTAAGCAGTTGGGTATTTCTGAGGATAAAATTAAGACGGAAAACTATAATATTTACCCGGAATACAATCCGACTCCCGTAACGAGGGATGTCCCGGATAAGGATAATATAACGGGGTATACCGCAAATACGAATATCACTGTAACAGTCGATACGGCAGAGCTGGCGAATAAAGTGCTGGATGCGGGAAAAATCAACGGTGCTAATCAGGTCGGTGGTGTGGATTTTCAGGTAAAGGATAAAACGGCAGCGTTAAACGAAGCAAGAGCAAAAGCAGTTGAGGATGCCAAGAAAAAAGCCGAAGATGCGGCCAGAATCGCCGGCTTTAAATTGGGTAAAATTATTAATTATTCCGAAGGCGGAAGCGGCGGATATCCGACACCTATGTATGCAAAGGCTGAAGACGCAAGGGGAAGCGGCGCGCCTGCTCAAGTTCAGCCGGGTACAAACGAAATATCTGTGAGTGTAACTCTCAGTTATGAGATCAGATAGTTTTTTCCTGATTGAGGTGAGCTTTCTGTTTGAGTTGAATTAATCCTCCCAAAAGTACATTATCATCGCCCATTTTCGAAAACTCTATCTTCGGGGCGGAATAAATCTTAAGAAGTTTTTTAGTATTCTCAACCAAAGGTTCGGTAAATTTCGGTCCGGCTTTTATTAGACTGCCGCCGATCACTAAAGTATCAGGTGTCCAGAGAGTAATCACGTTGACAAGACCTTGGGCACAGTTTTCCGCGTGCTCCTCCCAAATGCGGTAGTCTTCGCAAAATTCCGGTTTTACGCCGTAAGTCATCTCAAACGCCTTACCCGAACACAGTGATTCAAAGCATCCTTTTTGTCCGCACCCGGGCCAGTAACGGCCGTTGGGATCCAGAATCTGATGGCCCGGTTCGGAGGGGAGTGAGTGGCGGTCGATTTTTCCGTCAACAATTCTGACGCCGCCTACGCCTGTAGAAAGCGTTATAAAACCTAAAATTTTTGATTTTTTTCTTTTTGACGCTTCGCCTAAGCCTCCGAGCATTCCGTCATTTTCGAGGTAAACTTTAGTACGTATCCGGAGTTCCAATTCTTTTTGCAGGGAATGTCCGAGCCAGTTGGGTAAATTCGGGGGCCGGATTAAAGTTCCTTTAATGTAGTTGATGGGACTGGCTGCGGCAACAGATATGGCCTTGGGTGTTTTTCCTTCTGTTATTTCTTCAATTTTTTCCTCAAGTAAATCTATTCCATCGTCGTATTTTTTTGGAGTTGGGTATTTGAGCTTCTCATCTATTTTATTGCCGTCTGCGGAAAGAGCAATCCTGGTAAAAGAACCCCCGATATCTATGGACAGAAACATAACAATAATAATAAGAGTTCGCGGGACAAAATTCAAAGACCGGTTCGAGTTCAGTGGGAAATCCGCGACCGGATATTTTGCACAAGGGAGGGCTCGACCATCGATCTTAATCCGGGCTGTACCGGAACGCCCAGCAGCCGCTCTGCTAAAACTAAATCTGCCTGCATTCCCCACATATTTCCCAGAACTCCGACTCCCCATCTGCCCGATCCGTTCAGGACTGTTGAGTGAGGATTTATTTCAGGATCAATAAGCGTTTGTGTCTCGATAGGGAATCCTGTTGTACCTGCACCTGTAACGATGTCGAGTCTGGTCGGTACCCAAAGATTGGCAACGGGTGCTGATTTATGAACTAAAACCGAGCCTTCCTCGAGTATTATTTCAGTTGTTGATTGAGATTGGTTTATCCTTCCCGGATCACCGTAAACTATTACCGCACCGCCTGCCAACGTTGCTAAAATTTCTCCCCGACCTGTTTCTACCAGCATATTTAATTATCTTAATATTTAGCATAAAAATTAGTCAATATATATTAATTACTATGAGAATTAGTTTTATTTCTATATTTTCCGAACACACTTGTTTTTTATGGCGGGTAGATGTATCTTAAATCAATGAAATTAGGATATATCGGTCTCGGGAAAATGGGCAAAGGGATGGTTTTAAATCTTCTCGAGAAGGGGATTGAGATTGTCGCCTGGAACCGTTCGCCTGAACCCCGTGAAGAAGTGAAGGCTGCGGGAGCGCAAACTGTTGAAAATGCCGAGGATGTAATAAGTAAGCTTGAAACTCCGAGAATTGTTTGGCTGATGCTTCCGGCAGGAGAAACAACGGACGAGTTTATTGATAAAATTTTACCTCTGCTGTCACCGGGCGATTTACTGATCGACGGCGCGAATTCCTTTTACCTTGATACTCTGAGAAGAGCTGAAAAAATTAAGCCGACAGGTGTGAGATTTATGGATATCGGAGTATCAGGAGGTCCAAAGGGAGCCAGAACCGGTGCTTGTTTAATGATCGGCGGAGAAAAGGCGGATGTTGAAGCAATAAAGGATGTAGTCCTTGCAGCAAGTGCACCTGACGCCTGGGGACACTTCGGAAAAGTAGGAGCGGGGCATTTTACAAAAATGATTCATAACGGAATTGAGTACGGTATGATGGAAGCAATTGCCGAGGGAGCTGCGGCCCTGAAAGCCTCGGATTTTAATTTAGATTTAAATGATGTTTTTAGGGTTTATAATAATAAGTCGGTTATAGAATCTAGATTGGTCGGATGGACAAGAGAGGCGCTCGAAGAAGATCCGGAGTTATCGGAGTATTCATCCAAAATTAATCATACAGGGGAAGGTGAGTGGACAATTAAAACTGCAAAAGAGCTGGGTGTCGATCCTATTGTGATTGAGGATTCATTCAAAGTAAGAGTGGATTCCGAGAAAGTGGAAGAGAATTCCCCGAACGGCTTCCGCAATAAAGCTGTATCCGCTATGAGAGGTAAATTCGGCGGGCATTCTGTAAAGAAATCTTAAATTCAAAAAGTGTTATTTAAATTGGCTACCCGCATCTGATGACTAAAAGTAATTAATTCACGGGCAAGTGAGTGGGGGCTATTTGCGATATTAACAGTAATCCCAGTCTCAAGTAGTCTAATGTCTGAATCCGGATGATCTCTAAATGAAAGTAATTCCGGCTCGTCCGTTTCTAAAAGCTCTATTGCCGGATCCGCATCAGCACAAGCGACTACCAAACGGCTCATATTCGCTGTATCTCCCGCTAAATGTAATCTTAACGCCAATGCTTTTAAACTCTCGTCTTCGACACGGGTATACATCTCGTGTAAATAGTAGGCATTTTTAGGTAACGGCCGTGTAGTCCGGAGCCTGTGTAAATAAAGTTGGCCGTTAGCCATAAGCCTTTCCTGGACAGGCGTCGCAAGATGCTGTTCGAATGCCAAGTCATAGGCATCACCCTGAGTGTGAGCAAGGAGAATTACTTTTTGTAGTTTCGGTCGGTGTATTTCCGTCATATTAAAGTTGCGAAACAAAATTTTCCAAACTGATTTGCCCGTTAATTCTAATTCTGGGCATATTTATACCAGGATTATTTACTTTGCCGGGCCAGGTTCCGACTCCTCCGACAAATCCTGCTTGAAATGCCAGATCCTGAACCTGATAGTTGGTCGCTCCGAAAGGGTATGCGATAAAGTTAACCGGGTAACCGGTTTGGGACTGTAAAGTTTCCCTGCCTTCTTTTAATTCCCTTAACGCTTCTACGGGACCGATAGCAGTAAGATTAGGATGTGTTATGGAATGTCCTTCAAAGGTAACCAGTCCGGATCTTTGAATTTCCTTTATTTGATCCCAGTTCATATAGTAACTGGTACCGATAAGCCCTGTCGGAATAAAAGAGACCGCTTTGAAGTTATATTTGGCAAGAATAGGATAGGCTGTGGTGTAAAAATCAATATAGCCGTCGTCAAAAGTCAGCACAACCGGTTTTGCCGGGGAGGGAATCTGTAAATTGTAAATTCCATAAAGCTCATCCAGGCTGATTGTTGTATATCCATTATTTTTCAGATAAGCTAATTGCTCCTCAAATTTGGATGGGGAAACTGATAAATAATTTCTGGCCGTATCAGACGGGTTAGGGTTTTCCGCAATATAGTGGTACATCAGTATAGGGACTGGTTGGGCGGCTGAAACATATCCTGGTAAGGTAAAAAATATAAGGACCAGAGCAGCTAAAATTAACTTTTTCATAAGATCGAATTATATCCTAGAGTAATAGATTGTACAAGACAAACGACCCAGAAGAAACTTGACTTAAGATAGGAGGGATCTCATAATTTTTGATATGGGTTACGCTTTAGAGAAGAAGGTAGTGGTAATATTGCTGACGATCTTCTCTCTGATTTCTCTTTCTCTTCCGGAATCATCACGATATATGAAGGAATTTTACCCCTTTTTTGGTTGGGATTTGTTTGATGCGATACCTGTTCCTCGCGACAGGTATGAGTTGTTCCTAATCTCTTATGGGGACAGTAAATTCAATCCGCCGCTAAATTATTCTGAGGCTTCAGAGATATTTAAAACTAAATCAGGCTTTCCGACACAATATTACAATCTGATCCAGGATTTTGGCAAAGCTATAACATCCAGAAATAAGGAAGCAGAAAAAATTATTAGAAAAAAAATTGAAGATGTTTTTTATCCCCAGCCGTTTGAGTATGAAATCCGTATTGTAAATTACGATCAGCTGGAATACTGGAAGACAAAAAAATATAAGAATGAAAGAGTTGTCGGGGTTTTTAAAGGAGGTTAAATATTGATATGTCAGGCAAGAGAATCTTAAAAAATATACTCGGCTATCCGTCATTAACTTTGCTTGCCAAAGATATGCGGGTTATGACTATTTCTCGGACAGTAATTTCCTTTCATTATTATGTTCTGGTTTACCTGGCATTTGATGTGTTTATGCAGATGGGAAACCAACTTAACGCTTCAGGATACAGTCCAATCTGGCCACTTTCTTGGTCAAACTTAATCTCCGCTAACCAGGAGACAACCATAGATTTTATACGCTTCTTCTTTGTAATTTCGGTCCTGGCCGGTGTGTTTTTTCATAAGAAATTCTGGGGGCGGTTAATTGTTTTTTTGGGTATCTGGCAAATGCATGCGGTTTTAAGTTCCTTTTATCATCCCAGTCATCAATGGTATCCGTGGCTGTATACATCGTTTATCTTTATTTTTCTGCCGGATATTTGGAACGGGAAAATAAATTCTGAATCGAATAAAAAGTTTCTTCTTCTGATTTGGGCCGCACAATTTGTGGTACTTCTTGCATATACTTTATCCGGTATATGGAAATTTGTAGCTTTATTCCAGCAGTTTTCTGCCGGCCAAGTGCACGGATTTTCAAAAGAAGCTTTTGCATATCAACTAACGGATTGGGTACCAAGACTCAGCGCTAAACCCGAATTTGCCGATTTTTTTATTGATCATCAGGAAATTGCGTGGCCATTGTATATCGGTTCTTACTTTCTCGAATTGTTTGCGGTTTGGACGGTTTTCCGACCATCGCTCCAGAAAATTTGGGCAGTTTCTTTAATTATTTTTCATTTCGGAACAGTCTTCATAATGGGGATATCATTTATGCCCTCGGTAATGATTTTAATTGTCCTGTTCTTGAATTCTCCTTTTTCTCCCGAAAAATTTTCCGTTAAACAAATGCTTAGCGATTTACCTGTTGTAAGTCAATTTCTTTTGCTGTTAAAAAGAAGAAGTTAGCGGACCGGGTAGCTGATATTGCAGAAGGCATTGGAAGGCATAAGCCATTCTCTTCCGTCTCTTTTAATCAATTCATCAGCTGCTTCAGGTCCCCAAGATCCGGGTTCGTAAACCAGAGGATTATTTCTGGCTTCGATAAGCGTATCGACAAATTTCCAGGATGCTTCGATTTCGGCGCTGTCAGCGAAAAAAGTCTGATCTCCCCGTATGGCATCCAGTATTAATCTTTCATAAGGGTCAGGTAAAACATGGGCATTCATAGGGTTCTCCGCGCGGTAACAATACTGGAGAAAGTTTTCCTCAAGCTCAACTTTACCCGGCTTTTTACTTAGGAATCTGATGACGATTCCTTCGTTGGGTTGGAGTCTGTATATTAAAACATTCGGTTCCATACCCTTTTTCAGGTCACGGTATAAACGATTCTTTGGTGTTTTAAAAACTATGGAAATTTCGGTAACGGTTTCTGCCAGCATTTTTCCGGCCCGAACATAAATAGGTACCCCTTTGAAACGGGCATTATCAATTTCGGTTTTAAATGCATAAAAAGTATCGGTTTTAGAATCTGGTTTTATATTGTCCTCTTTCAAATATCCCTTGTATTGTCCGAAAACAACATCTTTTTTATCCGGAACTAACGATTTCAAAATTTTTATCCGTTCATTTGTTACTGCCTCGTTTGAAAATTCCGAGGGGGCGTCCATTGTCGCGAATGCCAGCATCTGCATTTGATGATTTTGACCGACATCTTTTAACGATCCGACAATATCGTAAAATCCCCCTCTGGCTCCGATCCCGAAATCTTCAGTTGCAGTAATTTGAATATGGTCGACATAGTCCTTATTAATAAGCGGTTCAAACAGACCGTTTCCGAATCTGAAAGTCAGGATGTTCTGCAGTGTTTCTTTGCCTAAATAATGATCCATCCGGTAAATCTGAGATTGTTTAAAATATTTTGCCAGAAGATTATTAATTCCGGTTGCAGATTTAAGATCATTACCCAAAGGTTTTTCAATCATTAAGCGTACAAATCCGTGCTTTTCGTCAGTGAGGTCATTCTTTTTGAGATTTTCAAAAATGCTCTCATAGAGTTCGGGATAAGTTGCCAGATAATAAATCCGGTCGTCTTTTCCTTTCGTTGAATTGGCTATCTTATCCAGAAAATCCTTGAGCCGGATATAAAATTCGGGATGGTCTAAATGTCCGTCCAGATAGTGCATTTTTTTAAGCAGAGTCTCGACAACTTCTTTTTTTATTTCGTGCTGGTGGTGGCGGTTTCCGGAAGTTAAAGTTTTGCGGATATAATCTTTGAATTCAGCCTCGGTCATCGGTTTTCTGGCGTTTCCGACGATACTCATATTCTTCGGTAAAACGTCTTTTTCCTCCATATCATAAAGAGCCTGAATGATATATTTTTGTGCAAGATTTGAGGTAATTCCGAAGACTATCAGGGAAAAGTTTTCAGACATAACAAGCTAAATTTACACCATAGGGGTACTTGAATCAACTCTTAAACTTTGCAATACTTTCCTTGATGCTGACATCACTTCCTACTTACCGAAAAACTGCGGAACATTTTGAATCCATAAAAGAGCAAAACCTGAGGGAATTATTTTCAGCTGATCCCGACCGGGCTTTAAGATTTTCTCTCCAATTTGAAGATATTTTTTTGGACTATTCTAAAAACAGAATCACCAAGGAAACATTGGGACTTTTAGTTCAGCTTGCCCTAGAGGCGGGATTGGAAGAAAAAATTAAGGCGATGTTTTCGGGTGAAAAAATTAATAAGACCGAAAACAGACCTGTTTTGCATACGGCATTAAGGAATATTTCAGGAGAATCTGTAAATGTAGACGGAGCTAACGTAATGGAAGAAATAAATAGTGTTCTTTCGAGGATGAGGCAATTTTGCGATAAAGTAAGAAGGGGTGAGTGGATCGGGTCTTCCGGAAAACGGATCAGAAACATCGTTAATATCGGAATTGGGGGCTCAGATCTGGGCCCCGTTATGGCCTACGAAGCTTTGAAATTTTATTCCGACCGGGGTGTAAATATCAAATTTATCTCAAATATTGACGGAACAGATTTTGCTGAAAAGACGAGGGATCTTATTCCAGGCGAAACGCTCTTTATTATTGCCTCAAAAACATTTACAACTCAGGAGACGATGACCAATGCCGAAACTGCTAAAAAATGGATAGTTAAAGCGGAAGGTGAGGACGCAGTATCAAAGCATTTTGTGGCGCTCTCGACAAATCTGGAAGAAGTTAAAAAATTCGGCATTTACGGGGAAAATATGTTTCCTTTTTGGGATTTTGTAGGCGGGAGATATTCACTCTGTTCGGCGATCGGGCTCTCTTTGATGATCGCGGTTGGAGCTGATAATTTTGATGAGATGCTTAAGGGCTTCCACTCCGTCGATGTACATTTCAAAAATTCCGAACTATCTCAAAATTTGCCTGTAATTTTAGGATTGATCAACATCTGGAATAATAATTTTTTCGGCTTTGACACTCAGGCGATCATTCCTTACGACCAATATCTTTCCCGGCTTCCCGCATATCTACAGCAGGCAGTTATGGAATCAAACGGTAAATCGGTAACCGAATCCGGACAAAAGATTGACTATCAAACAAGTCCGGTGATTTGGGGAGAGCCGGGAACAAACGGCCAGCACGCTTTTTTTCAGCTGATGCATCAGGGAACCAGAATAGTTCCCGCCGATTTTATCGGTTTTAAGGAAAGTCTGAATCCTGTTGGAGATCATCACGATAAACTTATGGCAAATTTTTTTGCCCAATCTGAAGCTTTCGCTTTCGGAAAAACTGCTGAAGAGCTGAGATCCGAAGGAGTAAGTGAGGAATTAATTCCTCACAAAGTTATGCCCGGAAACCGGCCGACTAACACAATTTTAGTCGGTAAGTTAACTCCATATGCATTGGGTCAGTTGATTGCGCTTTACGAACACTCAATTTTTGTTCAGGGTGTCATTTGGGGAATAGATTCATTTGACCAATGGGGCGTAGAGCTCGGAAAAGTATTGGCTAAGAGGATTTTATCGGAAATTGAGACCGGAAATACGGATGAATTAAAGCACGACTCTTCTACCAATAATTTGCTGAAAAAATTCCTTTCTTAAGCGTCTTGCCTTTTCTTTGGGCTTCACTTATCATTACACAGTTTGCTTTTAAGATTATGCCTGCAAACTACGCTTTGATCAGCGTTTTTAACAAAGAAGGAATAGTTGAATTCGCCAAAGAACTGAAATCTTTGGGCTATCTTCTCATATCTACAGGCGGAACAGCCAAGCTTTTATCGGAATCAGGTATTGAGGTCATTCCTGTTGAAAAAATTACCAATAAACCGGAAAGTCTAAACGGAAGAGTTAAGACGATTAGCTTTGAGTTAGAGGGCGGGATATTGTATGACAGAAATAATTCCGACCACGTTAAAGAGGCTGAAAAATTAGGACTCTTAAACATTAATATCGTTGTCTGCAATCTTTATCCGTTTGAGAAAAAAAATGAGATAGAAAATATTGATGTAGGAGGTCCAACAATGCTCCGGGCTGCCGCGAAAAATCACCTCTCAGTTCTTTCTGTTTGTGATCCTGCAGACTACGGGAGAATTGCCGGGAGTTTAAAAGAGGGGAAAATTCCTGAAAGTTTAAGGATGGAATTAGCCGCTAAAACTTTTGAACACTTATCATTCTATGATTCTCAAATTGCTAAATTTTTCAGAAAACAGACTGTAAATTTATATCCGCAAGAACTGACTATTCCGGGAAGAAAAGTGAAGGAGCTAAGATACGGGGAAAACCCTCACCAGACTGCATCGTTGTATTTGACTCCCAATTCGGACTCTCCCTTTGAAAACATTCAGCATATCGCAGGCAGGGAATTATCAATGATGAATGTGACCGATATGAACGCGGGTCTCGAGGCGGTCCGGATTTTCGAAGAACCGGCAGCTGTTGTTATAAAACACAACACACCCTGCGGTATTGCACTCGGATCAACTCCTGCAGAAGCACTGAGCAGAGCAATCAATGCTGATCCGGAATCTGCGTTCGGGGGTATAGTTGTTTTAAATAAACCCTTTGATAAAGAAGCTGCCGAAGTTGTGACTTCTTTTAAAGATGAAAGAAAAGGACTTTTCGATATCGTAACGGCACCCGGAATTGAAGAAGATGCGCTGGAAATATTAAAAGGCGTGAGGAAAAGTATGGGCGTTTATATTTTAAGCGGTATAAGGAAGCCGGTAAAAAACGATATGGTAGTCAAAGAAATTATCGGCGGTTTTACATATCAAAGGGCCGATTCGGAAACGGATTCCGGACAGAAAGGTTGGGAGGTTGTTACGAAAGTTAAACCGACGAAGGAGCAATTAAAACAGATGGAGATTGCCTGGAAATTTATCAGAAGGATGCGTTCGAATACTGTAATTATTATGGACAAAAAACTGCCGCAAACAACCGGTATCGGTACGGGACAGACTTCAAGATACAGGGCTGCACTTATGGCAATTGAATTGGCGGGAGATAAAGTTGAAAATGCGGTTCTTGCCTCAGATGCATTTTTTCCTTTCGATGATGTTGTTTCGCTTGCGGCAAAAAATAAAGTAGGGGCAATCGTCCAGTCAGGCGGATCCATAAATGATAAAGCGTCAATTGAAGCTGCTGATAAAGCAGGCATAGCAATGGTTTTTACAAATGAAAGAACCTTCTGGCACTACTAAAATTTAACGCTCTTTTCCTTTTGCAGCGCTAGTTTTCCATTCAGCAATAACTTGAGTTGCAGTAGTATAAATTTCAACTAAGGTACCTTCAGATCGAAATCTCTGTGCAACTATATCCATTTCGCCTATTCCAACCTGGCTGTCTCTCAGGTTTTTGTAATCCATAAATATTGATCCACCATTAGGATGGAAAAATTGACTACCTGCTCTGGCTTCATTAAGAATAGAAGATGCTTTTTTATATGCTAGTTCCCATTCGCCGGGAAGCGGTTGGCTTATGTATTTTCTATTTGCTGGGAGGTTTGGGTTAAATAGTTGATAGGGCAATTGCTGTATCAATAGCGAAGCATACACTCTGTTTAAATTCATTTTAGCATTGTAAGTTATTTGTTATACAAAATCATCCTTGTTCTCGAAGCTGTTTTGATATATTATAAGGCTGAAATTGATGATTTCACGAATTGCCGTATATCAAAGAGTACCTGACACCAGAGCGGTGGTCCGGCAAAAATCCCTCAAAAATTTCCCTTTTTACAGCAAAATTAAATCCGTAACACTTGTGGATATTTTTACAATTGAAAAAGAGCTTACTCAAAAACAGCTTGAGGAAACAGCGGGTATGTTAATAAATCCGGTTACCGAGTACGCAAAAGTCAGAATTTCCGGCTCAGCTCAGGAATTTTTTGTAGGTCAGGTTACCGAAAAACCTGAATTTGATTGGGCAATCGAGACGGGCTTTCTTCCCGGCGTTACAGACAATATCGGAAAAACAACAAAAACCGGAATTAAGGACCATTTGAAGATTAATTTTTCCCCTGATGAGGAGGTTTATTCTTCGCAAGTGACATTACTTCAAGGTGATCTCGAAAAATCTGATATTCTGCAAATTGCTTCCGGTTTTTACAACCCGCTTATTCAACGAGTGCAGATTAAAAGTTTTCCGGAATATAAGAAAGCGGGAGGAATGGACTTTTATGTGCCGAAAGTTTCCATTACAGGAGCGCAAAAAGTTTTAACTGTAGACTTAAATATTCCGGATGAAGAACTTGAGAAAATCGGAAAAGAAGGAATAGTCGGAGCTGACGGAAAACCCCGCGGACCGCTCGCTTTAAATTTGGACTATATGCATACGATCTCGGAATACTTTAAAAGCCTTAAAAAAAATCCGACAGATATAGAAATTGAAACTTTAGCTCAGACCTGGAGTGAGCACTGCAAACATACAATATTTGCAGATCCTATTGATGATATTAAGGATGGTTTGTTCAGGACTTATATTAAGGCAGCGACAGGAATAGTGAATAAACAGAAGAAAAAAGATAAAGCCACGAAGGATTTTTTAGTTTCTGTTTTTCACGATAATTCAGGTGCGATTGAGTTCAATGATGAATATCTGATAACTCACAAAGTTGAAACCCATAATACCCCCTCAGCTCTTGATCCTTTTGGAGGCGCAATAACCGGGATAGTCGGGGTTAACAGGGATGCCTTGGGATTCGGTTTGGGGGCAAAGCCTGTTTTTAATACATACGGATTTATGTTTGCGGATCCGGAAGATACAGAACCGCTTTACCGGGATGCTCAAAAAACTCAGGTTATGTTATCTCCGAAAAGGATTATGGAGGGTGTTATTGCCGGTGTAAATGCAGGAGGAAATCAATCGGGAATTCCGACACCGATGGGGTTTATGTATTTTGATGCAAGATACAAAGGTAAGCCACTGGTTTTTTGCGGAACAGTCGGATTAATTCCCAAAAAAACTGCCAGCAGAAATTCCTGGGAGAAAAAAGCCGAGCCGGGGGATTTGGTGGTTATGGTAGGAGGTAAAGTAGGTATGGACGGAATTCACGGAGCGACCTTTTCATCAGAATCATTGCATACGGGCTCGCCGGTAGCAGCAGTTCAGATCGGTGATCCGATAACACAGAAAAAATTCTCAGATGCGATAGCCAAAGAAGCGAGAGATTTGGGGTTATACAATTCCATAACAGATAACGGGGCCGGGGGGCTTTCTTCTTCCGTCGGTGAAATGGCCCGTGAATCCGGAGGGGTAGAAATTGATCTGGAGAAAGTTCCGCTGAAATATCCGGGTCTTGAACCTTGGCAAATTTGGATTTCCGAATCGCAGGAAAGAATGACATTGGCGGTCCCCGAAAAAAAGTGGAAAAAATTTGAGGACTTAATGAAAAGAAGAGGGGTTGAGGCCTGGGTTATCGGAAAATTTAACGGTTCGGGCAAATGTGTTGTAAATCTAAACGGTAAGAAGATTCTGGATCTTGATTTGAATTTTTTGCACGACGGGTTACCTAAAAGAGTTCAACATTCAATCTCAAAGATTCAGAAGTTTGAGGAGCCGGATTTAGAGAGTAGAAAGGATTTAAATAAGGACTTTTTGGATATGATCGGGAGTCTAAATAATTCCGGCTACGATTTTCTTTCAACACAATATGATCACACAGTCCAGGGGACTGCAGTAACATATCCCGTTCAGGGAAGGGGTAGAATTAATGCTGAAGCTTCTGTGGTCAGGCCGTTATATGAATCCTATAAAGGGTTGGTTTTATCGCAGGGATATTTTCCTTCTTATTCCGAGATCGATCCGTATAAAATGGCGGCAGCTTCAATTGATACCGCTTTTAAAAATGCGGTAGTGGCAGGGGCGGAGATTTCTAAGATAGCGCTTCTGGATAATTTTTGCTGGTGTTCTTCGGATGAGCCGGAAAGATTAGGTCAGTTAAAAAAGGCCTGTGAGGCAGTATATGACACATCCGTTGCGTATCTTGCGCCGCTCATATCCGGAAAAGACTCTATGTTTAATGATTTTAAAGGATTTGATGCGAAGGGCAGCCCCGTTAAAATTTCCGTTCCTCCGACACTTCTTGTGAGTTCTGTTGGGATATCGGAGGATATAAATAAGACTGTCACGGTTGATGCTAAATTTGAAGGGGATTTAGTTTATTTGCTCGGAGAAACATTTCCGGAACTCGGAGGGTCGGAATATTTTAAGAACTTGGGATTTGAGGGAAATAACGTTCCGGCGACAAGCGCTACAAAAAATATGGAAATTTATAAATCCTATTCAAGAGCACTGAATAAAGGGTTAATAAGCGCGGCTATCGGGGTTAACAGGGGAGGGATCGCTGTAGCTTTAGCTAAGATGAGTATGGCTGGAATGCTGGGGATGGATATTGATCTGAGCCTAGTGCCGGGTAAAACAAATTTCGCCGCCGAAACTTTATTTTCCGAATCAACAGGCAGAATATTGTTAACTATTGATCCTAAAAATAAGTCTCAATTTGAAAAATTAATGACCGGTATAAAATTTGCTCAAATCGGTAAAGTTACCGGTGATCAAAAACTCAAAATTTCGAGAGCTGGTCTTCCGGAAATTAAACTTAATCTGGAAAATGTTTTGAATGTTTATAGAAGGAGATTTGAGAAATGGTAAAACCTAAAGTTTTGATTCTCTCAGGGTACGGTTTAAATTGCGAAGAGGAGGAGGCTTTTGCATTTAATTGGGCCGGTGGAGATTCGAAGATTGTTCATATTAATGATTTAATTGACCGAAGAGTGAAGATGGCAGATTTTCAAATCCTGGTTTTTCCCGGGGGATTTTCTTTCGGCGATGACACCGGATCCGGTAAAGCTTTTGCCAACAGAATGCGTGATTATCTTTGGGCGGATCTGCAAAAATTTATCTCCGAAGATAAACTCGTAATCGGTTTTTGCAACGGGTTCCAGATTATGGCAAATTTAGGATTGGTGCCTGCTCTAAATTGGGAATATGGTAAAAGACAGGTTGCACTGCAGTACAACAAAAATGCCCGGTATATAAACAGATGGGTAGACCTCGAGATTGGTGGCAAGGAGACTCCCTGGCTGCGGGGGCTGAGTAATTTTTCCTGCCCGATAGCTCACGGAGAGGGCAGGTTTTATGCGGATCCTGAGGTGCTTAGAGAAATTAAGCAAAAGGGTCTGGCAGTTTTAAAATATTACGAGGGGGAGATATGTAAATATCAGAATATTGAACCAAACCCCAACGGATCTTTGGAGAATATTGCAGGTATAATTGATGAGACAGGAAAGATATTGGGATTGATGCCCCATCCTGAGCGGGCACTGTTTTATAATCAGCGGCCTGACGCACCGCTTCTGAAAGAAAAATTAAAACGAGAGAATTTGGAAATTCCGAAAGAAGGTCCGGGGTTACAAATCTTCAGAAATGGAATAGAATATTTTAAGAGATGATTATTGTAATTGATTTCGGATCACAGACTGCACATCTTATCTCCAGAAGAATCCGGGAGTTGGGACAAACCGTAATGGTTATCGAGCCGGAAGATGCCATAACAAGGATAAGAGAATTAAATCCTCAGGGTGTTATTTTTTCTGGCGGTCCGGCTTCAGTCTATGGCAAAAATTCTCCGACCATAGATCCTGTGGTATTTGATATGAACGTTCCGATTTTGGGAATCTGTTATGGTCAACAGCTTATTTCTCATATTCTCAACGGAAAAGTTACACCGGGAAAAATTAAAGAGTACGGACCGGCGAGTATAAAGATAGATAAAGATTCAGTGCTATTTGAGAATACATCTCCTGAATTCAATGTATGGATGTCGCACGGGGATGAGGTCAAAAAAGTTCCTGAGGGTTTTAAGGTGCTGGCTCAAACTAAGACAATCCCGGTTGCTGCGATGAGTAATGATAAAAGAAAAATATATGCAATTCAATTTCACCCGGAAGTAATTCACACCCAATTCGGAGAAACAATTCTGGGTAATTTCTTAAAAATCTGCGGTATTGAACCGGTCAGACAGGCGATTGATTCGGTTTTTACTGAAGGATTGATTGACGACATAAGGGAATCTTTGGGCAATGAAAAGGCGATCTGCGCTTTGTCCGGAGGGGTCGATTCTTCGGTTGCCGCACTTCTTGTGCATAAAGCAATCGGTGAAAACCTGACGTGTTTTTATATTGATTCAGGGCTGATGCGCGAGGGTGAGACGGATTTGCTGAAGGAAGTTTTTAAAGAGAATTATGATATGAGGATTGAGGTAATTGATGCGGAGGAGGAATTTTTAAAGGCTCTTGAGGGCGTAACTGAGCCAGAGACCAAGCGTAAAAAAATAGGCGAAGCTTTTATTAGGGTTTTTGAAAGAGAGGCAAAAAAACTCGGAGCAAAGTTTTTAGTTCAGGGGACGATTTACCCCGATGTGATTGAATCCCAGGGAACAAAGCATTCGGAAAAAATTAAGTCGCACCATAACGTCGGCGGGTTGCCGGAAGATATGGATTTTACCCTCGTTGAACCTCTGCGAACTTTTTATAAGGATGAGGTCCGGTTAATCGGTCAGATTCTAGGAATGCCTGATGAAATTACCAAAAGACAGCCTTTTCCCGGACCCGGACTAGCTGTCAGAATTGTCGGGGATGTTGATAAGAAAAAATTAAAAATTCTCAGGCACGCGGATGCAATAGTTAGGGAGGAAATTGAAAATTTCGGTTTGACGAATTCTCTTTGGCAGACCTTTGCGGTTTTTACAGGAATTAAAACAACAGGCGTCAGAGGGGATCAGCGCGTTTACGGAGAAACAATTGCAATCAGGGCGATTGAGGCTGCCGATGCGATGAGTGCCGACTTTGCGAAATTGCCCTGGGGATTATTGCAGAGAATTTCAACCAGGATTGTGACGGAAGTTAAAGACGTAAACAGGGTTGTTTATGATATAACAACTAAACCACCGGCCACGATGGAGTGGGAATAAGACTGTCAGAATTTTGTCTCGCGGAAGTATATGGATTTCTTAATAATTACGTAAGAAAAGGGTAAGAATTTTAGGTTTGGAAATTTGATTTTAATACCCTATAGTACTATAATAGAAAACTAATATGGCTATAAATCCTGCAGAAAGACGTGGAGCTGTAATATCGCTAGTACCCCAAGAGCCTCGAAGTGAATTTAGTAGAAGGTTAGATTTGGTCGAAGAGGCTCTGAATTTATCACTTAATGCAGTGCACGTTTTCCGATGGGATAATCCAGAGAACGCAGTTAGAAGAGCATCTTGGGCATATGCTCATTACCAGCAAGAAGCAGTTGATCGTAGAGCACTTTGGGACTCTTATCATAATACGGATCGGGTTTTTTATACAATAGGGGGTACTCTCTATAGAGCTTCTCAAGTTGAACTTGAGATAGATGAAATGCGTAGACTAGCAGAAGCAGAAGGTCAGGGTGTGCGCGCCGCCGGTTACAATGACGCAAATTTTCCATCATCAGGATTAGCATTTGGCGAGAGAGTGTTAAGGTTACATTTAGTAGGCGGAAACTCACAACCCGAAAGATCTTCAGATAATGATCCCTCCCTCAAGTTGACATATGTATCAGGTCCAGTAGTAAATGTAGCTTTAAAAGTTCTTGATGAATACGATAGTACTGGCGACGTAGAACCGAAAGTTTTAGATACAATGAGAAGATTTGTCGATAATCGCTCTGGGTTACCTGATATGCATAGCGAATTATGGGAAATTTACACCCCTCAACTAGATGGAGCTCAGCTCAGTAAGTTAGATGATTATGCTAAGGGCAAGGGTAGTTTAGCAGTGCCTAGATATTTTGGTATTAGCGCTTGGGATCCCAATAGAACAGCAGGTCAAACTAACGTATGGGTAAGACATACGGAAGAAGCAAAAAGACCACTTTAAACTTTAAGTCCAGGATCCCTGATAATGTACCCCGTGTTTAATCATTCCATCCATCATTCTTGATTGCTCGTAAATCATCGCAGTCCAAACTAAAGAGCCCATTCTTTCAAGCATAATTTTATTCCCAAGCCAGTTCAATCCCGCCTGAATTTCTGTTGCAAATCCTAGTGATTCGTCTCTGGGAGAGTATGGTTCAATTGGTAAAGCATCTTCTTTAATGAGATCATCGACAGCGTCAAACACAATCTCCCGGGGATAATTTAGAGTTCGTGTGGCTACCAACAGTCTTACTGCTGCATTTTCGGCAATTTGCCACTGTCTCCTAAATGCTCTGCTCATACTCATCGGATCAATAGCCTGACGCACAAGTAGAGGGTGAGCATCCTTAGGTAATTCTATCAGTCTTTCTGTTGCCCAGCGACAGGCTCTAAGTCCATACTCTCTTAGTTCGCTACCGGCTTCTACAACCTCGCCAGTTCGTACGTGAGTGTTGATAAATAATCCTCGATCCTGCATAGATTTAAATCCTAATTAATTCTTCTCGGGCAGGGCCTGTTGAGAAAATTGCAATTTTAACCCCTAAAAACTTTTCGATAAAAGTAAGATACTCACGGCAATTCTCAGGAAGTTCAGAGTATTTTTTAATTTTTGATATATCTTCCGTCCAGCCTTTAAAAGTTTTATAGACGGGTTTAAGACTTCCAAGCTCAAGATATCCGCAGGAGGAAAAGGGAATCGGTTTGCCGTTAAATTTATATCCGGTGCAAACTTTTAATTCTTTCACACCCGATAATACATCGGCTTTGGTTATTGCCAGGTGAGTTGTTCCTGTAACATCAACCGTAAATTTAACCGCCTCCAAATCCAACCAGCCGATTCTTCTCGGACGGCCTGTTGTTGTTCCGAATTCTGCTCCTTTTTCGCGGATATATTCTGCGGTTGCGTCATTAAGTTCGGTCGGAAAAGGTCCCTCTCCGACTTTTGAGGTATATGCCTTAACAACTGCCCAGATCTGATCAATTTTTTGTGACTGTATTCCCGATCCGGTGTTAACACCCCCGGTGATTACGTTTGAGCCTGTTACAAACGGATAAGAGCCGAAATCGTTATCCAGCATTACACCGTGGGCGCCTTCAAGCAGAATCGATTTTTTATCATTAACGGCTTTTTTTAGAATCTGGAAGGTATCGGTTATAAAAGGCAGAAGCTTCTCTCTGAATTTTTCGTATTTTTTTAACTCATTTGGAACGCTAATAGGTTGGACTCCGAAAGTTTTAAGAATTTTATTTTTCACTCCGCACTGAAACGTAAATTTCTTTTTAAATTCCTCCCAATTTTTTAAATCATAAAGCCGAATCCCGTTATAGGAAACTTTGTCAGCGTAAGTCTGAGAGATCCCCCGCTTTGTAGTCCCCAAGCTGTCCTTTCCCCGGGCCTTTTCGTAAGCTTCATCGAGTGCTTTATGGTAGGGGAGAACGATATGACAGTGATCGGAAATAAAAAGTTTGCCTGCGAGCTTTATTCCATCCGCCTCGAGTGTATCAATTTCGGAGATTAATACCTCAAGGTCAAGAACCGTTCCGTTTGCAATTATGCCGATAGCTTTAGGATGTAAAATTCCGGAAGGCATTAAATGGAAGGGGTATTTTTTACCGTTTGCAATTACGGTGTGTCCCGCATTATTTCCGCCGTGGAAGCGGACAACGAAGTCTGATTTCTCCGCGAGGGAATCAATGATTTTACCTTTTCCCTCATCTCCCCATTGTGAACCGATAACGAGAGTAACCATTCAAGGGTATTCTAAATATAATCTGATAATTATTCAATGATTGAATATCCGGTTTTTAGAACCTATAATACTTCAGAATGAGTGACTTTGAAGGAAAAATAAGAGCTTTGCCCCATATGGAAAAACAAGCCTTAAAGAAGGCCGGACCTTTGGCCGGGTCCTGGAGTCTTGAATTGCCTTTTTCCGTCGCAGATCCTCAAAGTGTCAGATTTTTATTAATGGACGGGGTAAGGGGCAATCCCGATATCGATCTTAAAAAAATTACCTATGACCGTTCAAGTCCCTGGAGAATCGGGCAGGGTCAGGTTAATCTGAGAGTAGGCTTACCATACTATACCGGCAGCGGGTTTGAAATCTCTCAAGATAATAAACAAAGCGTTACCTACCGCAATGCTGAAGTTCCGCCGGAATCTCTTGATGCAGTTATGTTGGGGGACCCCTCAAGGTATGCGGATTTGGATTGGTTGAAGGCGGGGGACGGCAATAAAAATCCAACGGATAGGATAGTAGAAGCTTTTGTGGATGCATTTGTCAGAGCCGGAAGCAGTCTTCCGGTTTACGGACCGCAAAGAGAATTGCTTTGGCCGCTCCGGATGAGCGAAGCTGAGATGAAAGAGAATTATGATCTTCTGAGGCGTGCGCCGAGGCTGGAACCGGCAGACTGAAGTTTGCAATTATAAACCCATAGTGTTAAAATTTAACTCTTCAGTATTTGAGAATGGTTTACGGATGGTTTAAGATAAGAAAAATGGGAAAAAATGATACCGGTAACTATACGATAGCTACACTCGGTTCCCATAGTGCGCTACAAATCCTCAAAGGTGCAAAAGACGAAGGCTTCAAAACATTAATTGTCTCCCCAATAGACCGCGAAGATTTCTACAGAAGATTTAAATTCATTGATAAAATTTTAACAGTCAAATCGTTTGCCGAATACCAAAAAATCGAAGAGCAATTAAAAGGAGAAAATGTCATTCTGATCCCTCACGGATCATTTGTGGCTTACTTGGGCGCTGAAAATAACAAGAAAATTCAAGTTCCTTACTTCGGAAATAAATCGGTTTTGGACTGGGAACAGGACCGTCAGATGCAGAGGGATTGGCTTAAAAAAGCCGGGATTAATCTCCCCCGTCAATTTGATGATATTGAGGATGTGACATTTCCAGTTATTGTAAAAACTTATGGTGCAGCGGGCGGAAAAGGGTATTTTTATGCGAGAGACAAAGCGGATTTTAAGAAAAAAATTAAAGGATTCGGCACCGACCAATATGTAATCCAGGAATATATTATCGGAGTAACTCTTTATGTAGCCTATTTTTATTCACCGATTACCAGTGAGATAGAAGTTATGTCGATGGACCGGCGTTACGAAACAAACGTTGATTCTTTAGGAAGGATCCCTCTCCACGGACAGCAGGGATTGGATATTGAGCCTTCTTATGTCGTTGTTGGTAATCAACCGTTAATTATCCGCGAATCACTTTTACCCGAGGTTTATGCAATGGGAGAAAGAGTAGTTGAAACCTCTAAAAAATTAATAGGGGGAAAAGGATTATTCGGGCCTTTCTGTTTGGAGATGGTTATAACTCCCGACCAAAGAATGTTTGTGATTGAAATATCCGGCCGCATAGTTGCCGGTACATCTTTGTATATCGGCGGTTCACCTTACTCAGATTTGAATTACGATGTTCCGATGTCAACTGGGAGAAGAATCGCCAGAGAAATTAAAGTTGCAATCGAAAAAGGAGAACTTGATAAAGTCTTAGACTAATGGACATAAACAAAGTTTTACAAGATTATGATAAACAAAATATTACCATCGCAGTACTCGGTTCGCACTCAGCTTTAGATGTTTGCCGCGGGGCAAAGGACTACGGTTTTAGAACATTGGTTATAACCCAAAAAGGCCGGGGAGCTCCATATTCAAAGTATTACAAAACTCAAGATCATCTGGGATGCGTTGATGAAGTTTTAGAACTCGAAAATTTCAAAGATATTCTGAAAGAAGAAGTTCAAGCAGAGCTTGTAAAGCGAAGCTCGGTTTTTATCCCCCACCGGTCTTTTGAAGTTTATATTAACGATTACGATGCAATTGAAAAAGACTTTAATGTTCCTATGTTCGGGAACCGAAAACTTTTACGGAGTGAAGAACGGGGAACCGGTAACGGTATTGACCAATATAAAATAATGGATGAAGCGGGAATCAGATATCCAAAAGCGTTTAAAAAACCGGAAGATATCGACAGATTGGTGATAGTAAAAGTTCTGGAGAAAGAAAGGGGCTTTGAAAGGGCGTTCTTTCTGGCCGATTCACCTGCAAAATACGAGCAGGAAAAGAGGCGCTTAATTGCTGAAAAAAAGGTTTCCGAAGAAGCTTTTGAAAAGCAGGTAATTGAAGAGTTTATAAGCGGTGTTCAGGTAAATTTCAATTTCTTCTATGATTCTCTTTCCGAGAGATTGGAGCTTTTGGGGACAGATACAAGAAGACAGACCAATTTAGACGGAATAATCAGAATCCCTGCGAGTCAGCAGATCGATGTTACCGGTTCGGAAGTATCCGAGAAAGTTTTTGTAAAATATGAAGAAGCGGGACATATCGCGGTAACTGTTTTAGAATCGCTTTTGGGGCCGGCTTTTGAGATCGGGGAAAAATTTGTTAAGGGTTGTAAAAAGCTGGGACTTCCGGTGATCGGACCTTTCGGTCTTCAGACTATGATTATCCCGGGACCTCCGAAAAAAGAAATTATTGTTTTTGATGTTTCCCCGAGAATGCCGGGAAGTCCCGGAATCTCTGCAACTCCGTATTCCGGATATTTATACGGGAATTCAATTTCCGCAGGTAAAAGAGTTGCTATGGAAATAAAATCCGCTTTGAATGAGAATAGATTGGAGGAGGTTTTAACTTAATGGATTTTAAAAATTATCAATCGGTGTTTTCCTGGAGATACGGTTCACCTGAGATGAGGGAGATTTTTTCGGAGGCAAATAAATACAGACTCTGGAGAAGAATTTGGGTGGAAATGGCCAGAATCCAAAATACCGAGGGGCTTGTTTCGGACGAAGAATTAAAAGACCTTGAAGATCATCAGGAAGATATTGATATCGAAAGAGCTCTGGAAATAGAGAAGGAAACGGGACACGATGTCGTAGCGGCAATCAGGGAATTTGCCGAAAAAGCCAAATTAGGAGGCGGAAAAATTCATTTCGGCGCAACCAGTATGGATATTGTCGATAACGCCGACTCAATAAAAGCCAAAGAAGCCCTGATCATTGTTAAAGACAAATTAACTGATCTTTTGAAAAGCTTGTCGGATAAAATTGAGAAATACGCAGACACTCCCTGTATGGCATATACCCACCTCCAGCCGGCAGAACCGACGACTTTAGGATACAGATTCGCAATATATGCCCAGGACTTGTTGTGGGATTTAGATAAAGTAGAGTGGCTTTTGGAAAACGGTTTAAAGAGTAAGGGTTTTAAAGGGGCAGTCGGAACCCAGGCAAGCTATAAAAAATTATTCGGAGAAAAAGCGGAAGATTTTGAAAAACGAATAATGGAGAAACTCGGATTGGATGCCGCGTTTATTGCCGGACAGACAGCTCCCAGGAAAATGGATTATTTTATTTCTACTGCGTTATCATCCATCGCCCAATCTCTCTATAAATTCGCCTTCGACTTAAGAATTTTACAATCTCCGAACTTCGGGGAATTATCCGAGCCTTTCGGCAAAACACAAGTCGGCTCGTCCGCTATGCCCTTTAAGAAAAACCCCGTCAAGTCAGAGCAAATTTGTTCACTGGCAAAACTTGTTTTAAGTTTAGCCGATAACGCATCTCAAAACTCTTCTTTATCATTACTTGAGAGAACTCTTGATGACAGCGCGAACAGGCGGGTCTATATGCCCGAAATGTTTTTGAGCGTTGACGAAATGTTAAAAAGTGCGGCAAAAATCGTTTCCGGCCTTGTGGTAAATGAGGCAAGGATTCAGGAAAATTTGGAGAGGTACGCGCCTTTTTCGGCAACCGAGGAAATAATTATAGAAGCCGTGAAAGCCGGAGCCGACAGGCAGGAAATGCACGAAATTTTGCGTGAAGTTTCTATGGAAGCCTGGTCGTTAGTTGCGGTTGGTGAAGAAAATCCGCTGATGGATTTATTATTAAAACGGGAAGAGATCTTAAAATATGTCGGAAAAGACAAAATGGAGAAAATTATTGATCCTCAAAATCATTTAGGGACTGCTGCAGGAAGGGCAAAAAAGCTTGCATATGAAATTAAAAAATTCACAGATAATTAAGGCGATTATTTGGGATATGGATGGGGTGCTGATTGATTCGGAAAATATTCATCCTGTTGTTGAGTCGGAAACTGCAAAATTTTTCGGTATGGATTTTTCACCCGAAAAAGTCCGGGAGCTTTATTTAGGCGTTCAGCTTGAAACCGAATTTAACGATATGATCAAAAGATCGGGCAAGAGCGGTGTTACTTATGTGCAAATGCGGAAAGTTAGGGATGAGATTTTAAAAAAACACTTAAAACAGGGGATAGAATCGGTGCCTTTTGCAAAAGATGTTATCAGTAGTCTGTCGCCTAGATATAAAATGGCACTCGTTTCATCCGGTGAGCGTTTCTGGGGAGAGGATGCTTTGGACAAGCTGGGATTATTAACATATTTTGATGCGGTTATTTTTGGAGAGGATGTAGAAAATCACAAACCAAACCCGGAACCGTTTTTAAAAGCTTCTGAATCTCTCGGTGTGGAGCCCTCGGAAATAATAGTAGTTGAAGATTCGGAGTCCGGTTTTAAGGGTGCTAAAGCTGCTGGTATGAAATTAATAGCCAGAAGATCTGAGCATAATAAGGAAAAAGATTTCTCATTTGCTGATTTTATTATCGAAGATTTACGGGAAATTCCACAAATCTTAGAAAGGATTAATAATGTCTAAGAAAAGATTATCACTTACTAACAAAAAAAGTAAAACAATAGGAATTATTGGCGGCGGTCAGTTGGGGCAAATGCTTACTGAGGCGGCGAAGAATCTAGAGCTGGATGTTGTTGTTTTAGAGCCTGATGATGATCCTCCTGCAGTTCAAGCTGGCGCGACACAAATTATTGGCTCACTGGTCGATACTAAAAAAATTAAAGAACTTGTAAAGAAATCGGATTTTGTGACTTGGGAAATTGAGCATATAAATACTGAGGTTCTGAAAGAACTAGAGAATCAGGGTTTTAAAATAAGTCCTTCCCCGAAAACTCTAACGAAAATTAAGGACAAATTTTTACAAAAAGATTTTTTGAAAAATCAGGGAATTCCAACAGCGCCATTTAGAAAAGTTGAAAATATTGAAGATTTAAAAAAAGCTGCAGACGAATTAAATTTACCGCTTGTGCTTAAAACGAGATTTGGGGGATATGATGGCAGGGGAAATTTTGTTATCCGGAATGAAACAGATTTTAAAGAAGGATTTATTAAATTAGGTGGAGAGAATTTGTATGTTGAAGGCTGGGTGAATTTCGAAAAAGAATTAGCTGTAATGGCAGTCCGTGATGTAAATGCAAATATTAAAACTTATCCGGTTGTCCAAACAATTCATAAGAATAATATTTTACAAGTAGTTTTGGCACCTGCTCCAATTTCTTCAGATCAAAGTTTAAAAGCTGAGGAATTTGCGAAAAAAGTTATGGAACATTTAGAAGGTGCAGGAGTTTTTGGGATTGAAATGTTCTTAACGAAGAGAGGAGAGATTTTAGTGAATGAAATAGCGCCGAGAGTTCATAATAGCGGCCACTTTACAATTGAAGCAGCTATTACGTCACAATTTGAAAATCAACTTAGAGCAGTTTCTGAGATGGATTTGGGATCGTCAAAAATGAAAGTTAAGGCGGCTGTAATGATTAATATTTTAGGAGATAGAATGGGAGAGGCGAATCCCAAGGGTGTAGGAAAGGCAGAAAAATTAGGAAATGTTTTTGTTCATATTTATGGAAAAAAAGAAGTTAAACCGGAAAGAAAAATGGGTCATCTGACTGTTATCGGTGATGATTTAGAGAAAGTTTTAGAAAAAGCAAATCTTGCAAGAAGTTTAATTAGTATATAGAATTTAAAGCAATGAATGATAAACCTTTAGTTGGAATAATAATGGGATCTGATTCGGATTTGCCGGTTATGGAACAGGCTGAGAAGGTTCTCCGAGAATTTGGTGTGAATGTAGAGACTAAAATTGTGTCAGCACACAGAACTCCTGATGAGATGGTTAGTTATGCAAAAACTGCTGAAGGAAGAGGTTTAAAAGTAATTATTGCTGGTGCAGGAGGAGCTGCACATTTGCCAGGGATGACTGCTTCCTTTACTTCGCTGCCCACAATTGGGGTTCCGATCACAACTAAAGCCTTAGATGGGCTAGATTCTTTAGCATCTATTCAGCAAATGCCCCCCGGAGTTCCGGTGGCTACAGTCGCGATAAATGGAGCAAAGAATGCAGGATTATTGGCAGTTCAGATTCTAGGAACAGCTGATGCGAGCTTAAGACAGAAAATGAAACAGTATAAAGATGACACAAGGAGTGAGGTGTCAGAAAAAAATAAGAAGCTTTCAGAACTGGGTTCAGATAAATATTTGGAGGAGAAAGACAAGTAATGGTTTCCAGGGAAGATATTATTAAGTCCATCCCAAATTTACTCAAAAGTACTGATTTTGATTTCGGGAAAAAACATACCGGCAAAGTACGCGACACCTATATTCTTCCCGACAAAAGAATAATAATTACGACAGACCGTCAATCGGCTTTCGATAAGATTTTAGGGCATATTCCTTTTAAAGGAGCCGTTTTGAATCAATTGGCATCATTCTGGTTCGAAAAAACTTCAGACATTATCGGCAATCATATGATTTCAGTTCCTGATCCGAATGTTTCAATTGTTGAAAATTGTGAGCTGGTTCCTATCGAGATGGTTGTCCGCGGGTATATAACCGGTGTTACGGATACTTCAATTTGGGGATCTTATGAAAAAGGAGAAAGATTAATTTATGGAATTAAATTTCCTGATGGTTTGAAAAAGAATCAAAAACTTCCTGAGCCCGTAATTACTCCGACCACCAAAGCCGAATCAGGTCACGATGAGAGACTAACGGAGGATAAAATTTTGGAGAGAAGAGTGGTTTCCAAAGAGATTTGGGAGCAAATGAAAAATGCGGCGCTTGAAGTCTTTAAAAGAGGAACTGAAATTTGTGATGAGGCGGGAATAATTCTGGCCGATACGAAATATGAATTCGGAATAAGAAACGGAAAACTTGTTTTAATTGATGAGGTTCATACGCCGGATTCCTCAAGGTTTTGGTTGAAATCTTCGTATGATAAGAAGCTGGAAAGAGGACAGGAGCCCGAAAGTTATGACAAAGAGCCTTTAAGGATTTGGTTTAAAGAACAGGGCTACACCGGGGATGGTGAAGCTCCCGTAATGCCGGATGAGTTTTTGGTAAAAATGTCTGAGCTTTACCAGGGAATTTATGAAAAAATAACGGGTAAAACATTTGAACCGTTTGAGTACCCGATCGAAGAGAGAATTAAAGCAAACATCCAAAAGAGCCTCTAATTCTGTGATTCTCGTCACATTAATACCGGATCCTTTCGTTTATATTTTCAAACTGTATGGCTGAATCCGAAACCCAAATTAGAGAAACAGCATTAAGGGGAGAGCTCAGTATGATGGCGAGCAGTCAGGAGATTGAAGTTACCCGTCGAAGTGTCGAGAGGTTTAATCAAGACATACCATCGCATTTTGAAACGAGGCGGCTGCCATTGCTTGCGGTAGCGGAAATATTTGCAAGAAATGGAGATATAAGGGCGGTTGCTTGTTTAGGATTGTTAGCTTCGGAAGAAGGAAATCCCCCTGAGGCGGTCGCGGTAACGGTTTTAAGGGGGTTGCGTGTGCGTAATGAAATACTTATGAGACAATCGCTTAAGCCGACCGATCAAAGAGATGAACTCAGAAGAAGAATTGAAGTATTTGAAGGTATCGCTCTCCATAGGCCCCCGACCGGCAGGATTCCTTCTTAGTTTCTTTTGGTTGCTAGATATTTTTGAATTGCCAGAATAGCCCAAAGACTTGCAACTATAAATAATCCGGCCGCCGCCCCATAAAGATTTAACGTATAGTTCACAAAACATATAACATAAAGCATAAATGAAGTCATAATGCTGGTTGCCAGAGCCGGTTTGTCTTTTGAAAAAACCGAAGGCAGTAAGGACAATGCAAAAAATATCTGCGCACCGCCCAAAACGATATCCTGCCAAATCATTTTATTTCCTCCCGGTTTCCAAGCCAATTTTTTAGAATCTGCAAATATTCTACATCGAATTCAGGATGATTCCAAAAATGATGACCGGCTCCCTTCATAATCAGATATGTCAGATTTTCTTTTTTAATTTCCCTCAGATAGTTTTCAATAACCTGATGAGGGATGATCTCGTCTTTTTCCGATTCGATCAGTAAAATTTTTCCGCTAAAATTATTAACTCCTTTTAAAGCGAGACAATTATCAGATGTCAGATCACTGCTTTTGAAAGCCTGAGGATTTTCTTTAATCAGTTTATCGGTAGGGATATCAAAGCCTTCATTAAAATAAAGTGCGGGTACTCTCAATACTAAGAATTTAAACTTTAAATAGTTTAATGCAACCGCAGATAAATAGCCCCCGTAACTGGAACCCAGTATTCCGATATTTTCAGGATCAACTTCAGACAATCCCAAAAGGTGTTGATAAGCCGCTTTAATATCGTCGATATGATCTTCTCTTGAGAACTCATCTATTTTTCCGTCTGATTCCCCGTGACCTCTTAGATCCAAAGTCAGACAAACATAACCGAGCTTGGAGATCTGCTCTGCCCTTTTGATATTTCCTTCCTGACTGCTTTTCCAGCCGTGGACGAAAATTAATGCGGGAAGAGGTCCTTTTTTATTTTCAGGGCGGATAATATTTGCACTTAAGTTGGAGTGTCCGGATTTAAGAATTAATTTCATAATACATCAGTATCTCATCAGAAGGGTTTTCTCGATATAAAAGACCGCCAGGCAACCGGCCATATTCCTTAAAACCGTAAGCTGAATAAAGTTTGCAGGCTCTGTCATTTTCAGCAAAACAAACCAGTCTGATAATCTTTAACCCCGGCAACTTAGTCATTGCCTCACTAATAACTGACTCCATAAGTTTTCTGCCTATTCCTTTTGAACGGTATTCCTTTGCCAGAGTTATACCGAAAACACCTGTATGTTTTTCTGCCCGGCCTTTTTTTGTTACTTCAGCGATACCGACAATCTTCTCTGAGCTCTCAACTACTAAAAAAACACTTTCCAGATTTTTAATTTTTCTCAAGGCCGAACTTAAAAAATCTTTTTCCTCCTTTAGAGATACTTCTTCTCCCTGAAGAGAAATATAGGTTTTTTCTTTAGAAATCTCATTTATATAATGCCAAAGCTGCTGAAGATCTGTTCTTTTAGGATAGCGTATTAAATAAGATGTCCCGTCAGTTGCTTTACCTTTAAAAATTGTTTTACCTGTGCGAAGCATTGGCAAGGTCTCCTTCCATACTCATCTGATATTCAGAGAGTCTGATTTAAAGGTGATGTTTAAGGGATTTATTACAACCTGTTTTTCGCCTGCCTCAACTTTTCCTGCAATCCAGGACTTAAAGCCTCTTTCTTTAATAATTTCCACAGCTTTTTCAGCCTGGTCAGAAGGTAACATTACCGCAAATCCTGCGCCCATATTGAAAGTTCCGTACATATCCTCATCAGACATTTCTGATTTCTCCTGAATGAATTTAAATAGTTCGTGAACTTCCGGTAAATTTTCAATAACATAAGTGAATTCCTCTTTCGCCCGCATTATTTTTCTAAATCCGTGGCCGGTGATATTAGCCATATAATGTATATCGATTTCTCCCTCAAATAACCCGGCTATTGTTTTTGCATAAATATGAGTGGGTACGAGTAATGCTTCTCCGTAAAGTTGACCGTCACTTAATTTTGTTGCGTACCCTTCATCCAATCCCTCAGCGATTCTCCGGGCTAAGGTCAAACCGTTAGCGTGTATTCCGCTTGACTCTATCAGAATGATTGAATCTCCGCTGCGCAGTTTATCGCCTAAACTGAGTCTACTTTTAGGATTAATAATTCCCACGCACGCACTCCCCAGATCAATGACATCAGGATAAACAATTTCTTTATGAGTGGGGGTTTCTCCTCCGCCCCAGGATGCTCCGGCAAGATTACAGGCTTTGGCCCAGCCTTCTATTAAATCACGAGTCCTCTCCTCGTCATCCAGCCATTCGGATTTTCCAAGGCCCCAAAAAGCATTTACAACGATAGGCTGTGCCCCGACAACAAGTAAGTCATTTGTGCTTGCTGCAACAACGTCTTGGGCAATAGCATCGTAGTAGGTTTTACCGGTAATTTTCCTAGTTGCATCAGCAACCAGGTTTTTTGTCCCCAGTCCCTCCATAACAAAAGCTTTGTAACAGTCACCCTCATCCCAAACATAGGCTGAATCACCCCGGCTTTGGGTAATCTCGCTAAAACCGAATTTGTCTAAATTGGATGAAGTGCTTTTGGCTGATTGTTGGGCTGTTTTTTTAACAGGATCCATCGAAGCATAACTGACACCCGAGGATTCATATGAAAGTTTCTTTCCTGTCATAATATTGTCTCTTTACAAATCATTAGTTTCAGATTAATAATATTATTACACTCTTGAATACTAAGAAGCTATATCCTATAATGTGTACCTCAGAAAAGCAAGTCTGGGATACAGTTTTGTAAATAGCAAAACTCGTAATTTCTGCAACCGGCAGAGAATTATAAAAAATGTCTAGCGACGACCATTGTGACAATACAAAAGGGGATGACGATAAACTTAAGGAGAAATGCGGAGTTTTTGGGGTTTATAATTGTCACAGCGCATCCAGGGAAGTTTATTTCGGTCTCTACTCGCTTCAGCACCGCGGTCAAGAATCATCCGGGATAGCCTCTACAGACGGATCAAAAATTCACGTTCATAAATCATTGGGACTAGTGCCTCAGGTGTTTCAAGAAAAAGATTTTGATCACCTTGTCGGGGAAATTGCAATCGGACACAACCGGTATTCAACCTCGGGCGGAACGCTTCACCAACACAATCAGCCCGTGCATAATTCCGGTGATCCGCTTGCTTTGGCGCATAACGGAAATCTTCCCTCAACAGAAGCTCTTGAAGAATATCTTATAAAAAACGGAGTTGAGATAGGCAACCTTAACGATTCCGAATTAATCTATACGGCACTTAAATTCCAGATGAGCAAGGGCAAAAGCATCGTTGATGCGATAACCGAAACATACCATCTTTTTACGGGGGCATTTGCCCTCTTAATTATGACCAGAGATACGTTGGTTGCGCTTCAGGATCCTTATGGAATAAGACCATTATCCATCGGAAAATTAAATGGGGGTTACGCTTTTTCTTCTGAGAGTTGTGCTCTCGATACTGTTAACGCCACATTTATTAAAGATGTCGGCCCGGGGGAGATGGTTGTTGCAAACAAAGACGGTCTTAAAACTTACAATTTAGTTAAGGGAGATAGAAAGCTGGATATTTTCGAATTTGTATATTTCGCACGGCCGGACTCAACACTTTTGGGAAAAAGGATATATGAGGTAAGACAGAATTTCGGTAAAACTTTAGCTAAAGAATATCCCGTTAAAGCAGATGTGGTAATTCCGGTTCCCGAATCCGCGATTCCTGCGGCAATCGGATACTCTATGGTTTCAGGAATTCAATATCAACAGGGCTTAATTAAAAACCGCTATATCGGGCGGACTTTTATTATGCCTGATCAACGTCTCCGCGATAGATCTGTTCAGATGAAGTTAATTCCAATCCCGGAAGTACTTAAGGGGAAGAGAGTTATTGTTGTTGATGATTCTATAGTCAGGGGAACCACTACAGGAAAAATTGTAAAAATGCTCCGCAACGCGGGTGCAAAAGAAGTCCACGTTATGATTTCCTCTCCTCCGGTGAAATATCCGGATTTTTACGGAATTAATACTCCGTTTCAAAAAGATTTGATCGCAGCCAATAAGACTGTTGAAGAAATTTGTAAAATTATCGGCGCGGATAGTCTAAACTATTTATCGTACGAAGGGCTGATCCGTTCTACAGAACTACCTGAATCAATGTTTAATACCTCAATGTTTACGGGGTTTTATCCGCTTGATATTAAAGACCGGGCAAATGAAATTAAAACTGTAAGCTTGTGATAAGCAAAATCTCCCTGTAAAATACCCATATGACATTTTTAAAGATTGAAAAAATGGATTTGCTTATTGCGGTCTATATTTTTTGTGTAGCTGTTTCAGAGTTAATGGGTGCAAAAACTTTTCCGGTTTTTGATTGGGGCTGGGTTAGACTTAATGCTTCAGTTGCCGTATTTGTAATTCCGCTTATTTTCACCATAAATGATGTGATTACCGAGGTGTACGGAAAAGAAAGAGCGAGAAGTATAGTCCGCTCAAGTCTAGTTGTAATTTTACTCATTCTTTTCTATTCACTTTTAGTTACTAATTTGCCCGCCTCAAGAAGGTTTGTGTCCCAGGAGAGTGCCTATGATTCAGTCTTCGGTTTATCTGCAAGATTTTCTGCAGCGTCTCTTATTGCTTTCGCTTTATCCGACTTTCTCGATATTTATATTTTCTCCTGGCTTAGAGAGAAGTTCGGTAAGAAAGCTTTATGGTTCAGAAATAATGCGTCCAATTTTGTTTCACAATTTGTTGACAGTGCAACCTTTTTAATACTGGCTTTTTATGCGTTAGATCAATCTTTTACGGGAAATATGAGTTTTATCCTAAGTTTATTAATACCTTATTGGATACTGAGGTGTGTCCTTTCAGTTATCGAGACACCTCTCGTCTATTTGGGTGTTAAGTGGTTAAAGAAATGAAAATAACACTTGCGATGGTTTTATCCGTTGACGGTAAATCAACTAAATGGGATTTAGCCGATCAATCCTGGGCATCCGCTGAAGACAAAACTCACCTTATTAAGACGATCTCGGAAAATAATTTGATTTTGATGGGTGGAAATACATACTCGATTGCAAAAAACCACATCAAGCCAAAAGAAGGAAAATTAAGAATAGTTTTGACCCGGGATCCGGCTAAATATTCACAGGATCAAGTACCGGGACAATTAGAATTTACTGATGAGCCGATTGAGGATTTGCTTAAAAGGCTGGAAGCCCAAGGTCACGGAAAAATGCTTTTGCTTTCGGGGGAAAAATTAAATTATGAATTTTTATCGAAAAATTTAATTGATGAGATTATACTGACCCTGGAGCCGAGAATATTCGGAACCGGTAAGAGTCTGACTGCAGGTGGTGGACTGGATGCTGATTTAGAACTTATCAATTATGAAAAGCTGAACGATAAGGGGACGCTTCTTCTGACTTATAAGGTTTTGCGTAAATGATTGTTAAAGCCATAAAAACTCACAAAATCACCCAAGAAGACCGCGATATTTTTGTAATTTTAGATAAATACGTTGAAAAAGTGGAAGAAGAATCGGTTATTGCAATTACTTCAAAAATTATTTCCATAACTGAGGGAAATATTTTAAAAATAAGTGATTCCAAAAATAAAGAAGAAAAAGAAGAATTAGTGAAACAGAATTCCGCACTTTATCTGCCGTTTGCAAGTAGTAAATATGATATTTCATTCACTATTACAAATAATATTTTGTCCGCTTCTGCGGGAATAGATGAATCAAACGGCAACGGATATTATATTCTTTGGCCTAAGGATGCCCAAACGACTGTTAATAAAATACGTGAATATTTAACAAAAAAATTTAATCTCCAAAACTTAGGGGTGATTATTACCGACAGCAAGACGACTCCTTTAAGGTGGGGAGTTACGGGAATTTCTCTAGCGCACAGCGGATTTTCGGCGTTATATGATTACATAGGAACGCCTGATTTATTCGGCAGAGCGTTTGTTTATGAAAAATTGAATATAGCCGACAGCATTGCTACAGCGGCTGTTCTTGAGATGGGTGAGGGGAGTGAGCAAACACCGATTGCCGTCCTTTCTAATATTAAGAACATTGAATTCCAAAGCAGAAACCCGACAGAAGAAGAATTGGACAGTTCCATAATAAGTATGGAAGATGACTTATTTGCTCCGTTTCTGCTTTCTGCGGAATGGCAAAAGGGCGGCAGGCAATCCTGATCCTCGTCCAGGTTTTGTCCAGCCTTTTTTTAAAATTAGATGGTATAATTTTTTCCGATGGATGTGAAAAAACTGGAAAAACTGGCGAAACTTATCCGCTACTATATATTAGTTTCGACGACCGAAGCGGGATCAGGTCATCCGACGTCTTCCCTGTCGGCAACAGATTTGATGACTGTTTTAATGTTCGGAGGTTTTTTTAAGGCGGACTTAAATAATCCGGAGAATATTAACAACGACAGATTAATTTTCTCTAAAGGTCACGCATCACCTCTTTTCTACTCGCTTTATGCCGCAGCAGGCAAAGTTTCTGAGAGTGAATTGAAGACTTTGCGTAAATTCGGCAGTAGATTAGAAGGTCATCCGACTATGGAATTTGCCTATACGGAAGCTGCAACCGGTTCTCTAGGTCAGGGGCTTTCAATCGGACTTGGGATGTCTTTGAATGCAAAATTGGATTATAAGCATAGCTTGAAAAGCTCGTCTGACTCGCTTTATAAAACTTTTGTGCTGTTAGGCGATTCTGAGATGGCCGAAGGATCAGTTTGGGAGGCTATGGCTCTTGCCAGTCACTATAAGCTGGACAATTTAATAGGGATAATTGACGTGAACCGCTTGGGTCAGAGAGGCGAAACTCTATACGGCCACAATTTAAAGGAATACAGCAAAAAGGCTGAATCCTTCGGTTGGAAGACACTCGTAGTTGACGGCCATAACCTGCCTCAAATTATTAACGCTTTTAAAAATGCATCAGACCCTGGAAATCAGCCGGTGATGATAATTGCTAAAACTTTTAAAGGAGCGGGCGTATCATTTCTTGAAGACAAAGACGGGTGGCACGGTAAAGCACTAAAGCCTGAGGAACTATCGGAAGCGCTGAAGGAATTGGGAGATATCGAAAAATTAGTAGGAAAAGTGAAGAGCCCTAAAAGCAGTAATAATGAATCAGGGATCTTACAAAAGAAAAATAATTCTCACGTTATAATTTATACTTCATACAAGCTGGGAGAGATGGTAGCTACACGTAAGGCATATGGTTCGGCGCTTCTGAAACTTGTTAAAAATAATGAGCAGATTGTAGTGCTCGATGCTGAGGTAAGCAATTCAACAATGTCGGACTCTGTAAAAAAAGAGAATCCATCCAGGTTTTTTGAAATGTTTATAGCGGAACAAAATATGGTAGGTGCGGCACTGGGATTTTCGCGCAGAGGTAAAATTCCTTTTGTTTCAACCTTTGCGGCATT
>CAYOSW010000004.1:0-72147 GCA_964406775.1 uncultured Gammaproteobacteria bacterium
ACCCGCCCGCGAACCGTCCCTGAAGAAAGTTACACCTTTGCATCCTAATTTATAGGCCTGCAAGTAAAGCTCTTTTACCTGTTCAATGGTAAAATCGTGAGGCGCATTGGCTGTTTTTGAAATTGACGAATCGGTATAACCCTGAATTAAAGCCTGGACTTTAACGTGATCCATAGGCGACATATCGTTTGCGCCAACGAAATAGTGAGGCTTTTCCCTTCCCGGATTTTCTTTCATCCACTGCTCGTATAAAGGATGATAGATTACGTGTTCGCCGATTCTGTCTTTTCTTATGAATTTAAAATCGAATACAGGTTCAATTCCTGAGGAAACTCCTGCCAAAAGAGATGTTGTTCCGGTTGGAGCCTGAGTTAATATAACCGCATTCCGGATTCCCTGGTTTTGGATCTTGCTTCTGATGGATTGGGGCAGTTGTTTAATAAAGTGACCCTGTAAATATTTTTCCGAATCGAATTTAGGGAATGAACCTTTTTCGGCAGCCAGATCGGAAGAGGTATCATACGAAGCATCCCTGATTGTTTTATATATTTTCTCGATAACGGGCTGCGCCTCATCAGATCCGTAAGCCAGCTTCATTTTAATCAATGCATCCCCAAGTCCCATTGTTCCGATACCGGTTCTGCGAATTTCTTTTGCTTTCTTTTCGTTTTCTTCCCAGAAATAATAGTTTGCATCCACAACATTATCCATAAACCTCATAGCAACCCTAACTTTTGCATCAAGATCGGCATAATCAAAAGTTCCGTCTTCGGCTACAAATGCCGATAAATTCATCGCACCTAAATTACATACTGCCCATTCACCTAAAGGCTGTTCACCGCAGGGATTTGTCGAGAGAAGTTTTTCAAAATACCAGGTGTTGCCCCATTTGTTGCTTCTTTCAAGAAAGTGAAGACCGGGCTCTGCTGATTTCCAGGCAGCCGTACAAATCTGATCCCAAATCTCGCGGGCTTTAAAGGTTTTATAAACTACAAACTTTTTGCCTAACGCTTCCCAATTTTCATAAACTCCGTCCCACTTCTCGTCATATTCAGGGTCAGTTACATCAGGGAATTTCGTTACCCAATCGGCATCAGCCTCAACAGCTTCCATAAATTTATCTGACACACAAACCGAAAGGTTTGCACCGGGAATTGAAACCCCATCTTCTTTAGCGTGAATAAATTCTTCTATATCCGGATGCCAGTCGTGAAGCATTAACATTAAAGCTCCGCGCCTAGAACCGCCCTGCTGAATAACATCGTGGTTAGCGGCGGAATAAAGTTTAGCCCAGGAAACCGGACCCGAGGATGTACCGTTAACTTTTTTAACTCTCGCGCCGTGAGGTCTTAAAGAAGATAAATTAATTCCTACTCCGCCTCCTCTTGCCTGAATCTCAACCGTATGGGTAATATTTTCCATAATTCCGGCTCTAGAATCCTTCGGTGATGGAATAACATAACAATTAAAGAAGGTTACTTCGTACCCAGTACCTGCGCCCGAAAGAATACGGCCGGCCGGTACAAACTTAAATCCTTCCATAGCGCCGTAAAATTCCTTAGCCCAATATTTTCTCAAAGCGTGAGTTTTTTCCATTTGAGCAATTCCCGCGGCAACTCTTTGCCACATTTCCTCAGGAGTAAATTCAGTAGGCTCCCCTTTATCATTTTTAAGAGAATACCTATCCATAAAAACTTTCTGGCGGATACCGTCCAGCTCAGTTCGGGTCTTTATTCTCGGCAGAATTCCTTCATCGAATGCCCTATTAACGTCCTCTGTTTTTTGTTTTTTACCTGAGGATGCTACAGGCGAAACCTGAAGAGCGACTGATGCGTGTTTTTTAAGTTTTTTATTCATATCCATTTTAGTTTTTCAAATTTATTAAACCCTCAAGCTCTTTTGTAAAGTCACTTGCCTGCTTGAATTGCCTATAAACCGATACAAATCTTAAGTAGGCAACCGGATCAATTTTCTTAAGTTCCGACAAAACCTCTTTTCCTATCAGCTTACTTTCTATCTCTGTTCTTTCCTTCGAGCGTATTTTACGCTCTATCTTTGAAACAATCGCCTCTAAGTTATCGAATGCCGGTCTTTTTTCCAAGGCTCTCGACAACCCTGCCCGGATTTTACTGATATCAAATAGCTGCTTTTTACCGTCTCTTTTGATAACAATAAGCTCTAAAACCAGCGCCCTCTCGTAAGTTGTGAAGCGGCGCTTGCACTTTATACACTCTCTTCTGCGCCTTATCTCTCCCGTTCCCTTAACGCCTCTTTTATCTATAACACTGCTTTGATCCGATTTGCAATATGGGCAATACATACAACATATTGTATACTATCTGAGTCGATAACTCAATATGTATTAATGTAAAAGTAAGATTAACATATTGTCTAGAAGAACTGTCAATATACTAGATGTTGTATTACTTGTGATTTCCGGCTTCGTAAGGGTTCGGTAATTCGGTAATGGGCTTTTTAAATCTGTCGTTTATCTCATTAATTTCATCCTGCTGCAAATCTGTTATTCCAGCCAGTCCTGTAACCAAAGAGGTTACTGGGTCTATAATCTTTAATCGCCCCGAGTAGGTAACAATCTTCTCCTTACCGGGAGGTCCACCCTCAAACGTTAGAGTGCCGAATGGTGAGACAATCCGAGCTTGAACCAGCCCCTCGCCGTTAGGTAATCGGCCCACAAAATCCCAGGATATCCTTTCCATATAATCGGCACGGCTTAACCCGATTCTTGGCACCCCGAAAGTTCTCCTAACTCTACCCTCCATACCGACTTGCCGGACTACGACCAGAGGCTCAATTCTTTCAGGATGTCTCATAAGATCCAATATTCTTGAATCATCACTAGCCCTCTCCTCAGCTCTCCAAGCTGTAGCTAATGCTGCCTCGCGGATATCCCTGACTAATTCAAGCGAAACCTCGTCCTGGGGTATACCGAATCTTCTACGTGCGCGCAGATGAAATTCAACGGCAGTTTTTGCAATATCAACGTTTGATTTCCGGCTGAGCCAGGTAACCGTAAATCCTTTCGGAGCCTCCCTATAGGCGCCCTTATGCACGTCATAAGTCATAAAGGGCTCACCGTCCCTGGAAAATATTCTTCTGGAACTATGTTTATCTCTTGGATTATCAGGATGTAACGGCTGTAAAGATACTTCAATCCCCATTGGCAGAAAAATTAAGTCTTTATTATATACCAGCCGATTTTTTTTATCTTGTCACTTAATATAATTCCTTAATAAGTCGAGGAATTTTCCATAATAGCTGTAGTAAATCCAAATATTAGCCAGAATTAACCCCGGAAAAACAAAAGATTTTTCTAAAAGCCCTCCGGTTTTCATCCTCAAAAACCTCAAGGGAGGAAAGCCAAACCTGATTGGTATCGGAAAAAGCCACGGAACTCCGTCCCGGGTGATTGTATCCATTAAAAGATGGGACACAAATCCGATCATAAATGACCACCAGACAATATCCATATTTACAATCAGAACCGTACTCATCGCGGATAAAAGCATTTTGGCACCGAATCCGAATAGAACTATCCCTAAAATGGAATGTGAAATAAACCGGTGCCCGCCGAAAAGAGGCGCCAGCAATTTTCCGAAGAAGGAACCTCCTCTGATTCTCCCCCAAAGCTCGGCGGTGGATTGGTCGATGTCGGGCGCTAGTCCACCGACAAAATTTGCTGAAATTGCCACAATTACCGTAGCCAGAGTTAAATCCGGAGGAATCGGCTGAGTTGCTATTGTAAAGGAAAGTGCCGTAAATGCGGCAAGATCGTGAGTGCGACCGGTCATAGAATTTAGTGTACCACGAGTAGAATGGGTACCACAGGTATCACGGGATTTTCAGAGCAGATTTATACTTATATAAAAAATAGCCTGCCTCAGACCGTTTTTTATCAAATATTTCGTAGTCTTCAGTACTTATGTAGTCCAATAATAGGCAGATCTCGCTTTGTCCTTCCAGCTCCATCAATGAGGTTTCTGAGATTTCCATAAAACGGATCTTTTCTTTCTTGCTTGATTTTAAATAACCCTCTATAAAGTTAGAAATTACGGAGACAACCGCTCTCCTCATTTGAGATACCAATCCGAAGTCCTCGGATTTTGGTAGTTTACCTGTAAGTTTATATGTGATTAACAGGAGCTCTTTGAGTTTCTGCCAAAGAATCAACCGATGATATCCTTTTTCGGTCTTATTTATCATCTTGTGGTACTCTTGATACCTTTGATACCCGTGATACTCTACTTAAGAGGTGCGATGGTAACTTTTTCCATTAAGTCACCTACGGCTATTTGATCAACAATATTCTGCCCTTTTATGACTTTACCGAAGATTGTATATTTTGCGGGAAGGTCGGGATTATTATCCAACATAATAAAGAATTGGGAGCCGTTGGTATCGGGACCTGAGTTTGCCATAGCAACAATACCTTTATCATATTTACGCTTAACCGGCTCGTCCTTAAATCTATATCCGGGTCCACCGGTTCCGTTACCCAAAGGATCTCCTCCCTGAATGACAAATCCTGGAACAACGCGGTGGAAAGTTAAACCGTCATAAAACCCCTCATTGGTCAGAAATATAAAATTGCTCGCAGCTTGCGACGCTTCAGGATAAATTTCAAATTCGATTGTCCCCTTATTTGTCTGGATCACGGCTTTTTTATTTTTTAGCTGAGCTGCGGTAAGCGGGACCGGAGCTTCTGAATAAGTTTTTTTTGTCATAGTTGTAGCCGCCTGGGATGCCTCCTCCTCAACCGGTTGTGTAGGCTGGGGCTGTGAAGCCTGAGGAACGGCAGGAGCGACACTGCTTGAATTGATTAAACGTGTGGCTATTATCCCGATCACCGCAACTATCGTAATTGCGATGAATATTACTGTAAACGATTTTTCACTCATCCCAAAAGGTTTATACCAGATGATCCTATTTTTGGCAAGCGCCTGCGTTCTGAGGAGCGTAACTACGAAGGATCTAGCTTAGTCACCTGTAATATTTATTACACGGTTATTGTATGGCTCGCTGAAAGTCACGGTTATTTTTATATCTTCCTTCTTTAATATATATGCACCCATAACAAGGCATAACAATATAAAGAAAATCCAAAAAACTGCATCGTTATTTATGAAACGGATAGCTTTTTCCCTCATTGGGCTATTTTATCCGAGAAGTTTGGCAACAACAACAAATCTTTTACTGTCAAGAAACCCTGAGCAGGTATAAAGTGTAATTCTTCTGTCTGAAGAATTATTAAGAATTGATGTATCTTCCGGGTTTACCTCAACCAGGTACTCGACTAAAAACTTTTTTGAGCTTTGGTCGCTATAGGAAATTTCAATTTGATCACCGGGTTTTACTCTTTTAAGATTACCTAAAAGACTAGCCCAATTGTGTCCGTAAAGAATGCTGTTGCCCTGAGCACCCGGAATTGGGGATGTTTTAAGATAGGAGACGCCTTCTGTTGTAGCTTCCCATTTATTATTTTTTATTTCAGAGGCAATCACAGGAAGTGAAATTTTTGCTGATTCAATTTTAATACCGACCGGGCTTTTTTCTGCTTGCTCCATTGATGCTTGTACGACAGGATAATTTTCGAACTTAAGTCTTGAAGGATTCTGGCGCTGGTAAATAAAGAAAGAACCGGTAAGTAAACCTAAGAAACCTAAAGTAAGTAATAAATTTGCCCAAAAATTAATCTTTGAGCCACTATCCTGGATATTCATTTTACTTGGATAATTTTTGTGCTCTTCTTTTAAGGAATAAGCCCACAATTATGGATAAAATTGAGATTGAGAAAATAGTTAGAACAAACTTAATATTTCCCGTTGATGCAAGGCCTAAAACGGATCCAGTACTTATACCAAGAACACTTCCGGTTCCGCCCTGTCCTCCGCTTCCTCCGGGACCGGGAATATCGGTAGTCGGAGAGCAACAGGAACCCTGAGACGTTTTACCACAAGCGTAATCCGTATTTAAAGCTAAATAAGGTGCTTCCTCAAGTCCCCACAAAGCACCATTAGGAATGTAATTCCATCCCTGAGCTTTTAAAGAATCAACCTCATTCTCCGTTAATGAAGAAACTTTCCACCAATTTGTTTGAATTCCCGAGCCGTTGCTCGAACAAAAACATTGAGTCAGAGCGTCCCCTGAAAGAGTATAAACCGAATCCTTACCGCTGTAATTTCCGGTTTGACCGGCAATGCCGTGAGTACCTGAATCGTAGCTGACTTTAAGTGAGCCTTGCGGATTTACGCAGGAGGTAAACTGGGGAATAGAATAAGCCTCGGCCTTTGAAAAAGCCGCAAAGAAGAAAGCTAAACTTAATAAAATTGAAGCTAAGAACTTCATAATTATAATTATGGGATATTATAACGGCTTATAGCTTTTTTTTCAAGGGGGAATTAGTTAACTTTGCGAGTTTCTTCAAAGAATTTTTTTAAGGTATCCACAGCTTTTCTTTTTAAACCTTTTTCATCCCAAAGTCTTGTAGAACCACCCACGTTCACCCAGTAATTTATCCCTATTATTTCAGGTGTATTTTTAGCATTCTCTAAAGCGAGTTCAAGCCACTTAGCCTGTTCCTCTTCGCTCATATCACCGTGAATATCCGGTATGGGAGCTCCAATCTCACCCAAGATTACATTTCCTCCGCTAATCTCGGCAATTTTTTTAGCATCCGCAGAAAGCTGTTCCGGATCTTTGACATAATGGTCAATTGATACAATATTTCCCAGTGCTTTAGTTGTTTCTCTATCCATCACTAAAGTTGCTACGTCGTAATTCATCGAGTAATATCCGGATTCGACTTTTTTACCTATTTTCCCGAAAGATTCAACCGAAATCCGGTATTCATCGGCAAGAAATTTTCTATGGCCATCTAAATCTCCGTTATTCCGGGGATCTCCCGGACCGCCGTTTTCGCATTCGGGACAGGAGGTGAAAATATCACCGTCTTCAAAAAGACCGGAATTCTTAGTTATGAACTCTTCCAGCAATTTCTTGTGTGTCTCCCTATCTATTGATTTATAGCCGAACCACTTTTCCCATCCTGAGAAATTCCCCCTAAACCACACTTTAAGATTATGTTTTCTTGCAGTTCTTACCCATCTTTCCAAAAAAGGAGTAAATTTTTCATCATAAGGCGTTGCAATCGCAATATGAGTCGCCCCGAGAGAAGCTATATCGGAAACTTGTTTATCGATAACAATATCGAATTCTCTATTCTCCAATTTTTCCCCTGCCAAATCGCGTGAATATTTAACTGTATCAACTGACCTGATCCGGAAGACCGGTTCAATTTTTTCCGGTTTATGTATTAACCAAAATCCTGCAAAAAAAACGGCAGCAATCAGCACTATAATCCCCAGGGAGACTCTATTTATAATTCTTTTCATTTCTGCTTACCTAAAACAGGTTTTGTATTTAAGTCTTTAACATATTCCGGCTTTATTTCATATATGTCAGCAAAAGGATATTTTTCTACAAGATTGTATTTAGAGAGCGCCTGAGTCTTCGAAACAGCCTTCCAGGTCGAATCATTATCATCATAAGTACGCATAATTATCCACCTGGCCCATCTGTCAGGAGAAGTTGTTCCCGATTCCCAATATTTACCCGTTCCTTCGTGAATGAATTTACTCATAGGCAGTCCCGAGGAAAAGATAATTGCATCGTGGGAAGCTGCGGAAACTAAGACAAACCCTTCTTTGTCTTTGGCATTTTTATTTAACCATCCGGACACTTCACTGACATTTTTCTGTGACGATCCGACTCTGGCATCATCGATTGTTACCGCATCATATGAAGAAAATTGGAAAAATAAGACAAACACTATCAGTCCGACAATTGCCAATCTATAGTTTTTAAGTTTATCAATTAGGAACCCTATGAAAATGGCGATTGACGGCATCATCATAATTCCATACCTCACATTAAACCAAACATCTCCCGATAAACCCTGGATGAATAAAACTGAATGACCCATATAAAGAGCAATTATATTGAAGATAAGTGGAGCAAGAAGTGCGCTTGAGGCAATTTTTATCCCTACTTTAACCTGCTTATCAATCCAAAGAGCTACCATACCGAATAGACCGAGAATAGAAATGAAAGCATTACTGTTATAAGCCAGCGCGTATAGATAAAACTTTATGGAAAGTAAAATATTACCCTTTGTAATTAAATTGCCTGAGCTTTCCAGTTGTAATTGCTGAGCGTGGGCGGAATACGGTCCGAAAGCGAAATACAAAGGATCCTTAAAAATCAGCTGATTCCATAAAAACCAGAGGAATAAACCTAATGACCCCAAAGTTGCGAAAAGAATATAAGTCCCTTCAATGTTTCTATATGATTTTAATTTATAACCTCCTGTTCGGAATACTTCTAAAATTACGAGTCCGGAAACAAACATGAACAAAAACCAGCCGTCATAGCGGACTAATGTTGAAAGCATCACCCAAAAAGCCGACTTGATTAAATTCAGAACCTGGCCGGTTTTGTGCCAAAGCATTAACTCGTAAACTCCGGCAGTCATAACCGCCAAAAGCAGCAGCTCAGTCATAGCAGTAGACTGAAGGTAAAGAATATTAATATTGGCAACAAATATCAGCACTCCAACAATTCTTCCCAGCAAGTTCACTCCTATTTGCTCCAAAAATCTGTAGATTAACGCACCCGTCGCTATAAAAGAAATCATCGAAACTATGGCTCCCGATAATCCCGAATGCCACATAAAATCATTCCAGATGGTTGGCAACATTAAAATATGAGGTAAAGGCAGCCAGACAGAACCTAGCTGAGCAGCGCCTGGTTTTAGTCCCTCAACTACTCTTCTTCCGATATCCAAATGGGATCTGGCATCGTTATATGACAGCCCCAGACCGCTGAAGTAATAAACAATAAAGCTGTATGCCGATATGAATATCAATAAATAAACTACCAGAAGCAGGATATGCTTATTCAAGGGCTTAAAAAAGTTAAACCAATTTTTATTGATTGAGATATTAAACATTTTTTACCTTTCCTCTATCCAGTAAAAGTATTGAGTACAAGATGAAAGACATAAATATAATGCTTCCGGAAACAAGCCAATAAAAATTAGCAGCGGTTAAAACATTCCTCAGATACTCGCGGTAAACAAAAGATTTAGATCCGCTGTTTATTAAGAAATCTATATTTCGTTCATATGTATATTTCTGGACTTTACCGCTTAATTTTTCTAAATTCAGAACCTCATTTTTTGGAGGATTGGCACTAGAAGTTAATGCTCCTAATGTATTTACTAATATTGAATAAATAAGAACTATCAAAAAAGCCAATAAAATAAAATAATTTCTCTTAAAGCGGGAGAGAGCAACCCCGATTAAAACTGCGAGCAGTGCATAACTCGGAATTAAATATCTTGAACCGAAAGCCCAGCCTCCGTAAGGATCTCCCCACATTGAGTAAAGAAGCACGTTAGCTCCTATGATAGAAATTAATAGAGCAGCTATTTCCGGACGTGTTTTATTTAACACGAATAATCCTAAAATTCCGAAAAGTACAACCGGTGTAAAAAATATAATTCCCCTGTCCTCGCTTATAAAATGAGTATAAAATCCGTTAATTAAATTTCTGGTTTTAAAGAAGCCGACCGCCTCTTTCTTATCTTTTTTAGGATCTTCCAGAGGTACCTTATCTTTCTCCTCCAATGGCTTATCTATTCCCAATTGTTTGTATATGTCCTTCTTCTCTAAAGGCTTACCTTGTTCATCAATACCCTTAACCCCCTGTACGGTACCTCCCAACTGAAAGGGATTGCCGTAAGAAATTTTGTTAAACCAAAGAAAAAATAATAACGGAAGTACTGCTCCTAAGAAAGTGAGGACATAAATTAAATTTATACCTATATTAATTTTTCTTTCATTTTTATGAACCGAGATAAATCTGCCTAATGCAAATACCGCTATCGGCAGCATAAAGAATAAGTTCGGATTATCGATAACGATTGAGGATGCACATAAAAACCATATTAAACAAAGGGACCAAAAATTTTTCCATTTTAATAATGCATAAATACTCAGCAGAATTAAAAATGACGAGATATGATGCTGATATAAATTAACAGCGTATGCGTATGCCGGAGTAGCAAACAAGAAAGTGAGCGCCCCTAAGCCTGATGCTGCTGCATTTGCTCCCAATTTTGAAGCTATCTTATATATAAGGAAGGCGTTGATTAGTGCAAATAATGCTATAACCGAATATGTGCCTATCTGAGCTAAGTTAAACATTCTACCCAGAAGGTATCCCGGCATAACAATATATGAAACACCCGGTGCGAACAGTGAAACATATTTCCCGTTAATCAGACCTAAATCCGGAGTAGCAAATCTGGCAATAGGCAGAGTAAACACCGGAGTATGATTTTCCAATATTGAATAAGTCAAAGCATACCTCCCTCTTTCAGGAGATAACTCTAAAGGACCACCTTCAGTAAAAACATAATCATTTAGGTTTTTCTCAGTTTGATTACCAGAAATGCCCCTTATACTAATTCCGAGTGTGAAAATAATAAAAATAGAAATGAGAAAAATATAAAATTTCTTTAGCATATTAAGCAGTCACCTTCTTTGTTGAACTATCTATCTCCCATAAAACATTCAATATTTTTTTAGAATCAAGTCGAAAAATCTTTGTATAAATATTTACTCCAATATAAAAAATCATCTTTATTGGATCTCTAAAAAGCTCTTCTATCAGAACACTTAAAATTATTCTTGTTGGTATTCTGTATTCCTTTTCTAATCTCCCATAATATTTTTCCATCTCCAATTTTGAAAGTTGGAATCTACTGCTTTTTCTTAAATGCTCTTTCATATTTTGGGGATTTTTGAATAATACATAGGCTTGAGGAAAATACCTGTAAATTCCATTTAGTTTCCTGTTTTGAAAATAGAAGTACGCGTCGTTTGTGGATATTGAATCCCGAATATCAAATTTTCTAACCCAATTTGTCCGAAAAGCCATAAATCTTCCTACAACAGCCAGGTAATTATCTCCCCTATCCCAATTTACTGCGATTTTGCTCACGATATCTGTTCCTTTATTCAAAATACTTTCAAAAAAATTTGTTGCCTTGACCGGTTTATTTAAAATACTCAGCATTGTTATTTCGGGGTGCTTAACAAACTGACTAATTACTTTTTTTAATGTAGTTTTAGAGAAAAGCACATCATCTTGAGTTAAAATCAATAGATCTGTGTTTGTAAGCTCAATAATTTGTTTTCTTTTTTTTGCCTGGCTACTTTCAACTAAATTCTCATAAAATTCTACTTTAAGTTTACGTAATTGCTTTTTTACAAACTCGCTCAGAGGAACCCTATCGGCTATAAGGATAATTTTGAATTTAGTTATTTTTTCAGAAGCCCTAATTGATTTAATAGTGTCAATTATCGACTCGCCACCATAACAAGTAGCAATGCCGACTGTTAAAGATAGTTTTTTATTCATTTAAAAAGCCTTTCTTGATCCTTCCATAACTCAAATGAAAGTCTGTCTATTGGAAGATCAACATCATTAAAAGTTATAGCTTCATCCATTTTTATATCTCTTTTTAAAACTGCTCCGTCTGTTAGACCCTGCGGAATTAAATTTTCTTTACGGGCTGTTTTACGGTTTTCTAAAACTCCATAAACAGTAAATCCTCCAATTCCATCAAGAACTTCTCCTTTTTTCAGGTCTTTTTTCGCAAGAGCAATAACCTCACAAACCGGAGCACCTATAGGGGCAAGCGAAGCGTCCTTAAAAATTACTGTCTGAGCAACCGTAATCGGTGCTTCTATCGGACTTAAGTGGCAGTGAGTATAAAAAGTATAAAAAGGTCCGTCTCCCATCTTATAACATTTCATATATCTTCTTTTGATGGGGTTTTTTGAGTAGGCTATTACAAAAACTCCGAAAGAAGGTTCTGCACCGAGAATATAATCTGTCAATCCTGTTTTTAACATTTGTTTTTTATCAAATAAGTTAACTGCTTCTTCAACGCGCGAGGCTTTTAAGCCCAACATTCCTCTTTTAGCTACAGGGAATCCTGTGGCATTAGCGATAGTTGCCATTTCAAAAGCAATTTTAGATCCGTCAGCGAATGAGGTAATCATCTTCGGTCTCTGCCAATGAGCCTTGGCAAAAGCGGCTTGAGTAATAGGAGTACGTCTTGCATCAATTAAACTTTTAATATTTCCAACCATTACCGGTTTGAATCCCATCTGCTTTACATATCTGAATATTCTCATTAATACAGCCGGCTGATCTCCTTCAGCCTGGGAAAACATAACACCGGCTTTATCGGCATACTTTTTAATTATCGGGCCGAGAGTCGCGTCAAGTTCGGCATTAACCAAAATCAGATGTTTTTTATTTTTTATTGCAGATATTGAGACCCGTGACCCGAATTCAACCTCACCGGTAGCTTCGACAATTACATCAATATTTTTAGAGTTAGTTAACAGTTCAAAGTCAGAGGTTATAGCCAATGTTCCGGATTTAATAAGCTTTTCAATTTGATCCTGAGATTTAACTTCTTTGTATTTCTTTACTTTCAAAAGCTTTAAGCCTTTTTCAATATTTTTAACTGTTCTGTTAGAAATTGCGGACAATCTCATTCCGGAAATACCCTCTAAAACCTGCATCCCAAATCCCTGACCTGCAAACCCAAAACCAACTAAGCCGATACGTATTGGCTTTCCGTTTTTCTCCAATTTTTCCAATGCTTTATCAATTATTATCATTATTTATAAGCCTCCCAGGCTTTATCTTTTTCGGAGACTATCTCAACATTAATCGGCCAGTTAACTTTAAAAGACGGATCATCAAATCTTATTCCTCTTTCAAATTCTGCTGTAAAAGGCTGGTCCGAAAAATTTATGAATTCCGTATTATCTTCCAAAGTTAAAATTGCGTGGCCGCAATTGGGCGGAGTTAAAAGCATTTTGTAGTCACCGGCTTTTAATTCAAATCCTTCAATCTCTCCGTAAGTTGGTGAATCCTTCCGTAAATCAATTACCAGCTCGTATATTGATCCGCTTGTAACCCTGGTTAATTTATACTCTGCAAAAGGAGGGACTTGATAATGGATCCCTCTCATTGTTCCTTTTTTCTCTGTAAAAGAAACATATCCCTGAATGACATTAAAAATTATTCCCCTCTCTTTAAATTTTTCGGTATCAAAAGTCCTCGCCAGAAACCCCCGGTCATCCGCTTTTTTCTCAAGTTCTATAATGAAACAATCCTTGATCTTAGTTTGAATAAATTTCATAGTTATATTTTCCAGAAAAAATTTTTGTCAATTTGTTTAGTTTTAACCAGATGCTCTATCTCCTTAAGTCTGGTATAAGCTCTGGATTCGAAAGTCTCTTTATCTAGTGCAATTGACTCAAAAACTTTTTTTAGATCTTTTACACCTTCCTGAACTGTCCGTTTTAACACCAGTTTTGGAAAAGTCCTTTTAATTTTTTCGAATGAAACTCTATAAGAGCGGGTGTCTCCATCAGGTTTTCCGAATGAAACTTTGCAACCCGGAAGAACTTTTCCGATTATTTCTGCAACCTCACGTACTTTATAATTTCCATCTGTATTTCCTACATTAAAAACCTGATTCTGTACTAAGTTTTTCGGTGCTTCCAGAACTGCCAGAAATGCTTCGCAAACATCAAGGATGTGAACAAGCGGCCTCCAAGGTGTTCCGTCAGAGGACATCCTAATTTCTTTCTCAGTCCAGGCTATGCCTGACAAATTATTAACGACTAAATCAAATCTCATTCTCGGAGAAGGTCCGAATACTGTTGCGTTCCGCATATAAGCTACTGTAAAGAAAGGATCGGCCAATTTTTGAAGATCCTGTTCGACCAATAATTTACATTTAGCATATGCAGTTTGAGGAAAAACCTCCGATGTCTCATCTACCATTCCATCTTTTGCTATACCGTAAATGGAACAGGATGAGGAATAGATAAATCTTTTTACACCGGCTTTTTTAGCAAGCTTCGCAAGTCTGACTATTGCAGTGTGGTTGATATCGTATGTATTTTTAGGATCCTGATTTCCTAAAGGATCGTTGGATAAATCTGCAAGCGAAATAACAGCATCAAAACCTTTTAAATCCGTAAGAGTTATTTCTCTGGTATCCTTTGTTATTACTTTCGGGGAAAATTTTACTCCGTTATATAGCCAGCCTTCCCGGTAAAAACCGGAATCAATTCCCGTCACGTCGTGACCGCGCTTCATAAACACCTGAGCCATCTGAGTTCCGATATACCCGTCAATTCCTGTAATTATTACTTTCATTTTTTTACCAGACTTTCCAGGGCGCTTCACCCTTATCCCAAAGTTTTTCTAAAACCATTTTGTCTCTTAGAGTATCCATACATTGCCAAAAACCGTTATGCTTGAAGGCAGCGAGCTGTCCTTCTTTTGCCAGTTTCCTCAATGGCTCCTGTTCCCAGATAGTTTTGTCCCCTTCAAGATATTTGAAGATTTCCGGTTCCAAAACAAAGAATCCTCCATTGATGAATGCCCCTGCCTCACCTTCTGCTTTTTCTCTGAATTGAGGTACTTTTGTTTCGCCTTTTCCTAGGTTGATTACTCCGAAACGGCCCGGGTGTTCAATCGCTGTTACCGTTGCTAAAACTTTTTGTTTTTTGTGAAAGCTTAAGAGTTTTTTTATATCTACATCCGAAACCCCGTCACCATACGTTAAGAAAAAAGGCTCATCTCCGATATATTTTTGCGCCCTCTTTATTCTTCCTCCGGTTAAAGTATCTTCCCCTGTTTCGACTAATGTTACTTTCCAGGGTTCTGCACCATTTTTATGAACTTGCATCGTGTGATTACCCATATCAAAAGTTACATCGGCATTATGGAGCGAGTAATTGGCAAAATACTCCTTAATTACGTGAGATTTATAACCGCATAAAATTACAAAATCGTTAAATCCGTGAGCGGAAAAAATTTTCATTATATGCCAAAGTATCGGCTTACTGCCGATCTCAGCCATAGGTTTCGGTTTTATTGATGTTTCTTCGGAAAGTCTGGTACCAAACCCCCCTGCTAAAATCACTACTTTCATAAGTTTCTTGTTTATAGTCAATAACTATAAGTTATTATATTAAATTTTGCCTTTCTTCGCAACCGGAAAATCTGCTAAGTGCAAATCTTTTGAGGTTGACGAAATCTCCCAGGTTGAAGATATTTCCTTATAGAAGATGCCTTTAATTCTTATCCAAGCCGATAAAATCAGATAAAGGATGGTATATGCCGGATTCTTCAAAAAACCACAAACCATACCTTTTAATACGAGAATGGGATTTATTCCGAAAAACATTGAGGAACTGCCGTATTGCTGTTTGACAAATTCCTCGCCGAATTCTTTATAAAATTTACTCTGGGACTGAAGGAATCTTATACTCTGCTTCTGGTGATCAGAGATTGTTTCAGGTAATTTGATATAACACTCAGTTGCGGCAAGTTTAAACTTAAAGCCTCTTTGTTTACATAATAAATAAACATATGCATCTTCCCCAACACTCTCCTTAAATTTAATTTTTTTGTAAAACTTTTTTGAAAATGCTCTTGCTGCTCCGTGACAGAAATAAATATTATCCCCTTTCTCAATTTCTCTGAAAACGAAATCCTTAATAACAAATCCTGCAGCCAGGATTTTCTCGATTATTTTTTTGGGAGTATACGGTTTTACTCTGGGAGAGGTAAGGTCAGCCTCGCCTTTAATAAGAGGATGTATCAATTTAGAAATAAAATCTCTTTCTTGAATATAAATATCTGCATTTAACAACACGAATATATCACTATTTGATAATTCAAAAAGCTGATTTTCCCTGCCGGCCACACCTATCCTGTTCTTGTTATTTACCACCTGGATCAATGGGTTTCTGAGCTTTTCGGCTGTCTCAACAGTTTTGTCTTTGCTGTTGTCGGAAGTCACTATAATTTTTTCAAGTTTGAACCCCTCAAACTTTTGGTTTAACAATTGCTTCAGTAAAAACCCGATATTTTTTTCTTCGTTATATGCAGGTATCCCTATAGTTACACTCGGTTTATTCATTTTCATAATTTTTATAGTTTTTTAGTACTTAATGCCAGATTCCAGGTTTTGAAATTTGTCTTTTCTTTCAGTAACAAAAAGTTATTTATATACAGTTTGAAAAAAAGGGCCTCGATGGGGAATCTCAAAAATACTTTTAATAAACTTATCCAATACTCTTTTTCAGGTATTCTCCATTCTTCAGCTGCAAGGCTCTTAAACTGATCCTCTGTTATTAATTGAGACTTTCTCACTCTTAATTCCTGACTTCTAAAGTCATCTACCGTTTCAGGGAGTCTGAAATAAACTGACGCATTTCTTGCGAATTTATATAAATTCTTTTCTTGAAGATTTCTTAAATATATGTAGATATCAACATTTCCAACAGAATTTCTATCGAGCCTTAACTTGCCGGCAAAGCTTCTCGACATCGCCATTATTTTTCCGTCATTAGTAAAACGGGTCTCTCCATTTTTGTAATTTAATCTCAAAGGCTTGAATGCTAAATAGCTTGTATATATACATCTGCCGATGAAAGTTTTGGGCTTCAAGGCGCAAATATTGCCGGAAACAAGTCCGACTTTTTTATCTTCCAGGAGGGGGTTTACCAGATTCTCAATAACCGATTTTGAGGTAATTTTTATGTCATCGTTTAACGAAACAAATATTTCTCCCCTGCTTTCTTCTATTAATTTTTGCAAACCGAATGCGTAGCCTTTATTTTTTTTACCCTCAATTAATCTGATCTTTTTATTTCTTACTTTTTTTACTTCGCTAACTGTATTATCTGTGCAGGCATCAGCATATACCAATATCTCTTCAACCAAGATATTTCTTTCTTTTTGTACGCTTAACGAACGCAATAATCTGCCTATATTCCCTTCTGCCTGATAAGCCGGTATGCCGATTGATATTTCAGTTCTGAGATTTTTCATAAATTAATAATTCACTCCGAAATTTAAAAAGTCCGTAAACTTATCTATTTTTTCTCTGGTGAAATCCTTTCCGGTTAAACCGTGAGTTGCCGAATTAACAGCTAAACCTTTAAAGAGTTTTTTAAAATTCTTGTCTGACCGATAAATCTTTTTCAGTCTTCTCATCAGATGAGTTGTTATATCCCCTTCTTTCCACAAATAGCGTAAAGTGGTTATGTTTTCATATAGTCCTAAGGTCCGGGCGCAAAGCTGAAAATCTATCAGAAAGATCCGTTTTTTTCTGTCGACAATAATATTTCTGAAGTGCAGATCCCTATGGATAAGACGGTTAGAATTTTCGGACAAAAGAACGGGGATTGATTGCAAAAAAATAGGAACGCCTCTCAGCAATGATCTGAATACCCTAGGGTGTGTAAGCAAAGCCTTGGTCAGCAAAAAGGGATAGAGAATAATATAGTTAACAGAAGATCTTCTTGAAATGCTCCTTAATTCCTCTTCTGTAAGTTTAGATCCGAGATAGTCCAAAAAAGCAGTAACTTTAAAGTAAATTCCGGTTTTTTCAGAACTCGAAAGATTTTCGGCAATTGTGCCGTCAATATATTTAATCAGAATTACTAAACTGTTCTCAGTCTCTTTAGAAGCAACAATTGAAGGAATCTTAATTTTTAAAAATTCTTCCGGCAATGATTTTGAATTCCTATCTAATACATTATTAAGAATTTCATATAATTTAAATTCATTCTTTAATGCATAGTAATTAAAATCTTTGAATTCACCGCTCCAGATTTTACCGACTGCTTTTTTTCCTTTTTGATCCGCGTACATTCCCAAATTAAAAGCCTTAACAGTCCCAATCTTCTCAATTGAGGACTTTAATTTATAATTGCCCACTTTAACAGGTAACTTTGTTTCAACTTTTCTCCGCAATCTGCCATAAACTAGCGACTTAAGATAAACATAGATTAATCTGGAAAGAGTTAAAGAGCCGGAATTTTTCATAGTTATTTTGCAAAAACCTCCTGGCCTAATAAAGGATAGTTCTTGGGGTGAATCTCCTCATTAATTAACCTTAAAAATTTTTGTTTACTTAAATCCCAACTGAAATTCAATGACCATACAAACGCTTCCTCAGATAATTCTCTTCTTAGTTTTGTATCTGAGATAATTTTTAATAACGCATCTGCAAACGCATTGATATTTTTTGGAGCAACCAAAATTCCGGTTTTCCCATTAACTATTGAGTCTCTAAGTCCGTTTACATCCGAAGCTATTACCGGTGTCATACAAGCGTTTGCTTCGATTACAGTCATACCCCAGCCTTCAATCATTGAGGGCTGAACCATCACCCAGCTTTCTGTTAATAATTTATGTTTCTCTGAATCGTTTACCCTACCCAAAAAGTGAACTGCATGTCCGATCTGCAACTGAGAAACCAATTTTTTTAATTTAACAGAGCTCTCTCCCGATCCTGCTATAGCAAAAAGCGCGTTGGGATATTTTTGCAGAATCTGCGCAAAAGCTTTAATCGCAACATCGATATTTTTGTACGGCTGCAGTCTTCCCAGATACAGAACTTGAGGATTGGCAGTTTTTGTCAGTTTAGACGGCGTCGAAATATTTATTCCGGGATTGATAATTTCTATTTGTTTAAAATTGTCTTTTGCGAGTTTGATTATTTCAGCTTTTGATGACTGGGAAACCGTTATTACCTTTTGATTTTTGTAAACAAGCGGCATAAGTTTACCTTCTAAAAAGGATGCCAAAACCGCCAGAGGCAGAGGAAGATGGTTTCTGAATACTTCCTGGTGGATATGGTGTATTAATAAGAATTTCGGTTTTTTTACAAAAAGGGGTGTAAAGAAGGGGATTCCATTTTCAGAATCAATAACAACATCATATTTTCCTCTGAGTCTTAACATATAGTAAAGAGCTGCCCAGAAATAAACCATATAAAATCCCCCTCTTCGGATTATTTGTATTCCGTCAATGACTTCATAGCGGGGACTATGGCCGTCACTGCCGGAGAAAACCGTAACTTGGAATCCGGCATCTACGCATTTTTTTGCTATTTCGTGGATATATGATTCTGCACCCCCGGCCCATTTATGCTTTATGTCTCTCCAGTTAAATATCAATATTCTTTTTTGACCTTCTTTTACAGATACCGTTATCTTTCCTTTATCCGATAAAGGCGAAAAAACAAGATCGAAGAGATCCAAAAATGCCCTTTCGGAAAGCCAGATATAATTTCTCAGGATATGCAAAAACCCCATCAAAGCAAAATTAAATGCACTTACTAAAAACATTATCCAAACGATTTGTGTTAAATTTTCGTGGAATATTGAAAGCAGAATTATTTGACCTACAGATGCGGCAAATCCCACAACAACAAACAAGTGATTTTCTCTGGCCTGAAAGTATGAGATTACGGGCTGAGCGACGGTAAATAAAATAATTCCGGCGATGTAGACAGGAATTAAATCCAGCACCGAGTATATCTTTGCACCGAAAAATATCGGCAGAATAACCGGTCCGAATAGAACCAGACCTAAGCCGGCCGATACTGTGAGCGATACAGTTAAGCCGAATAGAATAACAAATGTCCTGCTGCTTTTTTTATCTGCTCCTTCATTTCTTGCAACCAGCGGAAGCATTAGAGGTGCAAGCAGGGAACCGAAAAAGAACACCATTTTCCCGGGAAGAGAGAGCAGTCCGTATTGACCTGCTTCGAACGGACTTAAAAAGTGTTTTACCAAAACAACATCAAGACCAAGAAAGGCAATATTTGTAATCCCGATTAGCAGCGAAGAAATATAAAAAGGCAGATTAAATTTAGCATGAGAGATCTGCATTTTTTTAACGGAAGGTTTACCGCTTAAAATCGAATTTAAAACAAGAGCGACAGTCATAGAAACCGGAATGGCAACGTAAACAAGATCACTCATTCCGGATTCGGTAAGCAGAATAATCATTGATAGTTTTATTAATGCTTCAATCACTCCTACAAGAGCTATCTTGCTGAAGGACAGAGTTCCCTTCAAAAACCCCGAGAAATTAGCTCCGATTATCGCAATCAGCCAAACAGGACTGAAAATAAGGAATGGGATTGTCGAGTTTGTATTAAAGAATTTCTCCAGAAAAGGAATTGAAACTAACCAGATTAACATCAATCCGATACCGGTAAACATTGACTTATTTACAAACTGGTCCAGATATCCTCTTGCCTGATCTTTGGAATATTTGCCGTACAGAAAAGCAATTTTTTGCGTAATTGTTGCCGAAAGTGCACCTAAAGGAATTGTCGAAATAAACAGAAAACTTGTAAAAAGATTCAGGTTGCCGTAATCCTCAAAAGTAAGTTTTCTTCCCAGATATGCATTGATAAAAAAATTACAGAAATTACTTATAAGCGATGCAAAAACCAGGGTAGAGGCTCCGAAGTAAACTTTCCTGAAACCTATTGAATCCGCTAATCTTTCCGTCAGTCTTTTTCCTATACCCGGTCTGGTAGTAGGGGAAACTGCAGCCGAGATAATGATGTCTGAGGTCTTCTCCTCAATTTCAGGCTGTTTAGCCAAATGAAGACCGTGGATTGTTTTCTCCCAGTAATGAGGTTTAACAATCAGCTGATAAAGTGCCATAACTGCCGCAACGGAACCCATTAACCAATAGATAGGCACCAAGAATACGTATTTCATTAGCGCCCAATGATCTCTTTTTGCCGCACCGATCATATAGTTATAGATATATAAAAAGTTGCCTGCGATTAAAGAAAATACCGCGAAGTAAAAAACTACCGACGGAAAAAGAGATTCGATAAATGCCGAGGTGTATTGGTAATAAGCAAAGTAAGCAAATGTCGTGGCCCAAAGGACAGGATTGATTAACATAAACGAAATCCGGGCGCCAATGATTAATTGAAAAACAAACGCGTGCCACCCGTGATCTCTCACAAGCTCAACAGGTTTACGCATATGGACTAAATAAGTCTGCATATATCCTTTAAGCCAGCGAGACCTTTGTCTTATCCAGTTTTTAACGTTACTGTTAGCTTCCTCAAGCGTTATAGAATCGATAATCGCGGTTTTATAACCCTTCTTAAAAAGTCTCACCCCTAAATCGCAATCCTCAGTAACATTAAAAGGATCCCAGCCTTCCAGCTCAATTAAGGTTTTAGTTCTAAAGTGGTTACTGGTTCCTCCTAAAGGAATAACCGTGTCGATTGATTGGAGTCCGGTTAACATCACATCAAACCAAAGTGAATATTCGGCCGTAAAGAAACGGGTTAATAAATTCTGATGAGGGTTAAAATAATTTAATTTTGCCTGGAGACAAACTATATTGGGCTTCGATTTCTTAAACGCCAGATATGCTTTTTTAAGCTGATCGGGTTCGGGAATATCCTCCGCATCGTAAACTACCAAGTATTCACCCTGCGCAAAATTTAATCCGTAGTTACAGGCTTTCGGCTTTGTTTTAGGCTCGCTTTCCGGAACAATAACCGTCGAGACATATTTAGGGAGACTCATCGCTTTAACAGCATCTATACTTATTTGGTCGTCTTCCTCGAGAAGCAGTTTTACATCCAGTTTATTTTTCGGATAATCAAGATTTGCTATAGCCTCTAAAAAGTGCGGAACAATATGTGCCTCCCTGTAAAGAGGACAGAGAATCGTATAAATAGGTAGACCCTCATCCTTAAGAGAAGTAAGCTCTTCCGCTGTAGAAGTAATTTCCGGCGGAAAATGCAGGCTTTTTAAAACAACATATAGATTAAATAAAACATCAATAAAATACACAAAACTTAATATTCCGATAATTGAGATAAGCGTTGTAATGGGGCTTAAAATAATACCGATCTCTAAGATAATTACCCCCAAAAGAATCACCAAAATCTGGCTTAAATGAAAAACTTCGAGAGCGGAGTGCTCCGGCTTTAGAGTCGTATGGGTTTTCAGCCATTTCCTGTTATGAATGAATCCCGCTCCAGCCATTGTATCGGAGGTTACCGGTTTAATCAGATAAGTTTTTCGTTTCGAAAGTTTTAATTTTAGGGCATTTTTACCGATTTCTGCTGAAGTTTTAATGAGGTTAACTTTGGAGTGGCCGCCCGTCCGTTTATCAAAAGTAATATCTACACCGGCGATTTTAAATCCTAAATTACGAGCGGTATTCAGAAGAGCTAGATCGAGCGTCCAGGGAGTAAGTTCTTTTTCATCAATATAATCCAAAATTTCTTTACGGAATAGTTTCAAACCGGATTGCACATCTACTTTAAATCCGTGAAGAAGTCTCCCGAAGCTGAAATTAAAAATCCTTGAGACTGTTTTCCTTAAAAATGAGGCCTGAAAACCTTTGCGGTTGGCAACAACAACACCGTTTTCCTGAGCCTTAAAGTACATTTCCGAAATTGACTCGGGCGGATATTGTAAATCGGCATCCAACATAACTACATATTCGGATTTTGAATGTTTTGCTCCTTCCAAAATTGAATACGCCTTGCCTGGTTTGCCTTTTTTTGTGTAGATCTCGATGGGATAACTCTCTTGCAGAAGATTAAGCACTTCCAATGTTTTATCTGTTGAATGGTCGTCAACAAAAATCATTTTGTAGGCAATTTTTGCGTCAAGCATTGACTTGTTTATCCTCTGAATGAGGGGATAAATATTGGTTTCCTCGTTTTTAACAGGAATAATGATATCGAGATTTCTCATTTTAGGCCCATAAAATCCGAAACTATATATAGATCAAAAATTATGAAGGCCTATAATAACATACTCTATTATAAATTTCTAGCTTATAGTTGTTGAAATTAAATTTTTAAAAGTTTGAGTAAAAATTTTGACGAAGTCGCAAGCTTCGCTTTAGACCTGAGTCGCAAGCTCTGCTTAATTGTTCAGTTTGGAGAAGGAGTAGTCGAGCATAACCTTTGCATCATCCCGCCGGTTAACGGCACCGAGTAAAACACCGAGCACTTCCTTACCGTTTTGACGGGCGAGAGTCACAAGCGTTAATCCCGCCTCAGGCGTATATCCGGTTTTTAAACCGAGCACACCGGGATAAGTTGTCAGAAGATTAATTCCCGAATACATATCATAATCCTGGTGATCGGTTGTCTTTTCTATGAAGACGTGAGGCTGGGAAGAAATATTGATAATTTCCGGCCAGGTTTTAATCAAGTATCTACTCATTAAGGCTACATCCAACGCCGTTGAATATTGGCAGGGAGCTCGGCCTTTGCACTTTTCCGGTTCTTCCTCAAGACCAGTCGGGTTTACAAACACCGTATCCCCCATTCCTAGTTGAGCCGCTTTGGAGTTCATTAGTCCAATAAACTCCTCCCGTCTACCGGTCGTGCCCTCTGAGATTGCCTCAGCAGCATCATTAGCAGAAACCAGAAAAATCCCGTCCAGAAGATTTCTTAAAGTATGTTTTTCTCCCGCCAATAAATACATCTTATCCGGCTCAGTTTCTGAGGCCCGTACAGAGATTTTGTAGATATCCTCCTGAGTTTTGTGTTCAAGAGCAATAATTGTCGTCATTATCTTCGTTAATGAGGCTATAGAGTACTTTTCTTGTGCATTTTTTGAGTATAAAACTTGTCCTGTTGAGGTTTCAACAAAGAAGGCTCCGGAGGCTGTTATTTCCGGTGCATCCGGGAATTCCGTATTTCTACCTTTTTCATATTTGGGAAACCAGGCGTTTGTAGAAATCTGAGTTTTCGAAATACCCAAAACGGGTGAAGCTAAACCGGCACTCTTAAATAGCTCCGAAGATTTAACAATCACAAACGACCCCAAAAAGACGATTAGGAGTAAGATGGCAGAGAGTTTAAGCTTCATAACTACTGGCGTCCGGCATCCTTAGGCGGAGTAAGAAGCAGATTCGGTATCTGAATTGAAAAACTGTCGTGTTTGTTTAATATTTTTTCTTTAAGAATTATCGATGGATTTGGTGTTCCCCAAAAATTCGGGCCGAATATAAAACTTCCGTTACATCCGCTCGTAAAACTGACTTGTCCAAGAATGATATTGTCCCTTATTTTTACGGCGCTGTCGCAGGCTATACTGATTAGACTATTACCGGAGAAATAATTACGGGCAATTAAGCCTTCCTGGAGTTGGCCTCCGGAAATAAAATCAATGACTGTGCGCTTAGGCATCTCAAAGCTGTTACGGGTAATAAAAGGCACGGAAATTCTTCTTGCATCGACCCTAATTCCGTCACCGTCAAGATTTTGGAATAAATTATTATCTATCTCCGGACTTGCCCTGTATACCAAAACCGATTGTCTTAACCCGCTTCCGAAATTACTGTTATAAATTCTGGGTTTCCCCCGGTCCATACATAGAGAGCATTCCCCAGTATCCGAGAACTTGGAGTTTGAGATGTCAGTATTACCGCCTATCTCAAATTTCCTATAATCTGAAAAAAATCCGTTGTTTATATTCCCTTTTCTGATCTTAATTACATTAATGTCATAAGGGCTCGGATCGACAGAGTCGGATTTAAACACCGCAGGATTTGCAGAGGTACCTTGAACAACTAAATTATTCAGATGAATCTGAATTTTTTCTCCTTCATCCCAAAAAGGCTCCCCTGGAGCAACCCCCCGGGAGAACAGGCCTGTATTTACCCCGCTTTTTTGGTGCCAGGGAAGAAAATCCATATTCGATTTATCGCCGGTAATAGCAACTTTTACTAAAGTTCCAGGCATTACTATTATTGTCGTGTCTGCCGGAGAAAAGATGTCTCCTGTTACGGAAATTTCGCCTTCCCAAACCTGATCCGATAAGATCAGACCATAGACCTCTGTATCCTTAATGTGCTGAACCGGCAAAATTCTCGGCACTCCGAAAAAAAAGGCTAAACCCAGAAAAAGGGTCGACGAGGCAATAATCAGAACTTTAAAAAACCAGTGGAGTTTCATCAGAAAATCTCAAGTATTGACTTATTATCTTAGCATACCCAACAATAGAGATATGGTCCGTTTCCTGCCAATACTGCTCATTATAGGTGCAATCGTCGCGCTTCTTAACTATACACCCGTAAAAAGAGAGCTCGCTTATAAATTGGGGATTTCCGGGGATAAAACTACTTCCTGCTGTGACCCGAATAACCTCTCTAAAACCGGAGACTTTGACGAGACAGCCAATATCGCAATTTATAATAACGAGACAATTGATTATCCTAAAACTTCACTTGCCCAGGCTATTAAGAACATCGCCATTAAGGAAACCAAGGTTCTCGGAACGACTAATGCCTCAGGACAGGAAAAATGGATAGATGTGTCTCTGGACGAACAGAAGTTAAGAGCCTATGAGGGCGATACTGTGGTTATGGAATTTCCCATATCTTCCGGAAAATGGGGACCGACGCCTAAAGGTGAGTTTAATATCTGGTATAAAACCCGCGCCCAGGTTATGAGCGGAGGCTCAAAAGAACTCGGAACATATTATTACCTACCTAACGTCCCGAACAATATGTTTTTCTATCAGGGATATGCTATTCACGGAGCGTATTGGCATAATAACTTCGGTCAACCAATGAGTCACGGATGTGTAAATGCGCCGCTTGCTCAGGTTGCAGAGCTTTTTGAATGGACTGGACCCGTTCTTCCTGCGGGCACTAACGCTTTAAGAGCCAGTTCGGATAATCCTGGAACCCGCGTAAACGTACATTAGTCTTTTAAGACTGTAGTTTTTAAATTAACTCCATCGTACTTAAACTCAAAAGTTACTTTTGAATCAAGGTTATTCTTAATATAAAGGTTTTGATTTGCAGAAGCTGCAACCGAATCCGGGCTTGCATAAACCGCAACTCCGTACTCCTTCGGTATTTCCGGAATCGGATAAAAGTCGTGGTTTGAAGGAGCAATAGATTCCAATCCCGCATCAAGAGCAGCCCAGTGAATTAACGAAGCTAAATGGCAAACACCCATTCCGTATAATCCACCTTCAAATTTATATCCGTCTCCGGCACCGAAGTTCGTATGAGCCGTAACAGTAACATTATCCTTATATTCATCGGCAATAATATCGTGGTAAGCGAATCTTTGTCCCGGTTCAAGGCTGAAAGTCATAGTAAAAGGCTGATCTAAAGCTTCCCAATTGATGTCTTTTGAGGATTTAACCTTACCAGAAAGATAGGCTAAATTAAGTAAAATGTTGTCTTTGTAGACGTTTTCAGGCAGATCATAACCATATCTCTTATCAAGAGATATTGATCTTGAAGAAAGCTCAGTTTGTGCGTGAGCCTGCACCTTGAGCTCAGCTGAGCTCGTAGGCTGAATCTGTGCTTCGGAAAGCATTAAAGTCGAGGCTGTAAGTAATGAAACAAAGGCAGTTTGTATCATAATTGAACTCAATACTATAGCATACTATGGGTTAATAATCAAATCTATAGGCTCTCTTTTTCTTGATCCTGGACATTGAAATCCGAGCCTGTTACGATAAAAATATGGGGATTGCCGACCAAATTAAGAGTATTATCAAAGGCGAGGTTGTAGATGATGACGAAGTACTCGAAACATACTCAAAAGATGCCTCTATCTTTAAGGTAAAACCTCAGGCAGTAGTATTCCCCCAGGATGCTCAGGATATCGCAAATCTCGTAAAATTCTGCACGGATTACCCAGGATATTCCCTCACCCCGAGAGCAGCGGCAACCTGTATGTCAGGCGGAGCGATCAACGATTCAATCATTCTCGATATGACGCGTCACTTTAATAAGGTGGTGAGTGTAACCGAAGTCTCGGCCATTACTCAGCCCGGTGTTTTCTACCGGGATTTTGAAAAAGAGACCTTAAAAAAGGGTGTCCTCCTCCCCTGCTATACGTCGTCGCGTGAACTGAATACAGTAGGGGGGATGGTCGGAAATAACTCGGCAGGAGAAAAATCTCTTTCTTATGGTCAAACTGAAAAATATGTTTCACGCTTAAAGGCGGTCCTATCTGATGGTAAAGAGTATGAATTTTATCCAATAGATAAACAGAGCTTGAGTAAAAAAAGTCTGCAAAATGATTTCGAGGGTAGTTTATACAAACAAATTTCCGAACTGGTTTTCAAAAATGAGGCTACTATTAGGGACGCTGAGCCTAAAACGAGCAAAAATTCAACCGGTTATTATCTTTGGAAGGTTTGGGACGGCCAAATGTTTGATATGACAAAGCTCATTGTCGGCTCTCAGGGAACATTAGGCATCGTTACTCAAATAGAATTCAAGCTTGTTAAGCCTAAAACCAGCACGGCAATGCTTGAGATAGAAATGCCTAATCTAGATAACCTTGATAAAATCGTATCCAGGGTTTTGGAATTTCTACCGGAGAGTTTTGAGTGTTTTGATGATGCTACCTTAAAAACATCCTTAAAATACCTCCCGGACATTGAAAAGGAGTTCAAAAAAATACACGGAATGGCGGTTTATTACCGTTTTTTCCCTGAATTTGTTGAAATGCTCATAGGAAAGCTGCCTAAATTGGTGTTAATTGCCGAATTCACAGCTGAAGATCCGGAGCAAGCAAAGCTGCAGGCTGAAAAAGCTCTCGGGGGAATCGCCGAATTTAATGTTAAGTCTCGGGTTGTTCTCTCGAATGAGGAAGAAAAATACTGGATAATAAGAAGAAACAGTTTTAACATCTTAAGACACCATTCAGGGCATAAATTACGCACGGCACCGTTTATAGACGATATTATTATCAACCCTTCTGTTTTGCCTGCCTTCCTTCCCCGCCTGAAAACAGTTCTTGATAAATATAAAGGCAAAATTATCTATACGCTTGCCGGACATATCGGCAACGGAAATTTCCATATTATCCCCTTAATGGATCTTTCAAACCCCGAAATAGTCGGCGTAATACCCGAATTATCGCGGGAAGTGTTTGATTTAGTCTTGGAATATAAGGGATCAATTGCGGCCGAACATAACGACGGAATGGTCCGGGGTATTTACCTTGAAAAGATGTTCGGCGCAAGGATGGTTGAGCTGTTTAAGGATGTAAAACAAATTTTTGATCCCAGAAATATCTTTAATCCGCATAAAAAAACGAATGCGACGATTGAATTTAATAATGAGCATATAGATACCGGACTGACATTTAAAAAAGTAGAGGATTACTCTAACGTACCTAATTCAAAATGAAAACAAAAATCCCTCCTCAGGCTAAAATGGCTTTTAAAGGCAAGATTTTTGATGTTTATCAGTGGGAGCAGGAGCTATACGATAATTCAACAGCAATATTTGAGTCACTAAAAAGATCCGATACGGTAACGGTAATCCCTGTTACAAGCGAGGGTAAAATTATGCTTATTGAAGAAGAACAGCCTCAAATCCCCCTGCATTTAAAAAATATTGCCGGAAAAGTAGACCCAGGAGAGGAGCCTGAGGAAACGGCCAGAAGAGAGCTCCTTGAGGAAACTGGTTATGATTGCGGGGAACTTAAGCTTTGGTACGAGCAAAATTTAGTTTATAAAATCGATTGGACTGTTTATACATATGTTGCAAAAAACTGCAAAAAAGTAGCGGATCAAAACCTCGAGGCAGGAGAAAGAATTACACCGATTCTGCTCGATTTTGACGGATTCATAGAAAAAGTGACGGCAGAAGATTTCCCCAATCTGGCATTAAAAGTCAAAGTTCTTGAAGCCAAATTAGACCCCGGAAAAATGAAAGAGCTCAAAACTCTTTTGCAGTGATATTTTTATTTTCCTTTAATTTTTCTTGCATTTTATTTGAGCTTAATAAGCCTGCCTGAGCTCCTATTTGCTCAACAACCGAAGCCGAATTAGCCGCCCCCCAGCGCATAGCCTCGCTTAAGTCATATCCGCCTGCAAGCCCAGCTAAGGTCCCGGTTGCATACGCATCCCCCGCACCTGTCATCTCAACCAGTTTTGCCGGAAAAGGCTCCAATTTATAATATTTCTCCCCGTCAAAGCCGAACGACCCTTTACCTCCGTCTGTTATCACAACGTTTTTCGGTCCCAAAGCCCCGATCCCGGAGAGCAGTTTCTTAATCGGTACAGGAACTTTTAGCTCGTGACCCAAAAAATGTATGGCTTCTTCAACATTCACTATAAAAAAATCGGCAGAGGACAGTATACGGTGCTGTTTTTTGGCACCCAGCTTGACCTGAAATGTGCCGGGTTGGTAGGCAAGCTTTGCGCCTGTTCTCTCTATGTAATTTAACAACTGGTTTATTACCGGAGTCTCGGTATAATTTGGAGCCATAGAGGTCAGATAAATCCATCTGGATTTCTCAAGATCGGGAAGTTCGAATTTAAAAGGCTGGTGATGAACCAAAATTGTTCTCTCGCCTTTAAAAGTCAGAACAATATTGTGGTTTGAGGGAAAATCATCAGTCTCCATAACATATCTTATATCCACACCCTCTTTTTTTAATTTGGCCTTAATTCTATCGTCATTTTGATCATCATCTTTATACCCGACATTGGTATAAATAGCGGATTTAAGACCCAGGCGGGATGCTCCGACTGCATTATTTGCGGCATTCCCCGCCACAACCGAAATTCCATCCTCAACAGGAATTTTCTGACCATACCGCAGACCTATATATATCTCTTTGCCTTCACTGAAAATTCTAGCATCATCTAGGGGAATATATGTATCGATAACCGTGTCTCCTATTGAAATCAGATCGTAGGTCATACTCTAAGGATAGCGCATTTTTGCCTCAGATGGGGAGAGAACTTCTTTAATTGAATGATCATCATTTATTATGACTACCTGTTCCGTCCCGCTGTCCATAGCCAGATTTTTAATTTGGATCCCGGGATGAACCGACCGCCAAAAGTAGTAAACAAATTCTTTAATTTGTTCGGGAGTCATACCTTTACCTTTTGCTCTTAAAACCTCCTCAGCCTGATCCCGCCACTTTAACGAGATTTGATAATCAGGCACATATAAAACATTCATAAATTCAATTAATTCCCAAAGCGGTGTATAAGTATTAAGTTTTTTATTTATGAATTTAGCAAACGCTCTCGCCTCTTCGGTCTCAAGCGCCGGAAGGCCAGAATCAAAAACCGTCTCATTTGTCACTTCTCTTGCTCCGACCATCCATCCGTCATAAAAAATATAGTCCGGTTTTTGCCAAACAACCCTCCAGCCGCGGGGCAGTTCCTTCTTGTCTACAGCGATTTCGTCCTGTCCGCCGACAAAATAAACCGCTCCGCTGTCTTTTCCTAAAATTGTAATCTGGTTTTGACCGGGAGTATTTAAAAAAGCAATTAATTCATCTGGTAAGAAACCGGAAAGTACTGGCAAAAAAGAACCCATATCTGAGGGCAGATCCAAATTCCTTCCGGCAAATTCCGAAGCCAGTATTTTTAGGGCAGGAACTTTTTGAAGCTGTTTATTAATCATCAGTTCAGCCTCTTCAACTTTGGCGATAACCTTCAGATCATCGACAGGATTAATCCAGGCCAGTCTATCCCCGTCACCGCTCTGGATCCCCTTATCATATCCCGACACCAGCACAGGCTCATCGGTATAGTTAATCAGGTCATTCAAATTTTTAACAGCCAATGGAACATCGTGAGTAACACCTCTTCTTATGAATCTCGGATCGGAATTCCGCAGACTGGTAAGTTCTTTATGAGTAATATAGTGGTCGTCTATTGAGAGACTGACTGAAGACTTTTTATAAAACCCCAGCAGTATTTCCAAAATCTCCCCCTGGGTTGTTTTACCGGCTCCCTGGATCGCTGATACCCCAACTACCAGTCCCTTTCCTGAGCCGATTTCTTCTTTCAGCTTCAATAACTTTTGGACATAAGGTAAATAATAGAGTTCAAGATCTTTTTTTAAAGAATCCGATAAAATTTCCGGTCTTTTTTCGAGCAGAGGTTCAAAAATTCCGAAATCGGAATCAATATTAAAGTCCATCACTCTAATATTTATATCATAAAGTTATGATGAAGGTTTGAAAGATTATTGAAGAAGAGAATCGATTTCAGATTTGAATGCGGCGTATGGCTGAGCTCCGACAACTAATTTTCCTTCAACTTCCGATCCTGTTGATTTGGCGATTATAAAACTGGGGGTACCGGAAGCTCCGGCATTTCCGGCATCAGCTAAGTCTTTGGCAACTTCATCCTTATATTTTTCAGTGTCCACACAAGTTTTAAAATTATCTACATTTAATCCTTGCTGTCCAGCAAAAGTATTGAGCTGATCCTTAGTCAAACCGGTTCCGTTCGAGGTAGTATTTTCAAACATAGTATCGTGCAGTTTCCAGTAAGCTTTGTCACCACCCTGCTCTCTTGCGCAGTTAGCTGCAATTGCCTCGGTTGTAGCCATAGGATCGTGGAAAGATAAAGGAAGATCGCGGAAAACAATTTTTACTTTTCCGGTATCAACATAGTCCTTGGTCAGCTGAACGTGAGTTTGATCGTAGTGTCTTTTGCAGAAAGGGCATTCGTAATCCGAGAATTCAACAATCGTAACCGGAGCATTAGGATCACCCAAAACAGGATCATCATCAAGCGAAACCTTGACCGGTCCTGTAGGCTCTTCCGGAGCCGCCGCTATCGGGGCTGATGAGGCTGCAGCAGCAGGTCCTGTACCTGTTGTGCCCGTATTAAATCCTTTGATCTTTACGGCTCCGCCGCTAACCAAAATTGCTATGGAAATAAGGAAGGAGCCTATTAAAATTGCTATTGGGGTTGTAACTAAAGGGTTATTCTTTTCCGTTTCCATAATTATAAGTTGTTTACCGATATTACAGAATCTTCATAACTTTGTAAACCCCGAATAAATGTCCGGAGCGTGCCTGCGCCTTGCAAAGTGATTAAGCAGTTTTTACCTGATAACCGGTTTTCTTGATACTCTCAATTAAAACTTCTTCCTGTATCTTACTCTCGTCAAACTCTATCTCTGTAAGCTGTTTAGCATAGCTGGTTTTTGATGATTTTACTCCGCTTAAATCCTCCAGATCAAAATCAATATTCATCGCACAAGCTGTGCAATTCATACCTGAAATTTTAAAAATAACTTTTTTCATAGTTAAATTACCTCAATCGTTCCCGTATACATCCCCATAGAACACGTAAAAGCAATTTTCCCTTTTTCCATAGGAGTAAAGGTTAAAACTTCGGTGGTATTGGGCTGGACGTTTTTGCCGATTTTTAAGGAAGGGATCCGGAAAGCAGCTGCACAATTATAGGCATCTTTTGATACCAGACTCAGGTTAACGGGCACTCCCTGTTTTACTTTAAGATATGTCGGCGAATATCCTTTTGAATTAATCTCAATTGTGGCATTTTGGACCCCGTTTTCAACTAACGCCTCCCCGCCGGGAGTTTCCTGGACCGATCCTCCTAATGATATTTCAATAGGAGAGTTCGCATATAAATTCTGGAGCGAAAAAGAGGATCCGGAAACGACCAGAGCGCCGTTTAATGAAGTTATCCCGAGGTAAATAACAAGAATTGCCGCCAGTCTTAAGAATCTTCCGCGAAACTTATCGCCTAAAACCGAAGTTAGGGTTCCGAGTCCGAAAAACAGGGGAGAGGTGCCGAGAATAAAGAAAAACATAATTAACATTCCGTAAAAAGCACTCCCTGAGGAAATTGCGAGCGCCTCCATTGCAAGTGTGGTACCGCAGGGGATAAAAACAGTCATTGCACCGAGCAGGGCAGGCGCAAAGATATCTTTTGACTTGGATTGATTTTTGACAAGCCTTGTCAAAAATCTCGGGGGCTGAAAAACTACATACCTAAAAAAAGGATGCACATTCAATAGATTAAACCCGACCGCTATCATATAAATTCCCGCGATTCCCTGCATCCAGATCTGGACACTCTGGCTGATATTTAACAGTCCTCCGAAAGCGCCTAGAACAAATCCTAAGAGGGAATAGGTGATTAGTTTTGAGACGACAAATGCGCCCACAGGCCAGAGGGAATTTTTGATATTTTTTTTAGACTCGATCTCTTTTTCTTCCCTAGCGGCAATAATTGAGGCTAACAATCCCCCCTGAACGGCAAGACAGGTTAGACCGCCCACAGTCAGGCCCGTTAAAAATATCACCCAAAGATTGGTCATTTAAATTTTTATCCTCTTTAGTAAAAGTGAATTACTTACAACTGAGATTGAGCTGAGAGCCATAGCTGCTGAGGCAAAGATCGGATTCATAAGTATTCCCCAAAACGGAAATAAAACTCCCATAGCTACGGGAATCAGGACTACATTATAACCGAATGCCCAGAATAAATTCATCTTTATCGTACTCATTGTTTGCTTTGAAAGTTCAATTGATGAGGCAACAGAACCGAGATCCTTATTAATCAGAGTTATTCCTGCAGCTTCAATAGCCACATCTGTCCCCGTACCCATAGCAATTCCTACATCGGAAGCGGCAAGAGCAGGCGCATCATTAATCCCGTCACCTACCATAGCCACTATTTTTCCTTCACCCTGAATCTTTTTAACTTCCGATTCTTTATCACCCGGCAATACCTCTGCCAAAACCCGGCTGATGCCCGCCTGTTTAGCTATTGCCTCCGCAGCACGCCTGTTATCTCCGGTTATCATCACAACTTCAATTTTTTTATCCTGCAGGGCTTTAACTCCATCTCTTGCCGAGGGCTTCAGAGTGTCTGCAACCGCAATCAAACCTAAGATTGTCTTACCTTCAGCCAGCACCATAACTGTTTTCCCTTGACTTTCAAAATCTTCTATCTCTGGGTTAAATTTTGATAAATCAATATTTTCCTTCTCCATCAATTTCGTGTTTCCCAATTTGTAAAACTGATCTTTAATTATTCCTTCAATTCCAAAGCCTGGTATGGCTTTAAAGTTTCTTACTTCGCTCAGTTTTGAATCATTAAATCTATAGCTCTCTGCTTCTCGCAAAATAGCTTCAGCCAATGAGTGTTCCGATCCTTTCTCTAATGAGGCTGCAAGATAAAAGAAATCTGCTGACTTCATTTTAGAAGCAAATATTTTGTGATCTGTAACTTTCGGTTTACCTATTGTTAGTGTTCCTGTTTTATCAAAGATCACCGTATTAACTTTGTGCGCAATTTCCAGGCTTTGAGCATCCTTTATTAAAATTCCCCTCTCTGCAGCTTTTCCGGTTCCAACCATTATTGCAGTCGGGGTGGCCAGCCCCATAGCACAGGGGCAAGCGACTACCAGCACACTTATCAAGCTTATTAGCCCGCCCACATAATCTCCTGCAATAAAAAGCCAGCCTGCAAAAGTCAAAACAGCAATAACCAGTACGGACGGAACAAAATAAGCGGAGACCTGATCAGCTAATTTTTGAATAGGCGCCTTTGACCCCTGGGCATCCTGAACAAGCTGAATAATTTGCGCCAGCATTGTTTCCGAGCCCACTCTTGTCGCTCTCATAATAAGGCTTCCTGATTTATTCATTGAAGCACCGATTACAGCATCCCCCTTCCGTTTATCAACCGGAATACTTTCTCCCGTCACTAAAGATTCATCAACAGACGACTCCCCTTCGGTAATTACGCCGTCAACCGGAATTTTTTCGCCCGGGCGGACTCTAATTAGATTGCCGTGAACGACCTGCTCAATCGGAATATCAGCTTCTTTACCGTCTATAATCACCCGGGCAGTTTTAGCCTGCAATCCGATTAATTTTTTGATTGCATCCGAAGTATGTGATTTAGCCCTCGCCTCTAAAAATTTCCCCAGAGTGATTAATCCGATAACTACAATCGTTACGTCATAATAATTATGTTCGGTGTTTAAATATGGAGCGAGCGATTCTTCGAAAGCTGTAACTATAAAACTATAGATGAAAGCTACCGATGTACCAATCCCAACCAATGCATCCATATCAGCTCTGCCGTGTCTGATAAATCTCCACATTCCGGCAAGATACGGTCTACCCACGGTAAAAAGCATATAAGTCGCAAGCAGAGGTAAGAGATGATGAAAAAATTCTTCGGTAATATTATTCAAAGGCAGAAAAATCTCCCAAAACATAATTAAAAAGGCAATAGAAACAGCGGAGATCGAAACAAAAACCTGTCCCCTTAAATTTTCAGGATTCTGCATATGATCGTGCCCGGACATTTCTTTATGAGAGGTGTCCATTACCAATTCGTAACCCGCATTTTTAACTGCCTCAGCCATCTTTTCTTCTGAGGTATGTCCTTTATATTTAATGGTAGCCTTATTTGTGGCTATATTTACCGTCGCGTCGTCAACACCCTCTACCTTCCTTAAAGTTCTCTCTATTACATTAACGCAGGAGGCACAGTGCATTCCCCTAACCTCAAAAGTTTTCTTAGTCATAGCTATTTATTTATCCTTTTAAACAAGGTCACAATTTCGGTCACAGCCTTTTCCTTCTCGTTTTCTATCTGGTGCGCAACGTGAGTTTCCAGATGCCTTTCCAGTAATAATGTATCCAGACTTTTTAGTGAATTTTGGATTGCCAGGCTCTGGTTTAAAAGATCGATACAATACTCGTTGTTTTCGATCATTTTCTGCAGGCCTTCAAGCTGGCCTTTAATAATGTTTAGGCGTTTATTTGCGGCCACTTTTACGTCTTCGTAATGTGATTTCATAGAGTAAATGTATACCCTAGGGGGGTATATGTCAAGCGGATGGTTTTGATTTGTAGAATCTATTAATTAGAAATTCTGTGTATCTGAATAAAAACATAAACGCCATTTGAATTCCCTGGATTATAAAAGCCACAAGAAACATCAGCATAGAAAATAAAAAATCCAGAGGAAGGGCTACAGCCTGGCAGAGGTTACACATTCTTTTTTCTTCTTAGTACTTCTAAAACCGCTTTTTTTATATTCTCCTGGGTTAATCCGAATTTTTTTAGTAGCTCTGCGGGTGTTCCGCTCTCACCGAAGGTGTCTTCTATTCCGATTCTTTTAATCGGAACCGGGAATGACTCCGAAACAGCCTCTGCAACCGCACCTCCCAACCCTCCGTTTATCTGATGCTCCTCAGCTGTCACTATTGCACCTGTTTCCTCAGCTGCATTCAGAATTGTTTTAGTATCTAAAGGTTTAATTGTGTGGTTATTTATTACCCGAACACTTATATTATCCTTTTCCAGTTCTTTAGCGACTTTTAACGCCATATAAACCATCTGTCCGCAGGCAATTATCGTTACGTCCTTTCCCTGCATTAAGACTTCAGCTTTACCGACTTCAAAAGGCGAGTTTTCACTTGTGATTGTCGGAACTTTATCGCGGGATAATCTTAAATAGGAAGGTTTACCATTTTTGGCGATGGCCAGAGTGGCTTTTTTAGCCTCAATCCAATCCGCAGGGACAACAACAACCATATTCGGGAGAACCCGCATCATAGCTATGTCCTCAAGCGCCTGGTGCGTTGCTCCGTCAGGACCGACCGAAATTCCGGAGTGTGATCCGACAATTTTTACCGGCTGATTGTTATAGCAGATGGTTGTTCTGATCTGCTCCCAATTTCTTCCGGGTGAAAAAGTGGCATAAGACGAGGTAAAAGGGATTTTTCCTTCGTGAGCCATACCGGAGGCAACCGTTACTAAGTTTTGTTCGGCAACTCCGATTTCTATAAACCGCTCGGGAAACTTTTTCTTAAAAGCCTCCATCCTGGTTGATTCGGTAAGATCAGCACAAAGCCCAACCACATTAGGATTTTCCTCCCCGGCAATAACCAACCCCTCCCCGAACCCATCCCTCGAGGGTTTCATTTCAATATCCTCATCAAATAATTTAGGATTTAGGGTAATATTTGTCATATTATCTTTTTACATAATTTCTCAAAAACCTTCTGTTGATCATAAAGAATAATATAAAAGGAACGATGATAGTAAAGATTTTTAGTATTGGTTGTAAAACAGATGGAATAAAGCAATGACTAAAATCCAGTTCAGGATTTATAACTACACCAAGACCAGGTAATGGACAAACAAGAACAACATTCTGAAGATTGCTTAACACTAAAAATTGATTATAAAGTAAATCCACTGAAAGAAGTAAAAACCAAGTAAAAATAATACTTAAAAGTATTGATAAGATATTTATTGCCATAAAATTTAGATTATTCCTTGATACTTTTTATTTTTTTCTCTAACTCTTCTAACTGTTTCAACGCTTCTTTTGCTTGTTCTCCTTTTGCAGGAGCTCCTTCAATGTCCATCCCGTCCGGTGGTGCACCGTGCCATTCATATCTATTTTCCATATAGGAAACTCCTTTTCCGGGGATTGTGTTAGCAATAATCATTGTCGGTTTATCGTATATAACTTTGGCATCCTCGCAGGCATTAATTATTTCATCAAAACTGTGACCGTTAATTTCAATTACATTCCAATTAAACGCCCGGTATTTATCGGCAACCGGATCAAGCTTCATAATATCCTCCGTGTGCCCGTCAATCTGCATATTATTGCGGTCCATTATCACTGTCAGATTTCCCAATTTATAATTGGCGGCAAACATAATTGCTTCCCAGGTATTACCTTCCTGATGTTCGCCGTCCGAAGTCACGCAGTAAACACGCCAGGGCTTCTTATCCCGAATCCCGACTAAAGCCATCCCCGCAGCTTGGGATAAACCTGAGCCCAACGGACCGGAAGTTGTTTCAAGGCCCGGCAGAGCCTCTCTGTGCGGATGACCCTGCAAGCGGGTTCCAAGTTTGCGCAAAGTCTTCAGCTCATCAACCGGAAAAAATCCCCTGCGCGCCATAGCCGAATACATAACAGGGCAAATATGTCCGCAGGATAAAACAAACCTATCCCTCTCATCCCAACCGGGTTTTTCCGGATTTATATTTAAAATTTTGAAGAAAAGAGCGGTAAAAACATCAGCCATCCCCAGAGGTCCGCCTGAATGACCCGAGCCGGCTTCAACCAGCATCTTAATAATATCCCGGCGGATTTCATTTGCCTGAAGTTCCAAATCCTTGAATTCGTGCGGGGACAGCTGCATAAATTTAGTGTATCACGTAGTGAAAAAGTTACAAAGCTATATCGAAAAACCGTCAGTGGAAACCTTGAGATGGCCGTCGTGGTCACCGTGATCAATCTCGCACTCAAAGTCGTATATAGCCTGTAAAACATCTTCCGGATTATCTACAATCTTATAGACCTTGAGCTCCTCGGGCCGCATTAACATATTTTCTTTGAAAACTTCGATAATCTTATGCCAAAACTTGCCGTATAAAATTAACGGCTTGTGATGACCGAAATAAAGACGGGCCAATCCCCAAGCCATACCGAACTCCGAAATCGTTCCGGTCCCGCCTTTAAAAATCACATAAATCTGACCCTGCTTCATCAGGGTTAAGGTTCTTTCAACATAGGTGTTAGTTTTAATTTCCTTATCGAGTAAGTTTTTGGGGTCTTTGCCCTCGAAGTTTTTCATATCCTTAGGATATAAAGTTACGCCTATGACTTTTCCCCCGCCTTCTTTTGCCCCGAGGGAGGCTGCCAGCATTACTCCGGGACCTCCGCCGTCAACAACCGTATAACCGGCTTCAGCTAATCTTTTTGAAACTTTGAAAACATCGCGGAATAAATCATCTTTATTATCCGTGTTAGCGTGGCCGAAGATGGCTATGTTTTTAATTCTTTCGGCACGCAATTCACACTTTCTGCGTGCTTTAAATAATCTCCCAAATTTTTTCAACATTTTCATCTAAATCCCCGTTTAAAAGAAAAGATCCGATAACCAGTTGATCAACTCCCGCTTCAACTAAATCTTTTGCGTTTGTATCCCTTACCGACCCATCAACGGAAATGTTTACATTCCAGTCTTTGGATTTTAATTTCTTAACTCTATCTATTGTAGCAGGAATAAAGGGCTGACCCTGAAAACCGGGAATTATACCCATAACCAGAATCTGATCAATCTTATCTTTAAAAGGCTCAAGCGCTTCAAGAGCTGTCGTATCATTGATGGCAATTCCGGCTTCCATACCTGCATCTTTTACCGCATCGATCACCTCATTCATCTCATCTTTACACTCAAAATGAAAAATAACTCTATCAAAGCCTGCGTCTTTTAACTTTTTAACCCACTCCAAAGGATGGGAAACCATCAAATGAGCTTCCTTTTTGAGATTTATCTCCACTTTTCCGACCTCCTCGGGACTAATAGTTTCGTTCGGGACAAAGTCGTTATCGGCAAAATCTATATGCACCCAGCCTTCCTGAAAGGAATGCGAATTTTTAAGTCTTTCAATATGGGTTTTAAATTCCCCGATTGTTTTATCGAGGATTGCCGGAACTATCAGGATCATTTGTATAAATTTTCTTCAATTTTCTTAATCTTTTCAATCCTTCTTTCGTGTCTCTCATCTCCGGAATATCTAGAGTCCAGAAACAGCTTCACTGCGCGGGCTGCATCCTCCTCCGATAAAAACCTTGCACCCAAAGAAAGCATATTGGAATTGTTGTGCTCCCGGGTTAATCTGAGCATTTCAAAAGGATCATCGCTCGTTGTACCGGTAATATCGGTTGCGACCGGCGGAATCATCGGACCATAAAAGAGTGCGCATCTGACATTTTTAAACTTATTCGCAACTATTGCCTCCCCCTGACCTGATCCTCCGAAGACGATTCCGAAACTTTCCGGGTTTTCCGAAACCTTGGCTGCCGCTTTTGAGATTAAATCAGGATAATCGTCGTTCTTATCAAATTCGAGGGCTCCGCAATCCTCAACGTCGTGTCCCTCGCTCCTTAAAAAATCAGCGATTTTATTTTTCAACTCAAAGCCTGCGTGATCAGTTCCGAGATAAATCTTCATACGCATAGCGTATAGTTTACAGCTTTGGAAATCAAGGGATGAACTACTTTGATCCAGTTGAAGAAAGCCTGAATTTTTGCTTATAATGATGATGCTCAAACTAAAAAGTGGGTTTTCGAGAATACCGGCTACGTGCCGGTTTTTTCGTGATTTATACTCATTAATTAATAACCTATAGTTTGATATTCTCTCTCGCCCTTGTTATAATTTCCGGATGGCTGTTGCAGGCGTAGAGACCGAATATCATTTTAATACTCACGATGCGCTTAGAAAACTTTTGAGAGGTGTTTCACCTACTACAGTGTTTGTCCATCCTATTTTTCCAGATAAATTGCCCTGCCTCTCAGAAGAAGATCTCAAAGTCGGTCGCCTCAGTAAGAATGCTGATATTAAAAAAGCTATGGTTGGAGTTTTGCAAAGTGCGGCCTCAGCAGATATCGCCCACGCTTTTTTGCACACCTCAATACCGGCTTCAAGTCAAAGAGGAAGATACTCTCCTGGCATAAAAGCAACTGTAAATTTAATTGATGCTTGCATATTCCCACAGTTTGAAGAAACTGTTCGGCCTGCTTTTTATGGAGTTTTAGATGCTTATCATTCAGGCTCCATACAGGCACCTCTCCTTGACCGTTTGATAGCAATTTACGGACCTCTCCTTGAACCGGCTCCTTCTGTAACAAGAATGGAGGTTGGTGCTAAATTCAGCAGAAACCGCAAAACTTTGGATCTTTATACGAAGGATTACACACACATTCTTGCAGATTTGTTTGAAATCGAAAGCAAGAAGAGACCAGATGTATCAGAGTTATCAGATCTAATAGAGCACTCGACTTCAATTATAGGTGCGATGGCAGTTCGTAGTACCCAATTCTTATTGACTGCGTCTTTTGTCTTAACAGGCGATACAAGACCAACCGTCAACCCATATAATCCAACCAATTTTCAGTTAACTCGCCGTCCCGACGGTAAACTTTCCGGCAAAATCCGCAGAAATGTCCGGGAAAAATTTGAGTCTGAATATCCGAACACCTTAAGATTGGCTCCTCGAGATGAACCCTTTCTCGTCACAGGCTGTCCTGCAGCCTCCGACTTGATTGAGCTTGTACTTCAACGATATGCACAAGCTGTACGAAATAATGCCGAGGGCAACTACAACACCTACAAAACAGTAGAATGATTGCCCTGAATATCTACTGGACATTTTAATTCAAACGTTCTAGTATGGGGTTTCTTCGGTTTTGCATATGGACTTGCCCAAGAATCTCACTTTTGTTGATATTGAAACCACAGGTGGCTCGGTAACCGCCGACCGGATTATTGAAATCGGAATTTTAAAAGTCCGCGACAATAAACTTGAAAAAACTTACCAGACTTTTTTAAATCCCGACCGTCCGCTTCCGGGAGAAATCCAACTTTTAACCGGGATTAACCCTTCGGATTTAGAAAAAGCTCCTTCTTTTTTTGATATTAAAGACGATCTGCAGGAGTATTTTAATGAATCGGTGTTTGTGGCGCATAACGCCAGGTTTGATTACGGATTTTTAAAGCAGGAATTTTTGCGTTACGGGGTAAAATTTACTCCCCGCCAGCTTTGCACAGTAAAGCTTTCAAGATTACTTTTCCCCGAGCACAGACACCATAATTTAGACAGCATTATTGAGAGATTCCGGTTTGATATCCAAAACCGTCACCGGGCTTTTTCGGACGCCAAAATTCTGTGGGATTTTTATCAGGAAATTCAAAATCTTTTTCCGCCGGAAAAATTAGTTCAAACTGTGAGCCATATCTTAAAAAAGCCCAACACTCCGCCGGGCTTAAAAACTTTCGACCTCTCCCATCTTCCCGAATCGCCGGGAGTTTATATTTTTTACGGAAAATCCGGTGTTCCTCTTTACGTAGGAAAATCGAAAAATATCCGAGAGCGGGTTTTTAATCATTTTTCATTGAGTGCCGGCAATTCGCTGGAGATGAAAATCTATAATCAGGTAGAGAGTGTTGAGTTCGTCGAAACAGCCGGAGAGCTTGGCGCATTTCTAAAAGAATCGGAAATGATAAAAAAGTTAATGCCTCTATATAACCGTATGCTGCGGAATAAGGAGAAACTCACAGTTGCCAGGAAAGATTTAATTGACGGAATTTTTACAATAAAGCTTGAGGAAAGTGATTTCATAGGTTCTGATTCACTCAGCGAAATTATGGGAGTTTTTAAAAATAAAAGGACAGCCCGAGAAAATTTAGTGGCTCTTGCTAAAGAATTTAATCTTTGCGACAGATTTTTGGATTTGGAAAAAACAAAAAGTTCCTGCTTTAATTACCGCCTGGGTAAATGTTCCGGTATATGCGCAGGGAAAGAGAATACAGCTAAATATAATCTGAGATTTATTGAGGCTTTTATAAGTTCCAAAATAAAATCCTGGCCCTATAAGGGGCCTATTATAATAAAGGAAGTGAGTGAAAACTCCGGTAAAGAGGAACAATTCTTGGCGGATAATTGGTGCATTATTCAAAAACACGAAGGCGACAACGATATCATAAAAGATCTGGAGTTTGACCTCGATGCATATAAAATTTTAAAAAGATTCCTCTTTAAAAATCCCAACCAAATAGTACTAAAAAATTACGGGGAGGCCGTTTTTTCACCCGACCTCCCCTGAAGTACATCTCATTTTAATCTCCTTCTTACTGCTTTAAGCAGCTGGGGGTTTACGTAAACTCCCCTTTTTTCAAAATCCTGATATGCCCAGCCTAAAACGTCTTTGGCATATTTCTGATCATTTGTTGCCAAAGTATGAGCAAATCCAGACAATTCTCTAAGCAATCCGGATTGTCCGACTATCTTGGCAAGTCTCGCCCTATCGTGAGGCCTGTCGATGCTCGCCATAGCCATCCGCATTGAAGTTTCGGTTACAGCTGTTTTCCAATGTTCCGTGGATACAAACGCGACATCCTGTCTTCTTTGTTGTTCAACTACCATTATTATTCACCTCCTTTCAAAACTTTTTTGTATTCCTCAATAAAAAAATCGGCCAGCATTCCCCAACCGTCAATCCCGTACTCCTGCTTGAAAGAAGAGCGTAAAATCGAAAGGGCGTTAATGTCATAAACGAACCAATCTCCTTTTTGATCAACCAAATATTCAACACCTCCGCATTCCAGTCCGGCTTTTTGCACTGTTTTTTCTATGGCTTTTACAATTCCAGAAGGAATATCCCGAAAAAGTTCAAAGCGGACTGAGTCTCCGGGATTTGCAACACAATACCCGATTTCATTTTTCGCTTCGCCTCTCTCTATATCACAGGAGTCCGAAGGACATAAATTAAAAGTTCCCGGGGTAAAAACTTTCATCGCATAAATAACTTTTCCGTTAATAGTTTCTACCCTGATGATGTTATTTTCTTTCGGCTGTATAAATTCTTGAAGAATCAATAAATTATCAGTAGGCATAATTAAAGATTTGTCACCAATCGCATCAGCAAGAGACCGCTTTGACGTAAATTTTTGAATCCCCACCCCCGAACCTCCCAAATTAGGTTTGATGACTACCGGGAAAGTAAGTGAATCGATATTTTTTAGAATCCCGGATAATGAATTAACTATCACCGACTTTGGCTGAGGAATACCCCAACTCCTTAGTAGCGACAACTGAAATGCCTTGTTTGTCTCAAGAATGACTGCCCTGGAACCGTTTATCACTCTTTTTCCTAAAGATTCCAAATATAGGATGTAATTTAATGTGAATGAGAAAGCCGATGAGTGATTACGGTTTCCCGCACTTGGACTTAAACGGTTTACAAAAAAAGGATATTTTATACCTGAAGTTGCATCGTATGCGGATGATGAGATATCCATCCTTTCATAGGAAATGTTTCTTCCGGAAAATTCCTGATATAGGGCGTCCAGCCAGAATGGATGTTCGTCTAAAATAATAATCGGTTGTTTATTGCTCATTTTTTATCCTCACAAAATTTGGCCACTAAAAAAGCCCTTGCTTGCTTACTAGTTTCCTAATAAACAAACAAGGGCCTTCAAAAGGCGGTTCCACCTTGCTTCATCCGTTACCGGATCTCATTCCCTGACTCCTCCTCGCTGTGCTCTGAGTAAACTTTAAAGTCCACATCGAACGAAGTGAGATGACATCAGTTTGTAATATTTTACAGTTTTACTTCTGTAATCCATTTTTGGATTCAGCTCCCGGATCGCAACTCCAGTCAAACGCTTGTAAGTGTTTTATATCAAACTTTAGGCTCGGATGTCAACTATCCCTATTTTTTGAATGCTGATAGAAAACTCCACATCGTAATTATTTGGAATATACATAATTTGCAGTAAAATACCGAATATGAACGAGATAGTAAAAAATTATGTGCAGAACTTCAGGACTGCCAGAAAAATGACTCAAGAAGATCTTGCACGGACCATAGGAGTAACTAGACAAACAATTATCGCAATTGAAAAGGGTAACTACACACCATCAGTCTTGTTAGCGTTAAAAATTGCCAAGTTCTTTAAGTCTTCTGTTGAAAAAATATTTAGATTAGAATAGACATACTATGCTCACTGAAACATTAACACTAATAATTATTTTCATTATTGCAATTATTTTTTTGAATCCGGGCCATCTGGCAATGCCTGATACAATCAATTCAATTTTAATATTCGGGTTTATTTTAGCGTTCCTAATCTTTGCTGCATTCATTATTCGCGAAAAATCATCCGACGAGAGAGAGTCTTTACATATACTAAAAGCCGGCCGGCTATCCTACTTAACGGGGGTGGGGGTATTAGTTTTGGGAATAATTTTCCAGGCACTTAAACACGAGGTAGATCCCTGGTTAGTCTTGGCAATATGTGCTATGACCCTATCAAAGATAATCTCTAGAATATATTCAAGATTCAAACTCTGAGTCATTTTAGCCTTAGGATGTAAAGCGTACTTGACATTATGTTTCCAGCGGGGCTAGAATAATTTCAAGGGGGTGAGTTTATGAAATATGCAAGCATAGGAATTGTTGTTTTAGTTATTTTAGCGATCGGAGGATTCTATCTTTACTTTCAAAATCAAACAGCTTCCGACTCTATGATGAAGCAGGACGAAGTTATGATGGAGCAGTCCGGTGATTCAATGGAGAAAACAGATTCTATGATGGATAAAGCTTCAGGAACCGATTCCGGAGCTATGATGGGAGATAAGGCATCAGCAGATAATATGATGTCCGGGGGAGGCTATCAGCCGTTCTCTCAAAGCGCTTTCGACAGCGCCAAAGGTGATAAAAGAGTTTTATTCTTCTTTGCCAACTGGTGTCCGACCTGTAAGCCTATCGATGCAGAATTGAGTGCAAATGCAGCTAAAATACCCGAAGGAATTGAAATATTCAGAGTTAACTATAATGATACAGACACCGATGCAGCAGATAAGGAACTTGCTGCAAAGTATGGTATTACATATCAGCACACGTTTGTTCAAGTTGATGCTTCAGGAGGCGAAATCGCTAAATGGAACGGTGGCGGACTGGACAAGATAGTTTCGATGGTTAAATGATAGTATGGAACAAGGACAGGTAAAACTGTCTTTGTTTTTCACTATGATTCTACTAATAATTTTCGCATTTCTGGCAGGAATCGTCACAATTCTTTCGCCCTGCATTCTGCCGATACTTCCGATAATTTTATCCTCGGGCTTCGGTACAGTCCAAACAGGAAAGGGAAGGCCTCTTGGCGTTATCACCGGCTTCATTTTAAGTTTTACTTTTTTCACCCTATTTCTCTCAACAATAGTCGGCGCTATCGGAATCCCGGCAGATTATTTAAGACTTTTTTCCGTTGCAGTAATTGCTCTTTTTGGAGTATCTATGCTTATCCCGAAATTCCAAATATTTTTAGAAATTTTGTTCTCAAAACTGTCGCAATTTTTACCCCAATCCCAAAATAGTACCGGCTTCGGCGGAGGAATAATAATCGGACTATCTCTCGGACTATTATGGACTCCTTGTGTGGGACCTATACTTGCATCAGTAATTTCTCTGGCCATTACGGGCGCTGTGACACTTGATGCATTCTTCATTACTTTAGCGTATTCCTTGGGAACTGCAATCCCGATGTTCTTTATAATGATTGCCGGCCAAACTGCTCTGCGTAGAGCTCCCTGGCTTTTAAATAACGCCTCAAAAATTCAACAGGGTTTCGGAATTCTAATGATACTTACGGCAATAGCCATTTTCTTTAATTTTGACCGCAATTTTCAAACATTCATCCTCAATACTTTTCCCAATTACGGAACCGGTTTGACAAAATTTGAAGATAATCCCCAAATTCAAAACGCTTTACAGAAGCTGTCGGGGGAAACAGTAGAGGAAGAGAATGTCGGGAAAGCTATGTTCGACCTGGCTCCAAAAGGAGATCCGGCTCCGGAGATTATTCCCGGCGGAGAGTGGTTTAACAGCCCCCCCTTAACTATGAAGAGCTTGCGGGGGAAAGTTGTTTTAATAGATTTTTGGACATACTCCTGTATCAATTGCCAGCGGACTTTGCCCTATTTAAAATCTTGGTGGGAAAAGTACAAGGATAAAGGATTGGTAATTATCGGTGTTCATTCCCCTGAATTTGAATTTGAAAAAAATCCCAAAAATGTTGAAAAAGCTATCGCCGATTTTGGGTTAACTTATCCGGTAGTGCAAGACAATGATTTCTCCACTTGGCGCGCCTATAAAAACCGTTTCTGGCCGGCTAAATATTTAATAGACAAAGATGGCAATATTAGGTATACCCACTTTGGAGAAGGAGCTTATGATGAGACTGAAAAAGTTATTCAGGAACTCTTAGCAGAGACAGGTTCTGATGTCACTCAAACCCAAATTAGTAATCCAACATATGAAAATTATGCTAAAACTCCTGAACTCTATCTTGGGTATTGGAGGATTGAAGCTTTATCGTCACCTGAATTTATCGTCAAAGATGCCGGCGCTTTGTATACCTCTTCTCTTACTCCGCCTGCTAACAAATTTGGGTTATCAGGTGAGTGGGATGTTATGGAGCAATACTCTAATCCAAAAAAAGATTCGTTATTGTTTTTGAATTTTGACGCTAAAGAAGTTTTTTTAGTTATGCGGTCAAAGGATGGAAAAACCGCTGGCAAAGTCAAAATATATTTGGATAACAAACCTGTTTCCGAAGCCGATTCAGCTGGAGTTGATGTTAAAGACAGCGTTGTTACAGTAACCGGCGACACTCTCTATAAATTAATCAATCTCCCCACCCCCGGCCGTCATATTTTAAAACTGGAATTTTTGGATAGTAACACTGAAGTTTATGCTTTTACTTTTGGCTAGCTCGCCCCTTTTCAGCTATTTTTAAGCATCCGGAGTATAATTCATAGCTAATGAGAATTCTTGTTGTGGAGGATGAACATAAAATCGCTACGTCCTTAAAAAAAGGTTTGGAACAGGAAAGTTACGCTGTTGACCTGGCTTTTACAGGTACTGAAGGATACGACTTAGCAGCAAGCGAAAATTACGATTTAATAATTCTGGATGTCATGCTTCCGGGAATTTCCGGAATAGAAATTTGTGCAAAATTGCGGGGAGCAAATATTCACACGCCGATACTAATGCTGACCGCCCGGGGACAAACAGGCGATAAAGTCCAGGGACTTAATTCAGGGGCTGACGATTATTTAACTAAGCCTTTTGCTTTTGAGGAATTGCTTGCAAGAATTAAAGCACTCTCCAGAAGACCTACAAAAACTACCGGATCGGTCTATAACGTAGCGGATTTAAAATTGGACACTATTACTTATGACGTAAAGCGTGGGGATAAAAAAATTAACCTGTCTTCAAAAGAATTTTCTCTTTTGGAATATCTGATGCGCAATAAAAATACGGTTATAAGTAAGGATCAAATCATTGAACACGTTTGGGATTACGATTCGGATATTTTACCTAATACGGTTGAGGTATTTGTCGGATATTTACGGAATAAGCTCGGAAAACCGGATTTAATTACAACGGTAAGAGGGTTTGGATATAAGATAGAGGGATAATATGTTTGACAGGGCAAGACTTAAACTTACCGGATTTTATTTACTGATTATTATGTTAATCAGTATCTCTTTCAGCTTTTTCATTTACAGATTTTTAACATCTGAAATAAACCGCGCGTTGAATATGGAAAAACTTCACCAGATGGGAGTTTATTACCCCGCAAAGAGATTTATTTTTTTTAACGACAATGACACCGTTACAAAAGGAATTGTAATCACTCCCCCGAGCACAGAGATACTCGAGGAAGCAAAACAAAGAATTCTCTATATCCTGATTGCTGTTAATCTGGGAATTTTCTGTTTGTCCGGAGCAGCCGGATATTTCCTTGCCGGAAGAACTTTAAGACCGATCAAACAAATGGTTGATGAGCAGAACCGTTTTATTACCGACGCTTCCCACGAGCTCCGAACTCCTCTTACATCTTTAAAATCGGAGATCGAAGTAAATTTAAGGGACAAAAAATTAACTCTTTCAGACGCCAGAAAAATTCTGGAAAGCAATCTTGAGGAAGTTAATAATCTTCAATATTTATCCGACAATCTAATTAAACTCGCTCAAACTCGTAAACCGAACGGATTACAGCTCAGTAGAGTGTTTGTTCTAAATATCGCAAAATTAAGTATAAAGAAGGTTGAGAAGTTGGCTGCAAAAAAGAAAATAGATATAAAAAGTGATATTGACGATATAGTTCTTAAAGGAGATCCTCAAAGCCTAACCGAATTATTCGTTATCTTTTTAGATAATGCAATAAAATATTCACCTGAAAAATCTCAAATAGACTTTAATGTAAAAAGATCGCGCGGCAATGCCGTTATCGAAATTATTGACCGTGGAATTGGCATAGAAGAAAAAGATATGCCATTGCTTTTTGAAAGATTTTACCGGGCAGACCAGGCACGAAGTAAGGACGGATTCGGACTCGGACTCTCTATTGCAAAAGATATAGTCGATAAACACGACGGATCTATTGAGGTAAAGAGCAAAATTAATAGAGGAACAACTTTTAAAATCAAACTGCCTCTAAAACACTGATAGTCTTAAGCTTTCCTTCAGATTAAATTGATAAATTATCTTTAAAGATTGGGGGTGATTAAATGTTTAAGAAAAAAGTGTTTTTTCCTATTTTAGCTTTGGCGATAATAGGGACAGCAGTTGCCACGAGCGGTTTTGTATCGGCTCAGGACACTAGCGGACCGAATTCTTTAGTCTCGGCAATAGCTCAGAAATTCAATCTTAACGAGTCCGATGTTCAATCGGTTTTCGATGAACAAAGAGCAAAACACCGGGAAGAAATGAAGGCGAATTTGGAGCAGAAGCTTACAAAAGCAGTTGCAGACGGAAAGATAACAGAAGCTCAGAAAGCGGCAATACTGGCTAAAATTACAGCGAATCAGGCTGACAAACCCGATTTCGGAGAGTTTAAAAACTTAACTCCGGAACAGAGGAAAGCCAAGATGGATGAGAAGAGAACCGAGATGGAAAATTGGGCTAAAGAAAACGGGCTGACGCTCGATACACTTCACGACCTGATTGGAGGTCCAGGCAGGTTTGGAAAAGGGATGATGTTTAAGCTGCATTAATCTTTTCTACTCAGCTCCCGGCTCGAGACGGGAGCTGTTTTGTTGTACAATACCTTTTCACTGCTCAGTATTCTGCTCAAATAAATTTCAGCTTGCTTTCAGTTTTATAGGATAAATTATATTTATGCCGGATCCGATTTTGGGCAAAGTTAAAAACATATTCAGGAATAGATTAGTCACAGCTATTATTTTGATTGCGCTAATCGGCGGAGGCTATTTGGTTTATAAAAACTATTTCGTATCGGAGCAAGAAATTGCATATCAATCGGCAGTGGCTGAAAGAGGTACTTTGGTTTCATCAATTTCCGCTTCCGGAAAAATCACCCAGGGAAATAGTTTGAATATTACCTCGCAGGCAACGGGGGTTGTCAGTAAACTCTACTTCAAAAACGGCGATACCGTTACAAAAGGGCAAACCATCGCCGAAATCACTCCGGATTTAAATTCGGCTCAAAACCAAGCACAAGCTTGGGCTGCTTATGTCAGCACCTCAAACAATTTAAAAAATTCGGAAAACAATGTCCGCAATACTCAGGCCTCACTTGATAAAACACTGGATGACATACATTTATTCCAATACGGAAACGGCGGATTTGCCAATGTCGGAACAGGAAACGAAACAATGGAGCAGCGCGAAGCAAGGACTAGCAAAGAAGTTGCCCTAAATAACGCTCAGAATAATTTAATTTCGGCTCAGGCCCAAATCGCATCAAGCTGGCTTGCATACCAGCAGGCTTCGACCATCATAACCGCGCCTTTTGACGGCATCGTCAGCGCGATGACAATTTCCGAAGGTTCAACAATCACCGCCGGCTCGTCTAACGCAACAACCACCCCGTCGCAAACATTGGGTGCCTTAATTTTGCCTAATGCCCGGCTTCAGGCAAGCGTTAATTTGACTGAGATTGACGTAACAAAAGTTAACGCCGGACAAAAAGTAACTCTCACTATGGATGCATTTCCCGGAAAAACTTTCACTGGAAAAGTTTTAAGTATCAACACCAACGGATCGGTCTCGTCAGGGGTCACAACATATCCCGCGGTTATCGAATTTGACACCGAAGCCCAAGGCGTTTACCCCAATATGGCGGTTAGCGCGACAATTATTACTGCGGTTAAAGATAACGTAATTTTAGTTCCAAGCGCGGCCGTTACCAAATCCGGAGATCAATCTTCGGTCAAAGTTTTAAAAAGCGGACAGCCTGAAACCGTCAATGTCGAAACAGGAGATACAAACGATACTCAAACCGAAATAGTTTCAGGCGTTAACGATGGCGATGAAATTATAACCGGCTCAACAGGAACTACCTCAACGACTTCAAATTCAACCTCCCCGTTTGGCGGATTAGGAGGAAGAACAGGGGGAGGAGCGGGGCGCGCGGTCTTTATTGGCAGATGATATATGATTCAGCTCAAAAACATATCCAAGATTTACCAAACAGGCAGTGTTGAAGTAAAAGCGCTGGATAATATCTCTTTTGAAATAAAAAAAGGCGAATTTGTTGCAATAATGGGTCCTTCGGGATCGGGAAAATCGACATTAATGCATATCTTAGGCGCTCTTGACTCCCCCACTTCCGGAGAATATTTTCTGGATGGCGGAAATGTCAGCCTCCTAAAAGATGACGAGTTAGCTGAAATCCGCAATAAAAAAATAGGTTTCATTTTCCAAGCTTTTAATCTCCTCCCCCGGCGCTCGGCTTTGAAAAATGTAATGCTGCCGATGATTTATGCCGGCATCCCCAAAAAAGACCGTGAACAAACAGCCAGAAAATATCTGGAAATGGTCGGGCTTGGCAACAGACTCGACAATACTTCTAACCAACTTTCCGGAGGACAGCAGCAAAGGGTAGCAATCGCCCGAGCACTAACTTTAAATCCTTCCATCCTATTGGCAGATGAACCGACCGGTAACATTGCCTCAAATCAGGCTCAGGAAATAATGAAAATTTTTGAAGAATTAAATAATCAGGGACATACCGTCGTTATGATCACCCACGAACCCGATATTGCCGAACACGCCAAAAGAATTATTTTCATCCGCGACGGAAAAATAGAAAAAGATGCAAGTTCTCATAAACGAAAGAGGTCACTTGGAATACACTGAAATTTTATCGGAGGCCGTCGGGACATTAACAGTTAATAAATTAAGAACCGGGCTAGCAACTCTCGGAATAGTCATCGGTATCGGTTCCGTTATCGCCTTAATTTCCTTAGGTCAGGCAAGCTCGCAAGCGATCCAATCACAGATCCAATCTTTAGGATCCAATCTTTTAACCGTCCAGCCGGGAGGACAATCGCAAGGCGCAGTTAGAGGCGCGGCGGGAGGAGGTTCAACTTTAACTTTAGCCGATGCCAACGCAATCAAAACTTCCCCTCAAATTACAACAGTTTCAAACGTTTCCCCTGAATTTTCCAGCCGCTCTCAAGTAACAACCGGGAGTTCAAACACCAACACCCAAATTATCGGCGTTACTCCCGAATATGCACTAATCAGAAAAACCGAAATGGAAAGCGGAAATTTTATAACCGAGTCAAATGTTAATTCCTTATCAAAAGTCGCGGTCTTAGGGCCGCAAGTCGTAGCCGATCTTTTCGGTGAAGGCGCAAATCCTCTCGGTCAAAGCATCAGGATTAATGGCCAGACTCTAACGGTGATTGGCGTAACAACCTCAAAAGGAGGTACCGGATTCCAAAATCAGGATGATATTATTTGGGTTCCCCTCTCCACCGCGCAAAAGCAGCTATTCGGTTCGGATTATTTATCATCGATCGCGGTTGAGGCAAAGTCTGCCGACAAGATGGTCGACGCCCAAAACGAAGTGGGATATTTGCTTTTATCCCGTCATAAAATCGCGGACCCTGCGGACCGGGATTTCTTTATCTTTAATCAGCAGGATTTATTAAATACAGTTTCCCAAACCACCGGAACTTTTACAACTCTTCTTGCCGGAGTTGCGGCAATTTCGTTACTAGTCGGCGGAATCGGAATTATGAATATTATGCTCGTAACCGTAACAGAAAGAACCCGGGAAATCGGACTCAGAAAAGCTCTCGGCGCCAAGAAAAAAATAATCGTCACCCAATTTTTAGTTGAAGCGATAATTTTAACTTTTGCGGGAGGGATAATCGGCGTCGGAGTCGGAATACTTGCCTCTTATTTAATAGCAACTTTTACCGGCTCGCCTTTTGTTGTTTCGATACAATCGATCGCTCTTGCCTTCGCCGTTTCTGCAGGGATAGGTATTTTATTCGGCTGGTACCCCGCCCGCCGCGCTGCTAATTTACAACCGATAGAAGCTCTGAGATACGAGTAGCTTACGTGCGAGAGAAGTTGATTATGTATTTAGTTATAAACTTTACAAGGGCTTGGAATACATTCGCCCTATCAGCCATTTCGGAATTAGAAACATCAAATGCAATTTCGTAAAGAACTGTCGGAGGTACGTCTAGCCATTTACCATTAAAACTTAAAAAAACTAACAGTGCCATCACAGCTACCCTTTTATTCCCATTTTTAAAAGGGTGATTTTTTATTAAAGAAAAGAATAGAATTGCTGCTTGCTCAGCCAACGAAGGGTAAAGAAACTTACCATCAAACATCTGCTTCGGAGCACCAAGCGAAGACTCTAATAAATTATTATCCCTTGTGGAGTAATCTGGAATGGGTTCTCCGTATGACATTAACTCTCTCGCCATATCGAAGCAAAGAAATTCGAAATCTTCTGACTCTATCCAATGGAAATTATGTTGCTGCAAGTCTTCTGAAAGTTTCTGCATATTGTTTTATTCCGCGCTTAACAGCCTTTTTTATTATTCTAGCTTTTACTGGATTTTTAGTTTCGTACTGTTTATTTGTTGTCTTGTTCATACCCTTTATGATAACACATTATTGATAAGTTATCTTTTAAGCATTTTCTCAGATTCCTACCTATATAATATGTTGAAGATGAAAAAAGAAATTTTATATCCGGTTATTACTGCCGTTATTGTCGGTGCCGTCGCTTTTTATGGCGGGATGCATTACCAGCAATCAAAAAGAGCTGCCTTTTTTGCGGACGGAAAAGGCAACTTTAACTTCCAGGGGCAGGGTGGACGGATGATGGGCGGGAACGGCAGCGGACAGGGCCGCGGAGGTATGATGGGATCCCGCCCAACCGTCGGAGAGGTAATTTCTTCGGATGATAAATCAATCACAGTCAAATTAGATGACGGTTCAACTAAAATCGTTTTAATTTCGGAGAGTACAACGATTAATAAAACCGATCCCGGTTCAAAAGCTGATCTGAAAGAGGGAACTAAAGTTGCGGTTTTCGGTACCGACAATAACGGCACGGTTACCGCCCAAAGCATCCAACTCAATCCGCAAATCCGCACTTTCCAAAGCTCCCCCAGCGCTTCGCCCAAATAATTAATTCCTCTACGGTGTTAAAATTAGAATGATGAGACTTCTTCTTGTTGTAATTATCGTTTCGCTTTTGATAGTTGCCGGTGCAATTCATTATTTTTACCCGACTCTTTACGGAATAATTCCCGATAAATCCGCAGATATTCCTAAACTGAATCTTCTCCCCAGCCCGGCCCCAACAGGCGGAGATGAAAACGGAATCCCGGATGCCGATATTCCCGCAGAAACTATAGTTACTGAAGGACTCGACACTCCCTGGGCAATTGCTTTTTTACCCACCGGGGATATGTTGGTTACGGAAAGAAAAGGAACTATCCGGTTAGTTACTAAAAACGGACAGCTAGGGGAAGATCCCGTCTCAACGATTGGAAGTGTAAAAGAAATCGGGGAAGGCGGACTTTTAGGAATTGCGCTACATCCGGATTTTGAAAAAAATAATTATGTCTATCTCTACTACACTTTTTCCGCCGAAGGAGACAGCACTAAAAACAGGGTAGTCAGAATGAAGTATGACAATGGGAAATTAATTAATGAGGAAATAATTCTCGACAAAATCCCCGGAGCCTCTAATCACAACGGCGGAAGAATCAAATTCGGACCCGATAACTTCCTATATATAACAACCGGTGATGCTCAGGAACCATCTCAAGCTCAGGATAAAAATTCTCTTGCCGGAAAAATCTTAAGGGTGACTCCGGAAGGAAAACCCGCTCCGGACAATCCTTTTAATAACGAGGTCTATTCCTACGGTCACAGAAACCCGCAGGGAATTGCCTGGGGAAAATCCGGAATAATGTATGAAACGGAACACGGCCCATCAGGCGGGAGTTTGGGAACCGGTAACGACGAAGTCAATGTAATTAGACCGGGTGATAATTACGGCTGGCCCGTTATTCAGGGAGATCAGACTAAAGAAGGAATGGTTACACCGAGTAATAATTCTACTCCGTCAGTTGCCTGGGCTCCCGGTGGACTGGCTGTTATCGATAATAAACTATACTTCGGAGGTTTACGCGGGCAAGCCTTATATTTGCAGTACCCTGAGGACGAAAGCTTAATTTTTAAAGAGTATTTTAAGGGAAAGTACGGAAGGATCAGAGAAGTTATTCTCGGACCGGACAATATGCTTTATATAGCCACAAGCAACCGCGACGGAAGAGGAATGCCCAATAAAACCGATGACCGGATAATTAGAATCAATCCTTCAAAGCTCTGAGACCTTGACCTATATTGATATATTTTTAGATTATTGACGGCTTACGTATTCCCCGTAGTATAAAACTATTATCAATGCAAAAAGCTAACCTGCCCTGGCTTTTCATTCTCAATGTTTTCCTGCTTGTTGTCCTTTTCATCTCGCTTTCTAAACCCGCTTCAGTAAAATCGGCACTTGCTGAGCATATTGTTATTTCCGAGGTTCAGATTGGCGGAGAATCCGCGAATGACGAGTTTGTTGAGCTTTATAATCCGACCGGTTCGGATTTGGATTTAACCGGCTGGAGACTTGCCAGAAAAACTTCCGGTACGTCATCTGCAAACCTTGTGACAACTATGAGCGGATCCATCCCCGCTCACGGATATTTCTTAGTTACTCCTCCGACAGGCTATACCGGTGCGGTACCGGCAGATTTAGTTTACTCCCCTGCCGGAACCAGAATCTCCGCCGACAATACTGTTTATCTTTACGGAAGCGATAGTGCAACTCTGGTTGATAAGGTAGCTATCGGCGATGGTGCGACTGACGGGGAAGGAAACCCCGCGCCTCTGCCGGGAGCGGGACAAAGCATAGAGCGAAAAGCTAAAACTTCTTCGACTTCAGAATCGATGGAATCGGGCGACGCAAACCAGGGTAACGGCGAGGACACAGACAACAATTCTGACGACTTCATTTTAAAGAGCGTCTCCGGACCTCAGGATTCAACATCTTCCGCAGAAATCCTCAGTGCCTCGCCTAGTCCGTCATCATCAGAGAGTGCCTCTCCTTCGGTTGAGCCTTCCGAAGAACCATCCGCCTCCCCGTCCGCATCTCCGAGTGCGGAACCGTCCGAATCTCCGAGTCCTTCTGCCTCAGCCAGCGCAACCCCAACTCCTTCTGCCTCCCCTAGCACAGCACCAAGCTCCTCTCCTTCGGCTCAACCCTCATCAAGCCCCAGTATGAGTCCCAGCGCTTCGTCATCTGCATCTCCAAGTACAAGTCCTCAACCGTCTCCTACTCCGAATCCGGGAAGGCCAAAATTGGTCTGCAAATTTGAGCCGATAAAAGTCAAGTTCGGTAAATTCGAGTTTACACTTTATAATTTCTCCTGCCGGTGGACTAATTCTTAAAGATCAAATATTATTCACGAATGTTAAGGGAAGCGGGCTCTAATTGGGACTATAGATCCACCAGAATACAGGCGTACGGCATATTGGATAATCAGATTCAGAGCGAAGGAGGAATCTGGATTCCAAAAGGAGCACGAACCCACGCCTTAGGAAGGGTTGCTAGTCTTGAGCAACAGCTTAATCTGGCCAAGCGGGACCTACTGGTTGCAGAACTGGCAAGATATTACAGAGTAGCTTTTTGGGGAGGAACTAAACTAGGACCGGAAACAGAAGAGTATAAAGCCCAAACCGATTTAGCAAAGACAGTCACACTCGTTAGAGCTGTCGAAAATGCAGATAAGATACACGGCGGAGGAATAGATATCATAACCGGTGGCGGTCCGGGCTTGATGGAGGCTGCAAACAAAGGAGTACGGGAAGCAATTAACGATAGTTTGTCCAACGGAGACAGGATAATTACCGCAACAAGTCACGGAGTTCTAATTACATCACTTCCGAATCAATCTGACAAAAATGAATTTGTTACTCACACTACTTTACATCACGAATTCGGAAGCCGTCTTGAAATGTTTCTGCTTAAAGCACACGGTGTTTTTGTGGGCGAAGGAGGTTTAGGCAGCGCACTGGAGCTCTTCTTTGCAATGCAGCTTAAACAGGTCGGACATATAGAACCTGAGTACCCGATTATAGCCCACCCTCATTGGGAGCCGATTTTAAAAGCCGCCAAAGATCAAATGTATACCGGACGCGCAGAAAAACAACTCCCACTGCTAATTAGTGATACCGATTTAAATCTGGTTAAAATTGAAGGCGACCAAGCTGAGATCACCAGAATATTTGCAAACGGTTACGACAGGTGGTATGACAAATACCATCGGCACTTTCATTTAACTGAACCCACTGACGGCATTAGCCCTATGGGCAATTAAAACCCCTGAGTGAATTTATAAGCAACCCAAATCCCGGCCAAACCTCCCGCTGCATTCCCGATAATTGAAGTAAAGGAAAGAAAGTCCGCTCCGAAGAGGACGGGCACATAACCTCCGATTAATGATCCGATAACCATTCCTATAATAACCAACGTTTTACGGGACATATTAATTTTTCTTTTTTCCTAAGCGGTTACCCAACCAAATCAAAACAACCCCCACAAAACCCAGGAAAGATAGGAGCATAGCTACATTTATAAAAACTTTTAAGTAACTCCCTGAAGTAACCGGATTTAAAAACGGGTAAGGATACCAATGAACAAACGGGCCGCGGATCAGAGTATATGCGGAGAATATTACTGGGAAGACGAGCCACTGAAGAACAATCTTGTATTCAAGCTTCTTACCCGAGGGAAATAATACCCAACCTAAAAATGAGGCTATGGGCATAACGCCGTGGAGCGTTAAATTCACCCAGGGGTCAAGAGCCAGGGAATGTGCATTAACCAGAATTGACCAGTAAATAATTCCGGTTATTGTCATATACAAAACCGCTGCTCCATATATCCAATCCAAGGTTTTTGAAGTTTTCCTAACTCCGGAAAATCCGAAGTATAAAAAAATTGCAGAGATGGTAATGTTGCTGAGAACCGTAAAGTAACTGAAAAAAATCACAATAACGTTCAGGGATAGAAGAAAGGCCGCAGTTAAAGCAGCAGTGTCGAGTATTCCGAAAAAAAGAAAGTAGAGCCTGGGAAAACTTCTTGGCATAAATTAACTATTCCACAAGCGTGGCGCTTAATCAATATAATTGACAAACCTTTTTTTCTAATCTACCCTTAACACAATGGGTGAAGAAAATACTGTAGGACTACTTCCGACAATGGGTTTTGCTCTGGTTTTGAGCATTATAGTCATCGTTTCTATTTGGAAGATTTTTGAAAAAGCCGGGAAACCGGGGTGGGCCGCCATTATCCCGATTTATAATATGTACGTTTTGCTAAAAATTGTCGGCCGGCCGGGGTGGTGGTTAATATTATTCTTCATCCCTATAGCCAATATTATTGTACCGTTCATAGTCGCCATTGATTTAGCTAAGGCGTTTAAAAGAAGTACACTATTTGGAATAGTACTTCTCGGGCTATTTTCATTTATAGGATATATGGTTCTCGGATTCGGCAAGTCTGTTTACACCAATGCGTCCTCAACCCCGGGTCAAACACCGCAACCAGCCCCTCAAAGTTAGGCCCTTCTCCTGTTATACTTAATTTATGCCCGCTTATGGATCCGGAAAAAGGCGTAAAAAAATTTTTACAGCCTTAGTCATTTGCCTCATTTTACTGTCGGTATTTTATCTTAACAGGTCTTATGCCAGAATTTTTGAATATACGAATCAATTTCCCGTTTCGAAAATTCAAGCTTCATATACTTTAACGGAAGGTCAGGGCTCAGAGGTACTTAAATACACAGCTCTGGGGGACAGTCTGACTTACGGATTCGGCGCCCCGGACTATCAAAACACGTATCCTTTCGTTTTCGCTAAAAAATTTCTAAACAAATACAAGTCGGTTGAGGTAAGCAATCTTGCCCGGCCCGGAGCCGTTTCTCAAGATGTAGTCACCTTTCAGTTACCTGAGGCTTTAGAGATAAATCCCGGATTTGTCACTTTGATGATTGGCACAAACGACGTACACGACTATGTCGGTGAAAAAGATTTTCAGCTTACTGTAGAAAAAATTGTGGATAGTCTTCAGGCAAATACGCAAGCCGGAATTCTACTGATAAATATTCCCTATCTTGGGACAGATTCTTTAATATTGCCGCCGTTTAATTATTTTATGGACTACAGAATAAAAAGATACAATAAAATATTGCTTGAAATAGCAAAATCCAAAAAGATAAAATACTTTGATCTGTACACTTCATCTTTCAAAAACTTTAAAGATAATCAGGATATTTATTATTCTTACGACGGCTTTCATCCGTCCTCAGCCGGGTATATTTTTTGGGGAGATTTAATTAATGCTGATTAGTATCCCAGATCCCTACTTTCAAACCTCCGTCTTTTCAATAATTCTACTTCTGGCAGTTCTAATTACAGCCCAAAAAGATAAAAAACCGCACGAAATGAATATTGAGCATACTAATCAACTCAAAGGTGTTGCCATATTAATGGTTATTTTTTCCCACATCGGTTATTTCCTCGATTCGGGAAGATCCTTTCTTTATCCTCTTTCGGTCGCCGGAGGAGTCGGGGTAAATATCTTTCTTTTTCTTTCCGGATTCGGACTTACGATATCGGCTTTAAAATCTCATCACTCTGTTCTAGGTTTTTACTGGAAAAGATTATCCAGGATTTTCCTGCCAATGTGGCTCATTCTGGTTACATTCTTAACAATGGATTGTTTTTTTCTGAAGATCAAATATTCCCAAGAAACTTTAACACATTTATTTTTTGGATTTGTCCCTTATGCCGATATATATTTGAGTTTTAATTCTCCGCTTTGGTATTTCACACTGATACTTTTTTATTATATGATATTCCCTCTCGTATTCTGGAAAAAAGCACCGATTCTTTCTGCCGCTCTAATTTTAATTATCAGCGTTTTTGTTTTAAGACAAAATTTACCGGTCGTACCGGATGTTTTAAAACTTTATAAACTTCACTTCATCGCGTTTCCTATCGGTATAACTTTTGCCATTCTCCAGAATTCAAAATACCGTTTAACAAGTTTAATTAAGGGCGTTAATCCCTTTTTACGGTATGTCCTGGTGTTCTTTTTAGTCTTATCCATAAGTTATACAGCAATACATTCGGGCGTAGGAGAAAAAACAACAATTGAACAATCAATCAGTTTAATAACTATGGCCTCGTTTATTTTTATAGTTTTGCTTTTTCCTTATCACTCAAAAGTTCTGGGAATTTTTGGGGTCTATTCCTACGAGATTTATCTTATACAATGGCCGGTTTTATACCGCTATGATTTTCTGTATAAATATTTTCCTGCCGGAATCGCTACGGTGCTTTATCTTATTTTCTTTATCGGTGTAAGTTTCCTGATCAAAAAAGCCGTTGATTCAATTTTCAGTATCCACTCCAGGAGAGAAAAGTAATGTAAGGTTTGCTGGCGTACAAAAACGCTATTCGAACATACTATCAGACAACACAAGGTCAATTTAATATTCGGAACTATCTATAAAAGAGACTAGTTGTATAAATAGTATTTGCATCGTCTTGTTTATTGCTAACGAGGTAAAAATCAGTAAAAACTAATTCTTTGCAATCAGAAAGTTCATCGATAACCTTTTGTTGATGCTCTTTTGGAACAAACCAAACAACTTTTGTATACGGCGTTGCTACGGTATTGTCTCCAGCTCTTTCTCTAACAAATGCAACTAGATCTTCCGTCTGTTCTAATCCAAACTCAATCGCAATATGTTCTGCACCAGCCATTGTGACTTCATCTTTTATAAAAACCTTTTTAGTACGCAATTTAACAGGAAGAAAACGTTTCAAATCGTGCAAAAGATCAAGTTGATCCCGAACATCTCGGATTGAAGCATCGTGTATGAATGTTAAAGTTAAATGTCTAAAAACGTCGTATCCAGATATGGGATTAGGCTTTTTGCTGTATTTTTTCTCCAAATTGTCGAAGAATGCTTCCTGATCTTTGGAGAGGCGACCAAATATCCCAAGTGCTTTTATTGTATTTGAAGATAATTCAAGCATACTCCTATTCTAGCATTTTAATTACTTGCTAGTATCTAATGTTCATCGTTTTTTAATTTTTCTTTAATTATTCGATCTTTTCTCTTTATCTCCATTACTTCCTTGTAGATTTTATCAATGAGAGCTTGTGGAACTTGTTGAGGAAGACCTGTCTTTAGTTTTTCAGCAAATGCAATAGCTTTTTTTGCTCTATCTTGTAGTTGTTCAGGTAATTGCTCAAGAGTTAAATGGTGAGCTTCTTTAGTATATCCATATTTGCTATATTTTGCAAAAAATTCATTGATATCTTTGACGTTCTTGCTACTACCAGTGGGATTTCTTGTATACAAAACAAACTCTTTGTCAGCTCTGCCAACATTGATAATGAAATCTTGTTTGAAAATAGGAGTTTTGATCTCGTGATGATATGTGTAAACTCCAATAACTTCATCTCCATTTGTAGGATATGAAGTAACTATCATTGCAGGAGAGACAAATTTTTCTGGGTAAATATTTTTTAGTGCTTTAAAAAAATCTAGATGCGTTTTACACCAAGTGACTAATTCCTCTGAAAATGGCTGTAGTTCAAGTATCACTTCTTCCAGTGTAATTTTCTTGTTCATAAATACTTATTTATTCATTTCAAATTAACGATGGCGAGGTGCTGGATGGGTATAAATGTTTTTATGTAATGGAATAATTTCTAATGAAATACTTTTTATTGCTGTTATTACCTGAGAAATTAGAATTAGAGCAGATGCGGTAAGTACTACCCACCAAACAATCGTCCAAATATTGGATCTCCACCAAGTATTTTTCAAAAACTTCGTCTCAGTTAATACGCGACCAGCTAAAATGCCTTCTCTATTAATCTTTACACTTGGTTGCTTAGGATCAGGTGCGTCTCCTACTTCTCCAAACCCATAAACTGGAAGACTTTCTAAAATATGGCGTGCACTACCTTGTATTCGTTCCTTTTCTTTTTCAGTAATAAATTTTTCTTCGACACAGTATTCTAAAGCATTCTTTACATGGTTTATTCCTATGAAAGATCCGAGATGTTGGTGGTGGATACTTGCTCCCCAAACCAAAACTGCCTTGACACCACTCCAAAGCGTTTTTTCTCCTTTTTCACTCTCAAACTCCATTAATTGTTGAAGAATGTCGAATTTTTTAAATGATGTAGGTGTAAATGGTAAATTCACAAATGTTATTAGCTCATCCTTTCAAAAATTGGTTCGAACCTAATGATAAAAGATAGGTTATTGTCGTTATACCCGCATAAACCATTCACTATTATTAGTGGAATGCAGGAAAAAATAGAGATTTTACTGGACGCATTCGAACCCGAAGAATTGCTTGATTTATCAACCTATTCGGATACTTCTAACCCTGTTATTCCGAGTTTGCTGCGGATCAGGGATGAACACGATTCGCCTGCGGCGAATTCCGAACCAAATCAAAGATTTAATCCGAATCCTTCCGTCCCAAAAGAAAATTTCCGCTTCAAGCGAAGCAAAATTTTCTTTGCTGCGGATCAGGGATTCGAACCCCAATAGACAGATCCAGAATCTGTCGTCCTACCATTAGACGAATCCGCAATATATATTACTTACTAATCAGTTCCGTCTAATGGGGCGTGTTGCATTAGACGATCCCGCAATAAGTTTACAAATTTTACCAGAAATCAGCTTTCCAAACAATTTAATCTGTCTATGTTAAAAAAAGGCCGGCTTGTTTATAATCGCCTTAAACTTATGGTCGAAAGTGCACAACACCCGGCGCCCGAAAGAGATAATCCATTTATCTTACCCGGAGAGCTGCCTTCCTGGCCAAGAATCTCCCTACAACCGCTTCGGGCCTTTGCTGAATCTTTGGCTCAAAGACAATCAGCATTCAGAAAGAGAATCCCCGCATATTCAGGAAGAATAATTCTAGTCAGCGGATTATTAATCGGCGGAGGAACGGCTGTCTGGAGTTATAGCGACGAATTGGGGACCTTAGGAAAAGATATAAGTGCCGGAATTGTAGATTTTTTCGGACCCCAACCTATCTATTTTGTAAACTCGGATTTCGGGCAAAAAGTTGAACCTATGCCTTAATGGTCCGGGATTTTTCTGATACAATCAGAATTTGTGGTTAGCAATCTGAAAACATTTTCTTCGTTAAAATTCCCTGATTTTAGAAATTACTATTTCGGTACTTTGTTTTCAGAAGTAGGAACCCAAATGCAGGTCGTTGCCGTAAATTGGCAGATTTACGAGATTACCCGTTCAGCTGCCTCACTTGGATTCGTCGGATTATCCGCCTTTCTGGCAGTAATAATTTTTTCTCTTCCTTCCGGACTGATTGTTGATAAATTAAATAGAAAAAAAGTTTTGCTTTTTTCCCAGATATTCCCCTGTTTTGTAGCTCTGACTCTGACAATGATGAGCTATTTCCACACTATTAATCCGCTTGCTATATATATTCTGGTTTTCTTAAGTTTTGCCGCGCTGGCTTTTCAGGGACCGGCCCGCCAGTCGATAATCCCTCAGCTTGTTCCCAAGGAATATTTTGTCAATGCATTTTCCCTTCAGACTATTGGCCGTCAGGTTTCACTTATGCTTGGTCCCGCAATTGCCGGATTTGTAATTGAGTTTTTAGGCGTTGAGGCAGTTTATGCTTTTAATTCAATTACTTTCATCATCTATGTTCTTTTACTTATCCCGATACATATTAAGCCGCATACAATCGTAAACGAGGTTTCATATTCTTTCAAATCGCTCTGGGAAGGCATACATTTTGTACTGACTAATCAGATATTAATCTACACTATGGCTTTGGATTTTATTGCCAATTTCTTCTCCTCCGCCACAACTCTTCTTCCCATTTTTGCAAAAGATATTTTTATGATCGGCCCCAAAGGACTGGGGCTTTTGTACAGCGCTCCCGCGATCGGATCAACGATTGCGGGTTTAGTTATTGCCTCCGTCCATAAAATTAAAAACCAGGGCCTCTGGATTTTAGCCGGCGTCACTTTATACGGCGCGGCAACAGCCGCTTTCGGATTATCGGGTTCTTTTCTTGCGGCCATTATCTTCCTTTGCTTTGTCGGTGTAGGAGATATGATATCGGCAATCTTCCGGACCACAATGCGCCAGATTCTTACGCCTGATCATTTGAAAGGCAGAATGATTGGCGTCAATATGATCTTTGTTCAGGGCGGACCTATGGCGGGAGAGGCGGAAGCCGGATTTGTCGCTCAATTCTTCGGGGCTCCGTTCTCAGTCGTCTCGGGCGGAATAATAACTGTTGCCTTAACGCTTCTTATAGCCTGGAAGGTTCCGAAGTTGAGAAAATACCAATCTCCTGTAATAATATAGCTGTGAACGACCTGACTAAAAAGCATTGTGTTCCCTGTGAAAACGGTGAAGGAAAATTACCGATCGGTAAAATCAAAGAATATCTTCCTGTTGTTGAGGGGTGGTTTTTGATAGGTGATCAAATCAAAAGAGACTTTAAATTTAAAAATTTTAAAGAAGCTATGGAATTTGTGAATAAAGTGGCCGATATCGCTGAATCGGAAGGTCATCACCCGGATATCTATATTTTCTATAACAAGGTCAGTCTGAATCTTTCCACTCACGCTGCTAAAGGACTTACCGAAAATGATTTTATCTTAGCTGCTAAAATTAATACCCTGGATGCTTAGTATCTAGGTTCCTCGGGATTTTTCAAATATTCTTCCAATCCGGCAATTCTATTTTTCACTTCATCCTCCCCTAATATTTGTATTGATTCAAAAAGAGGGGGAGTTACCAGCTGTCCGGAAACCGCGACCCGGATCAGTTGAAACATATCCAAATTCGAAGTCCCCAGCTCAACAGCCAAAGCTTTAAAGGCTTCTTCAAATTCTTTTGAGTCCCAGGGGTTTTTTAACTGCCCCAATTTTTCTGAAATTTTCTGCAGTGCTGTTTTTTTATCCTGAATTTTCACTTTTTCAATTTGCGCCATATCATATTCCGGTTTTCCGAAAAAGAAATCCGTTAATGGAATAAAATCAGAAAGTTTCTTAATCCGTTCCTTGATCAGCGGGACCAGTTTCACCAGGATTTCCGTATCCGGTATATTTTTGGCTATGTGATCAACTTCTTTGAGATATTTTTCCAGCCTGCCTGCCAATTCCTCATCCGTCATTTTTCTAATATATTCCCCATTTATCCAGTCCAGTTTTACCGGATCAAAAGCCGGACCGACGGGAGAAAAATCTTTTAAATCAAGTTTCTCTATGAATTCATCAATCGGGAAAATTTCCTTTTGTTCCGGATGCGACCAACCCATCAGCGCAAGATAATTTAAAATCGCCTCAGGCAAATATCCGTCTTTTAAATACCAGGAAACCCAAACCGGATTGCGCCTTTTTGACAATTTAGATTTATCCGAATTACGTAAAATCGGCAAATGAACAAAAACAGGCAATTCCCAACCGAAGGCTTTGTACAACAGCACGTGTTTCGGAGTTGAGGAAATCCACTCTTCTGCCCTTATAACGTGGGAAATTTTCATTGAATAATCGTCTACTACGACACCAAGGTGGTACGTCGGAAAACCGTCGGATTTAAGTAAAACCTGGTCATCCAGTTCTTTGCTGTTTATCGTAATCTTGCCTCTGATTAAGTCATCGAATGTTATGTCTTCATTTTCCGGAACTTTTAACCTGATTACAAATTTTTCCCCTGTTGCATTAGCGTCACAATATTCGCGGTGTTTCTTCTTAGTTCTTGAGGCCATCTCTTCGTTCCTGATTTTCTCCAGCTTTTCTTTGGAGCAAAAACATTTATATGCGAGATCCAGAGTTATCAGTTCCTGTGCGTAACCCTGATATAACTCCAGTCTTTCCGATTGTCTGTAAGGCTCAAAAGGTCCTCCGACTTCAGGACTTTCATCAGGTTTTAAACCGAAGGCGGCAATTGAAGCTAAAATAGTTTTCTCGGCGCCTTCAACATACCTTTCACGGTCCGTATCTTCAATCCGCACTACGAATTTACCATTATTTTTCCTTGCAAACGCCCAATTTATTAAAGCTGTATAAAGATTACCTATATGTAAATCTTCGCCTGTTGGGGAAGGCGCAATTCTGGTTCTAACTTCCATATGATCTGAAGTATAATATAACTTGCAGGCTATACGCCATACCATATGACCCTAACCGAAGCTGCCGCTTTTACCAAGAAGGGAATGATCGTTACTGCGATCACCCTATTCATAATTTTTGCTACCTGGGGAATCTGGCATTATTACTATAATTACATCTATCTGCCGAGCCTACCTCCTGTTGAAGAGGCACCGACGTTAGCCTTCGGACCGCTACCCAAGCTCAAGTTTCCCGACTCAACTGTTGCCTCATCCAATTTTTCTTATTCTATGGATACAGATACCGGATCTCTGCCTACTGATACACCTAAATTATTCAAGATTTATTCCGTCGCTCAACTGGCTACCGATTTATTGGCTTTGGACCGCGCAAAAAAACTCGCTAAAGACCTTGAGTTTAATCAGACACCTCAATCTCTTTCGGCGACCCAATATAAGTTTATTGATGATAAAAACGGCGGGGAATTAATTGTGGATCTGGATACGGGTAATTTTAAATTCCGAAGGAGCACCGCCACACCGAGCGCCCAAAGCTCCGAGCGCATAGAGGATTTTATAGACGAGGATGGCCAGGCCCGTCAATTTAGGGCATATTTAACCAGCAGAGGACTCCTTAAAGATCAGTTAAAAACCGGGCGTACATCAGTCGTTTATAATAACCCCGTCAAAAAGGACAGTACTCTGGTGACGATCAATCTCTGGCAGGACAGCATTGAGGACGTACCTATTGTCACTCCTAAATTTAAAGAAGGCTTAATTAAAACTGTCGGGACCAGCAGCCGGGATTCGGATAAAAAATATATCCTGATGGACTATACCTTCTGGCCGATTGATTTGCAGAATTTCGGAACCTATCCGATTAAAACTGTGGAGGAGGCTTTTGAGGAGCTAAAAAACGGCGACGGATTTGTAGCTCTTGAACCCAGATCAGGAAGTGCCTCAATAACCAAGGTTTATATCGGTTATTATCTTTCAGAGGAATATGCTAATTATCTGCAGCCCGTATTTGTATTTGAGGGACCTGAGTTCGCGGGACTTGTACCGGCTGTAAAAAGTGAATTTGTCGAAAACGCTAATTAACTACCCAGGTGTAATTCTCGTAGATCCAGTCAAGCAGGTTTTTTGTTTCACCGAACCTGTCCTTGCTGTTTAACATAACCGTTAAAACCGTATGCCCGTTTTTCTCGGAAAGTCCGACCAGACTCTCCCCCGCCATCTCGGTAGTCCCGGTTTTTATACCGATAACACCGTCTTCACCTAAAAGCTTATTCAAATTCTTCAGAACATGAGTCTGGGAACGGTCTATTGAGGTAACTTGTGTTTCTTTTGTTGAAAAAACTTTACCTAAACGGACATTTGCCATAGCTTCTTTTCCGATTTGCAGTAAATCATAAGCCGAGGAATAGTGAGTTGCGCTATCAAAACCTGCAGGATTATCAAAATGTGTATTCTCAAGGCCCAATTCCGCCACTTTCTGATTCATTTTTGAGATAAAGGCATCAAATCCTCCCGGATAATTTAAAGCGATCGTAAAAGCCGCATCATTACCGGAATTTAACATCATACCGTAAAGCAGACTCCTGAAAGTCATAACTTCCCCGGCCTTAAGACCCATATTCGAACCGCCGACCAAAGCATCCGCCGGAACCGTGAGTAGGTCGCTGTTGTTAAAATGCTCTATGGCAACTATAGCCGTCATTATTTTTGTTGTTGAAGCCGGAGCCATTCTGGAATTCATATTTTTTTGATAAAGCATTTTCCCGGTTTCGGTATCGTATGCGGTAACGGCCTTTGCACTGAGTTCAGGTTCGGCTATATTTTTTGAGGCTATTTGAACTTGAGGCTTTTGAGGGGCAATTGTTTCTGCAAGAACACTCCCCTGAAACGGCATTACCTGAGGAGGTAAATTTTGCGAGGAAGCTCGGCTTTCAACTAAATCCAAAGCTCTCGGCCCGGTAAGCAAAAATATAATTGAACCTGCAACAAGCAGAATAACAAAGGCCAGAATTCTGATTTTGCGCTTGCCGGATTTTGATGTCAGAAAGGGAGGCAGTTTCATTAAATTACTTCAAGGTTGATAAACGGACATCCACCCTTTCCATATCGCGGGGGAAAAGCGATGCCTGCCTGATGTTGGCAAGCTTGAGTAAATTCATTGTCATCCTCTCAAGTCCGAAAGAAAATCCACCCTCAGGAGGCATTCCGAATCTGAATGCCTGCAGATACATTTCAAACTGGGACGGGTTCATTCCTCTTTCTTTTATTGTTTCTACCAATTGGTCGTAATCGCTGATTCTCTGGCTTCCCGACAAAATTTCCAGACCTCGGAATAATAAATCATAACTTAAGCTGTATTCCGGATTTTCAGGATCAGGCATTGTATAAAAAGCACGTTTTTTAGTGGGGAAGTGGGTTATGGTAACGAGATCTGAACCGTGCTCTTTATTTGCCCATTTGCAGATATCAACTTCATCCTGGGGAGTTAAGTCTTTCTCTTTACGGTTATCCCTTCCGAATTCTTTATAAATTACTTCCTGGGCTTCCCTTAAAGTCAGGCGCGGGATTTTCCCGAAGGCAACCGGCTCCACATTAAATTCTTTTAATTCTTCCGGACAATTTTCCTCCGCATATTTCAAAACTTCTGTTCCCACTTTCTCGAGCATATCGAGTAGTTCTTCGAAATTAACAAATCCGAATTCACAATCCATTTGAGTTGAAACGGATAAATGCCTCGTTGTGACCGAAGGTTCAGCCCGGTAAGCGTGAGCGATCGTAAAAACTCTTTCGAAAACAGGCACCAGCATTTGTTTATATAGTTGCGGAGACTGAGTCATTGTCGCCTGGTGACCGTAATAATCAACTTTAAAGACCTCCGCGCCTCCTTCGGTTGAACCTACTGCAATTTCCGGAACAACAATCTCCACACAATCCAGCTCTTTGGAAACCTTTCTGAATCCTTCGAGAATTGCCGATTGGACTTTAAAAATTGCCCTTACCTGCGGATGACGCAATGTCAGTGATCTGAAATCCAAAAGGGTAGGAAGCTGGAGTTCTAAATCCTTCATAGCAAGATCAAAAGGTAGTTCTGCAGCTTTCGATATAACCTTAACGGTTTCGGATTGAAGCTCGATCTTACCCGTAGCTAAGTTAGGATTTATCAGTTTTTCCGGCCGGCCTGCAACTTTTCCGGTGATCTCAACTACATCCTGAGGTCTGATATCGCCTAAATTTTCTTTTGTGCAAAAAACCTGGATAATTCCGGTTCTATCAGCCACATCAAGAAAACCGATCTTGCCGTGATCGCGCCTGACCTGGACCCATCCGGATACCGTTACTGTTTCTCCGACCTTGTCATTGCAGTCTAAAATCAATGTTCTTTTCATAATGTGGAAATAATAGCAAAACCGAGGCTGGCTTACAATCTTAGAGTTAGGAATTTTGGGCTTTGTTACGCAGATAATGATCCATAACTGTCAGGGCCGACATTGCATCAACTACCGGAACCGCACGAGGAAGAACGCAGGGATCGTGACGCCCTGAAGCTTCCAGTTCGACTTCTTCCAGATTACGGTTAACCGTATGCTGTTTTTTCTTAATTGTCGATACACTTTTAAAGGCCACCCTGAAGTAAATTGTTTCACCCGAGGAAATCCCGCCCAAGACCCCTCCCGCATTATTAGTCCTTGTCTTAATTTTTCCGTCACTGATCATAAACTCGTCATTGTGTTCACTGCCCGGTTTAACAACTCCGGCAAATCCCGAACCTATCTCAAACCCCTTAACCGCGTTTATCGATAACATAGCTTTACCTAAATCGGCATTTAATTTATCGAATACAGGTTCACCTAAACCTGCGGGAACATTTTTAATTACACCCGTGATAACTCCACCGATTGAATCTCCGTCATCCCTCATTTTCTCAACAAGGGATATCATTTTTAAAGCGGCTTTGTTATCCGGACAACGGATAATATTTGATTCAATTCCTTCAGCTGTAACGGAGTTAAAATCGATATCAGTTTTTATATCTCCGACTTGAGAAACAAAGCTTAAAATTTCAATTCCCAGTTTTTCTTTCAGATATTTTTTAGCAATCGCACCGGCTGCAACTCTCGCCAGAGTTTCTCTTGCTGAAGCCCTTCCCGATCCCCGGAAATCCCTGATTCCGTATTTCATTTCATAAGTAAAATCCGCATGCGATGGCCTGAATGCGTCTTTTAAGTGGTCGTAGTCTTCGGGACGCATATCCTTGTTATATGCCAGCATTAATATAGGAGTACCGGTAGTTTTACCCTCAAAATACCCCGACAGGATTTTAATCTCGTCTTCCTCTTTTCTGGGAGAAGTAATCGATGATTGACCGGGTTTTCTTCTATCCAATTCTTTTTGAATTTCCGCTTCGGTTATTTCAATTCCCGGAGGACAACCGTCAACCACGCAACCCACACAGCCTCCGTGAGACTCTCCGAATGTTGTTACTTTAAATAATTGTCCAAACGTATTACCCGCCATTTTTTAAAATCTCCAATATCTTTTCTAATTCACTTCTCGTCATCTGTCCCGGAGCTGATTCTCCCTGACTTTCTGCCGGGGCAAAGTTAAATTCATTACCCCATAAAGCCGAATATATTCTTACAATCCTCCCCTCTTTACCCATACCGCTAATCAGGAATTTTTTATTTTCCTTTTTAAGCTTAATAAGAAGAGTCAGTAATTTTACCCCATCTTCCTCTTCTTTACAAAAACAGGAAAACTTAAAGATTGTCGGATTATATGCTTCCATTTTAGAAACCAGATCCTGTAGATCGGACAAATCCGAAGTACTTTCATAATTATGATAGGAAACAATCAGTTTATTATTTAACTTTTCATTTTTTATAAAATCCAAATCTTCTTTTTGATCATTTATATCAAGATCTAAAAAATTTGCGGACGTTTCCAATAATTTTATTATCTTTTCTCTTTCTTCTTTTTTAAGATCCGATTTTTTCAGATCTTTTTTTCTGAATAAAAAGAGTAGCTTGTCCGGGTAAAGATCTGAAATCTTCCAGACAAAATCAAAATCCAAATCCTGAATGTAAGAAAGCCAGATCTCATAAAAATCATATTCCGGATTGCCGGAGATAACCGCAAGAACTTCGTCCTTTGAATTTTGAATAACAGGTAAACAGTATTTAAACTCAGTCATCTAGTAATACCTCCTCCATCTCTTTTATCGGCGCTTCAAACCCCGTATACATTTTAAATTGTTCTGCACCCTGGGATAAAAGCATCTCATAACCATACACAACTACCGCTCCCTGCTCTTTTGCATCCTGCAACAATTTAGTTTCCTTCGGCGAAAAGACTATATCCATAATGATTTGATCCCGTTTTAAAAACTTTTTATCAACCGGACTTTCATCCGTATTCATTCCGACCGTAGTAGTATTGATGACAATATCCATTCCGGAAATTTCACCTATTGATTCCATCCCGCTAAAACTACAACCGAATTCTGCCGCCAGAGATTTTGCCTTTTCGATTGTTCTGTTAAAAATTTTAACATTTGCGCCCCGGGACACCAAACCGTAAACCACTGCACGGGCTGCTCCACCGGCTCCTATTACTACCGTTTTTTTATCTTTTAAACCGGTTTTCTCTTCTAAAGCGTTTACAGCCCCGATCCAGTCGGTGTTGTAACCCGTTAAAACTCCTTCAATATTTACAACCGTATTCACCGCCCCTATTTTCTTTGCTGTCTCATCAACATCATCAAGCAGCGCAATGATCTTTTCTTTATGAGGAACAGTTACAGACACCCCCTTAATCTCAAGATCCCGTACCGCATCAATAAATTTTCCTAATTTAGCCTCTTTTACTTTACAGGCAATAAATAAATTCCAGTTCTCAATCCCCAAAGCCTTATATCCTGCATTATGCATTTTAGGAGAAAGCGAATGATTTACCGGATCACCTATAACAGCGTTTAAATTCATCATACTTTCAGGCAGTTTAAAAGCAGAAGTATCAATTTCCAGATCAGCCAGATCTTCATATTTTTCCCTGCGCTTCTCCAGGGCCTCCAGAGAATCCCTTACCTGATGCTCTACCAGATCCTCCCCTTTATATCGCGAACCCGAACCGTCAGAATTTAAAAACGGCATAATTTTTTTTGAAGTGAATTGTCTTCTTAAACGCTCCTCAATTATTTTTTTATCTGCTGTAAGAAGAATGATTAAATTGTCAGCAGATTCTGAAAATAAATCTTTAT